>JAUMFK010000103.1:0-13773 GCA_032119875.1 Rickettsiales bacterium
ATGTTCGGGGCCTTGCCCTTCAAAACCGTGTGGCAAAAGCATTACTAAATTAGATTTTCTTAACCACTTTACTTCGGATGAAGCAATGAATTGATCAAAAATAATTTGAGCCCCATTGGCAAAATCTCCAAATTGAGCCTCCCAGATTGTAAGACCGTTAGGAGTTGCCAAAGAATAGCCATATTCAAAGCCTAAAACCGCATATTCGGAAAGCACAGAATCGTGAACTTCGTATTTTGATGTAGTTTTCTGTAAAGAAGAAAAAATGTTATGTTTTTGTGCAGTTTTGCTGTCGTGTAAAATTGAATGTCTGTGTGAAAAAGTGCCTCTACCTGAATCTTGCCCTGTAATTCTAACAGAAAAACCTTCATCTAGCAAGGTGGCAAAAGCTAGAGATTCTGAAGTTCCCCAATCTATTTCGGAGCCTTGTTTAACCATTTGCAATCTGGCTTCAAGTTGTTTAGCAATTTTTACATTAATGTTAAAATTAACAGGAAAAGAAGTGATTTTAGTGATTAGTTCTTGTAATTTATTAGTGCTTACCGCAGTTTGAGGTAATTTTGTGCAATCGTGTTTAATGTGTTGCCATTTACCTTCTAGCCAATCGGCTTTATTTGGTTTGTAAGTTTTGGCAAGCTCAAATTCGTTGGATAAATTTTTCTCAAACTCAATTACTAAATTTTGATATTCTTGTTCTGTAATAACTTTTTCGGCAATAAGTTTTTGTGAATAAATTTTTTCTAAAGTAGGATGATCTTTTATTTTGCTATACATTAAAGGTTGAGTATACATAGGTTCATCGCCTTCGTTGTGACCATATCTTCGATAACAAACTAAATCTATAACCACATCTTTTTGAAATTTCTGACGATACAAAACAGCAAGATTGGCAATTTTACAAACATCTTCGGGATTATCGCCGTTAACATGAAAAATTGGAGCATCTATTGATTTTGCTAAATCAGAAGCATAAAGTGTGCTACGAGAATCTTGCGGGTTGGCAGTAAAACCAATTTGGTTATTGATAATTAAATGAAGCACACCGCCAGTGTTATAGCCACTTACTCCATTCATTACCAAGTTTTCAGCAACAGAGCCCTGACCAGCAAAAGCTGCATCACCGTGAATTAGTAAAGCAAGAGCTTGTTTGCGTGAAAAATCTTGCAAACTATCTTGTTTTGCCCTAACTCTGCCTGCAACCACAGAATTAACCGCTTCAAGATGAGAAGGATTAAATGCCAAAGATAAGCCAATTTGATGGCCGTTAATGTTTCGCACACTAGAATAGCCCATATGATATTTTACATCTCCAGATTTTGTAATTTCTTCTGGAATGCCTGCAACACCCTGAAATTCAGCAAATATTTGATGATAAGGCTTGCCCATAATGCCTGTGAGAGTGTTAAGGCGGCCTCGATGAGCCATGCCAATAATAATTTTTTTAATTTCTTGATTTACAGAAGTGCTAATTATTTGCTCGATACCGCAAATAGCACTATCGCCACCTTCAATAGAAAAGCGTTTAGCACCCGGAAACCTTTTGTGTAAAAACTGCTCGAATCTTTCGGTGCGTATAATGTGTTTGAGAATGGTAATTTTAGTGTCAAGATTGCTATTTGGCAGGCTTTCAAGATTTTTGGCTAGCCAATTTTTTTGCTCTGCAGATTTAATATAGGTAAATTCTGCCCCAATATTATGACAATAACTAGCTTGTAAATGATTGATAGCATGAAGTAAAGAAACATTTTGATTAGCAAAATTAACTGTTTTTTCTAAATCGCTTTCAGAAATTTGATGAGTAGAAAGATTAAGATCTGCTACATTTTGCTTGCCTAACAACGAAAGAGGATCGAGATTAGCAGATAAATGACCGTGTTGTTGATAAGCAGAGATTAGATTGTGCAGTTTTAACTGCAACAATTCTTGATTGCTGGCTTGATTATTGGTAATGTTTTTAACATCTTCTTTTTTAACTGGCTTAACAACTGCTGAATTTGAAGAGATATCAAATTCAGAAGCATTCACAACTTGCAAATTACGATTTTGCCAAGAAGGGCCTTTATAATCGGCAATTAAAGCCGAAATTTCGGCAGAATAGGTGTTAAAGATTTCTGCCCAGCTTGCATCGACAGAAGCAGGATTTTGTTGATATTTTTGCAACAATTCACTAATAAAAACAATATTAGTGGCAAAAAAAGCCGAAGAAGAATGTTGTTTAGACATAATTTTTATTAATAAACAATTTTTACTATTTTTATAAGAAAATATCTATTTAATTCTTTAAATTTAAGAAAAATAATTTCAATAAATATTGCAATTATAAAAAATAGTATTAGGCACTGTTGTCAACAGTGCCTATTAGTGATGGAATTTTTTAATTTGGCACTTTTGCATTGCAAATTTATTTTAATTTATTTGTAATGCAAAAGTTACTAATCTCCAAGTTTTCAAATTATTTTAAAATATTGTTTTTATTTTCCAAGACAATATTTTAAATTTTATTAAATTAGAAAATGTAGTAAAAACAAATTTGGAATTCAACAGTGCCATTATGTTTTTGAAAATGAGAAATTATTTTCGGCGATACATTAGGGCTTCGCTTAAATGATGAGCCAAGATTTTTTCTGTTCCTTCTAGGTCGGCAATGGTGCGTGAGACCTTTAGAATTCTAGAAAGAGATCGCATAGAAAAATTTTGTTTTTGCATATTATCAACCAAAATTTCTTCGGCTAAATTATCGAGAATACAAAATTTATCTACTAATTTATCTTTGATGTTGCAGTTGATTTTGCTAATATTTTTCATTTCGGGCTGATTTTTATAGCGGTTTTTTTGGATTGCTCTTGCTTGCATAACTCTTTGCTTGACAGTTGCCGAATTTTCAACCAAGTTTTCTTCTTCTTGGTCTTCTTCTTGCTCTTCTGAATTTTCTTTTGCATTATTTTGTTCTTGATTTTTTTGTTTATCGTTTTGTTTAGCCAATTCTTCTTTTGTTTTTTTCTTGTGAAATAAATTAACATTTTCAACCGTCACAAATAGATCGATACGATCAAATACTGGCTCGGTTATTCTTTTTTGATATTCAATACCGCATTGTGGAGCTTTTTTACATTCTTTTTCTGGATTGCCAAGATGTCCGCAAGAGCAAGGATTCATAGCCGAGATAAATTGAAATCTTGCTGGATAAGAAACATGGGCATTAGCTCTGGCGATAGATATTTTACCATCTTCTAGAGGTTGTCTTAATGCATCAATTACTGTTCTTGGAAATTCGGCCAACTCATCTAAAAAAAGCACCCCGTTATTTGCTAGTGAAATTTCGCCAGGCTTTGCTTTTGCTCCTCCGCCAACCATAGCAGGAACAGAACAAGAATGATGCACTTCGCGAAAAGGTCGAATATTAATAAGCTCACCAGAATAATTGCCGATAACACTTGCTAGCATATTTATTTCGAGTATTTCGTGTAGTTCTAGATCTGGCAAAATACCAAGCAATCTTTTGGCAAGCATGGTTTTTCCAGAGCCTGCAGGGCCTGTAAACATTAAATTATGACCGCCAGCCGCGGCAATTTCAAGGCATCTTTTGGCTCGTTCTTGCCCTTTAACATCTTTGATATCGGGATATTCTATTACTGGTTTTAGCATTGATAAGCTAACTTCTGGTTTAGTTAATAATTGAGTGCCTTTTAAATGATTGATTATGGCTATTAAATTTGGGCTGGCAATAATATTAAGGTTTTCGCTTGCCCATATTGCTTCTTTGCCATTGGTAATAGGGCAAATCAACCCGCAATTATATTGATTTGCACCTATTGCCGCAGAAAGAGCGCCGCTTACTGGGCATAAATTGCCACCAAGAGATAATTCGCCAATCATAAAAAAACTATCAACTAAATGTTGCGGTAAAACACCAATTTCTATCATAATGCCAATAGCAATTGCCAAATCAAAATGACTACCTTCTTTTAAGAAATCGGCAGGAGCCAAATTAACGGTAATTCTTTGATAAGGCCAGCTTAACCCAGTAGACATTATGGCGGCTCGAACTCTTTCTTTTGATTCGCCAAGAGCTTTATCGGGCAAGCCAACAATAGTAAAACTTGGATTGCCAGCTGAAATTTTTACTTCAACATTGATAGCAATTGCCTCAATGCCAACATAAGAAAAGGTTTTGGTTAAAGAAACCATATGGTGAAAGGTTTGGTTTTAATAAAACTGTGATATATTAAATGTTTTTATATATCACATTGCTTTAAAGTAGTGATGAAAAAATTTTAATTAGTTCATTTTTATTTTACAAGTAAAATTTTTAAAATAAAAAAATACCAATGTTAAAATATAAATTATAATTTTCTGACTTATTATAATCAAACATATTTGATTGATGTATAGCATAACTAGATGTTAAACTGGCGGTAAATTTTTTTTCAACAAAGTTGATTTTTAATCCAATATCTGAAATTCTGCCTGATTTTATATTGCTTGGCTTGTTATGAGAGGCATAGCCATAATCATGAAAAATTTCGAATTCTAAATTATTTTTTGGCAATTTTGGTAAAATTTGTTTAGCATTAAAAGAGATTTTGTTTTGCAAAACATAACCGTTATCTCCGTTAATAATATTTTCGCGAAAAGCACTTACCGAATTATAACCTCCAACGGTTATTTGTTCGGCACCAAACAGTTTGTGTAAAGATTTTTGACTTTCTAGTTTATGTAGCATCATGGCAGATAAAAAGTGCAGGGGATATGATGTTTCGATATCTAGTTTAAATAATCGAAATTGATTTTTTGGTAAATTTTGGTATCGATCTTTTATTGCTCCAAAACTAGATAAACCAAACAAAAAACTCGGCTTAATTTTTAAAGAAAAATTATTATCTAAATTCCAGTTATTGATAATTGCTATTTGCCCGATGGCTAGTTTTTGCCTATTTATCTCAAGTTTTATATGATCAAGATAATTAGCCGATCCTCTTAAAATAAGGGTGTTATCGAGATTTATTTGGTGTGTTTTATTGAAAAAAACTAAACTATTTATGCCAAAGTTATGCCGATAACTTTGCCCTGTGAACTTAATATTTTGTTGTTTTTGATTAAAAAAGCTCGATAAATATTGATGATAAATATAATTATTTTGCCACTTAATATTGCTATCAACAAATAAAGAATGAAAATGTTTAGTATTATAAGTATAATTAAAATTAAAATGTTCATATAAGTTAAAATCAAGTTTATAGCGGTTTAAACCAGTAAAATTATTGCCAAAATTATCGTAACCTATGTTTAATTTTACCGATTGTTTTTTTGGTTGATAAAGATATATTTTTAAATTATTTTTTTGATTAATAATTTTGATTTTAATATCAAGCTTATGAATTTTATTTAATTGTTGTAAGGCAGAATTTAACTCAAAAATGTTGCAAATTTTATTAATAAAATGCTTAAAAAAAATATAGTGTTGTTGATTTATAGTTTTATCAAATAAAATATCAGAAATTATAGTTTCGTTTATTTTTATGTATAAAATATTTTTGTTATAATCAAAAAAAGTAAAATTAGAATTAACTAAAATATAGCCTTTTTCGTTATAAAAATTATTGATATTTGTTAATAATTGATTGATGTTTTGTTTGTTAAAACATTGATTTTTAGCATCTAAAATAAATTGATTATTATTTGTTAAAATGGTGGCTTGTTGTAGAATAATTTGCTTTATTAACACACACTTTTGCAGAGTGTTTTCTGCTAAACTAAAAGTGCAGTAAAAACAATAGCAAAGGCAAAAAATAATGATTTTTTTTAATAACATTTTGTGGTGAAAAATGATATTTACTAGGTTGTGTTCTAAAAATTATACTTTATAGCACTGTTGAAATTCAACAGTGCCATTATTTCTTTTGCCAGAGTTTTTTAAGTTTTCTGCCAAGAAAGTGAGTAAATTTATCAAGAAAAAGCATTGAAAAAGCAATTAATATAATTAATAAGTAATCAAAAAACATATTAATTTCAAAAGGTAAAGTATATTTTATTGCAAAAAATAAGCCGATAATTGGGGCAAAAATTATCATTAATAATTTAAGAGAAACCAAGATGTTAAGATGCTCAGAACCTAGTAAAAAAAACAACAGCAGAGCAGTTAAAAATAAAGTAAAATAAAATTTAAAAAAATTTTTACCCAAACAAGTAAAAAAATTAGAAAAAGAACTAAAATTAAGCATATAAATTATTGATTTATTATGAAATAGAAATTAAAATAGTATTTTTAGATTGTATTTAAAATAAAGTTTAAAAGACTAAAATAAAAAATAAAGTGAAATTTTATCATTTTTACATAGTATTTTGTGGGTAAAAATTAATAATGGCACTGTTGCATCCCAAATTTATTTTTATTTGCCATTTTTGGTATAAATTTTAGTTATTTTTAGCATGATATAAATTTCAGTTGTGCTAACGTAAACAACATGATATAACTTTCAGTTGTGCTAACGTAAGCAACACTATATGTTTAATATGAGGTTAAAAATAGCTAAAATTTCTTCTCAAAACTAAAATTAAAACAAATTTGGAATTCAAAAGTGCCATAATATCAAATTCTATCTATTAATTAAAATTGTTTTAATTAAAACTTTATTTTTTAATAATATTTTAAAATATCTTGCATTTTTATTTTGCTAGAATTATAATAAATTGCCAAAAAAATAAATTAATTAAAAAATGAAACTTCATACCGCTAAAAAATTTTACAAAACAGGTTTTGGTCTTATAGATTTTGCCGTCTGGATTACAATTTTCTCGGTAATGATTATTGGTTTTTTAGCAGTTTCTTCTGCTCGAAATAAACATAAAAATTTTGTTGCCGATAACCTGCAAAAACAAACAATACTCGATAAAATTAATTCTTATGTTTTAAAAGAAATTTCCCAGCCAAGTAAATTAGATATTAATGGAATTCTTATTCATAAATCTTGCGATGAAAATGGTCAAAGCTTCAATGTTATATGTCCAACAGGCTCGGCAGTTGATATTATTACTTCTAGTAAGGATATTAATAATATTTATAAAAATAATTTAGGCTTTGTTCCTTACCAAACTCTTGGCCTTAATAAAGAAGATGTTATTGATAGTAATAATAAATTTTATTTGTTTTTAGCTTATCAGCCTGTATCTAATAAACCATATCAATACTATGTGTTTAGCCAACCAGAAAAATCTTTAAAAAATAGCGATATTGAAAAAGTAAGAAACATAACAGAAACTGAAAATAATAATCAAAACAATGTAATGCCGGCGATTCAGCTATCTAATTGCCATATCACTTCGGCAATTTCAAAACAGTATCAACAAGATCAAACAATCACAACAAATGAAGATAAATATCTTGATATTTTATCTGGTGCCAAAAAAGAGGTAACATGCAGTAGTTATAATAATAGCCAAAATATTAAATATGCAAATAATATTAACCGAAATTTACCAAGTGATGCAATAATAAATTTTCAATGTTTTTCTGGCGATACCGATTACACACCTAATGAAAAATGCGAAAGAGTTTGCACAACTTTTTTACATAACGGCATCACCTATAATGTTGAGCCAAAATTCTTTGGTGATAAAGTTCTTATAAATCCTACTGCTCTTGATAATTCTTATCCTCAAAAGCTCTATTCTAATTTGTATGATGCACTTAATATATCAAAAGCTTTGGGTTCTATTTTAAAATTAAAATGCGAAGCAGACTATAATTATGCGATAGATTCTTTAACAAATATTAGTCCTTGCAAAGATCCTGATTATATTTTATCTGGCGATGCAAAATCTTGTCAATATACTTGTGCTATTAGCTCAAGCAGTATTGGAGTTGGCTCAAATACTAACCGATATGCCAATGGCACCTCTTATGAAACAATTATTAACGATACTGTTTGTATACAAGGTATTACCGTAAAAGATAAAACTTTATTAAATCCACTTATTACCTGCACAGAAAAAACCCCTATAATCACTCTTAATTCTGGTAACGATATCTATAAAATTTGTCAGTGCAATAGTGCTGATTATTTTGTTAATAACGGAAAAAACGAGTGTGTGAAGGGTTGCAAAATATCGTTAGATGTGGTTGGGCCAGGAGATTTAATTGATAGCAATAAGTTGTATTATGAAGGGCAACTAGTTTCAGAAATTTTTAGTGATGTTACATGTGTTGCTAATGCTACTAAAATTTCTCTTACAACAGAACAATTGCTCAAACATCGTGATAATAAAAAATATTGCATTTTAGCAGTCAAAACAGAGTTGTCAGGTAAGTCAATAATTATATCTCAAGGTTTTAATAAAAAATTATGTTCTTGCAATAGTGGATATTCAATGTTGGCAGAAAATAGTATTGCTAATGCGGTTTATGATGCTCAATATCAATCAAAAGGATCATTTATTAATTTTCCAGGTATAGATCCTCTCTATAATTATTCTCAACGTAATTTTGCTGCTAAATATGATTGTTTCTTGATGTGCTCTGCCACAACTCTGGATACCTTAAAACAAAATGTTGCTGCTGATCCTTCTGGAAGATTAAGCAATCTGGTAATTGGTTATCATAAAAATGGCTTAACTCCCCGACAAATTGCTATTGTTGATAGTTTAAATACTATAAATTTTAAAATATATAACAATAGCAGTGGTCAAACTATAATTATTAGAGATTTATTTTATGATGGCACATTAAAAAAGAAATTAGAACCTCTTAACTGCCCAGCACCAACACTTAGCGATATCTATACTGATTATTGTTTAAACATAAATCTACAAGGAAAAAGATTATTTTTTACATCTTGCAAGGATTCATTTGGTGAGGTATCATTTAATAGTCTACCTCTTTTGCAAATTAAATCTGGTGGTTCGTTATAAAAAGTTCTTGACAATTAAAATAATAGTAATTATTATATAAATAATTACTTCAAAACTAATTTTAATTTATAAAATTTTATGACTAAAAACAACAGAAAATTACCTCTATTTGCCCTTGCTGCATATGCATTTTTTTATTTATCTAAAGATCCACAAAAAGAAGTAGCTCAATTAGATAATCAAAAATTAGTAGATCAACATGTAAATCCACTTGAAACATTGGAAAAAGTATCAAAATGGTTACAAGAAAAAGAAGAGAAAACATTAGCTGAAATTCTTAAACCTAAATCTACACAAGATGTAGTAGTGTTTTCTGATCAAGAAGTGGCATTGTTTGGTGAAGGATATTTACAAACTAAAATTGGAGATTTGCTTAAAAATGAACAATTTGCAAGAGGATTATTAGAAAAGGTTTTTGAAAGAAGATTACAAACTACTCCCCCTAGAAATCTTAACCATTTTATTGATGATATAAAAAATGGTGCGAAAAAAACAAACATTTTAGAAGACTTTTATCTTTTTTTATCTTCTCCAGATATAGAAAATGATTTGCAAAGACTTGGAGATGAACTGAAAAACAATCTAAATAATCCAAATGTTAAATCTTATTGTCAAGATTTATTACCCATTTTGTCATATGAACTTAATCTTTATGATGATCATGATATTGATATGTGGAATTTATTTCAGATTAAAAAGTCTATAGGAGATAATTTTATTGAAGTTTTAAGATTCGTAGACCAAAATGCTATGCAAAACACTACAGAAGGAGCAGGAAATGTTACAGGAAATAATGGTACAGGAAATGTTACAGAAGGAGCAGGAAATAATGATACAGAAAATGGTACAGTAGGAGCAGGAAATTTTACAGAAAATGGTACAGAAGGAACCGAAGGACCAAATACCTCTGTAACAGTTCAAAACACAACAAAATTT
Organism: Rickettsiales bacterium; assembly: GCA_032119875.1. Taxonomy (GTDB): domain Bacteria; phylum Pseudomonadota; class Alphaproteobacteria; order Rickettsiales; family UBA1997; genus CAILUF01. The sequence continues at coordinate 9,844 of JAUMFK010000103.1, forward strand.
CCTGGAGGATATTTTACTATCACAACAACAACAACTGGAACCTCGGCAACTGCATCTGAAACTGGAACTGGAACTGAAACTGGAACTGGAACTGGAACTGGAACCTCGGCAACTGCATCTGAAACTGGAACTGGAACTGGAACTGGAACTGGAACTGGAACCTCGGCAACTGCATCTAAAACTGCAACTGAAACCTCGGCAACTGCATCTAAAACTGGAACCTTCACTACCACAACATTTACAAATACCACTACTGACACTACATATACAATTACTCAACATCCCAAAACAAATACCTTTACTGCCACTACCACCACTCAACCTCCCACCACTTTTACTTATACTCCTGAAGAAGGATGGCAAAATAACTCAACCTCAAACTCCTCAAATGAAAATGCAACTGCTCCAAATTTTACACCTGTACCAAATACTACAGGCGGATTTTCAGTTTTCGTTCCTAGTTCAACTTCATCTACAAATTCAGTAACAAACGGATATTTTTTTAATCTAACATCAAATCCAAGTGATTTACTAAAAACAAATGCCACAAGCACAACTCTAGAAAATAAAGCTGTTGTTGTAAATGCAACAAATCTAACATCAACACCAATAAATTTTTCACCTCCTCCTTATTCAACAACATTGGTATCTCAAACAGAAGGCTATATTATTCACGAAACAACAACCGCAACCAGCTCATTAACTGTTTTGTCTAACAAACAAAATAATACAACAACCTTAATATTACCAGACGGAACAAATATAAGTTTTAATACCACCAATACCACTCCCGAAATTAAATATAATAATGGTGGTAATATAAAAATCACTACAACTCCCAAAAATGGTGAACAACCATCAATAATTATAATAGACCCTCAAACAAATAAAATAACAACTTCTAATTCCCCTGATAATAATACATCTTATACACCAGGAAATATGTTTGTTGTATCAACTACTGGAAAGGTATTTTCGGTAGAAACAACACCAGAAGAAAATACAACACCAGTAATCACCCCTTTACCTAGTGGCAATGAAGGTGATAATAATTTAGTATTAGCGATAGCAATACCGGCAGCATTAGTAGGATTAGTAGCAGCGGCCGGAGGAGCTGCTATCTATTTTAAAAGAAGACAGCAAAGAATGGCAGGTGGGCAACGAGGCGATGATGTTGCGGCAGGCAACAACGATCAACCACAACAACCTGGTGCTAGTGTTATTGGGAATCCATCAGGATCATCACTTGGCGATATCGAAATGCAACGATAAGAAAATTAGGTTGTTAAGTGAGTGGAGATGGAATTTATTATACCATTTCAACTTTAAAATTAATCAATCTAACAAAATATTTTTGAGATAAAAACTTTAAAAAACGAAAGCTGTATATACATACAGCTTGAGGCTTTTTGAAGCTTTTTAGCCAAAAAGATGAAGTTAGATTGATTAAATATCTAACAATGTATTTTAAGTTGAAATGGTATTATACCATTTCCACTAATTAAAATCACATTATAACGAAAAATTTTTGAGATAAAAACTTTCGTTAGATTGATTAATTTAAAGTTGAAATGGTGTTATTAGCATTGCTAACATTTTATAAAATTTTTTGCCATTTATCAGATTTTTTATAAAAATGTTGCGATGCTAATAAACTAGATTTTTGCTGTTTTGCCATAAAAAAATAACAAGCTTTAGAAAAATTAGCAATAAAAGAGTTTTCTGGCGAATCTAAAAACAATAAAACATCGGCATTATTAGTATTTTGTTGTAAATCAGAAAGTAAGATAGGCTGTTTTTCTAAAATAAACTGTGTATCATAAATGGTGCAGTGAGGTAAAAATTTATTTCTGGCAAAAGACCATAAAAAAGTATCAAAATCTTGTATTTGTTGAGTATTTGATAAAAAACATAGAGATTTTTTACCATCTTGCCAAATTTTATAAAGAAGCAAACCAATAGATTTGTATAAATCTTCTTCAACTTCATAAAAAATTATTTGAGTATTCATAGCCAATTATTAAATTCTTGTAAAACTTGTTTGTAAAGATCTTGTTTAAAATTTACAATCAAATTTATTAAGTTTTTTTTATCAACCCACTGCCAATTTGAAAATTCAGGATTATGAACTGCTAAATTTATTTGGTTATCATCACCATAAAATTGAATTAGATACCATCTTTGTTTCTGACCAATATATCTGCCGTCCCAAAATTTTTTTTGTAAATTATAAGGTAGGTTATAATAAAAATAATCGCTAGATTTTGAAATAATTTTAATGCTATCTGTGGTGATGCCAGTTTCTTCGTAGAGCTCACGTATAACTGCTGAATCTTCTTTTTCGCCATCGTCTATGCCTCCTTGTGGCATTTGCCAAGCATTAGAATGATTATCGATTCTTTTGCCAACAAAAATTTGTTTGCATTCATTGATAAGCATAATTCCTACCCCTTTACGATATAGATGATCTGGTTTTTTTTTAATGCTTATTTGTTGCATGGTTATTATACTCCTGTAAGAGACTTTTAAAAAATATCATTTTAATTTTAACCTATTAAAACATTTTTAGCAATATATTTTATGGCACTGTTGAATTTCAAATTTGCTTTCTTAACAAAAATATTATCATTTAAAAAATAATTGTTGCAATTTATTTTTCTTTTTGTTAAATTAAAAAGTAATTTGTTTTTTGTTTTTAATTAACCTATTTTTTTATGTCTATTTTTTTTAAAAAGCATCAGTTATCTTTTTTGCTGATGTTATTAATGTTTGTATTTATTTTACTTCAACCTAACTTTGCCTTTGCACAAGCAGGATCAACCGTTTTAGATAATAGCCCTATTACCAGAGGTTTGTGTAATGTGTTTGAGCTGGTTGGAGGCAATATTGGTAAATCATTGGCAATTTTTGCTATTGTAATGGTTGGTTTTGGTTTTTTTACTGGTAAGTTTTCTATAGCCTTAGTTATTGGTATTACCTTGGGTATTGGCATTTTATTTGGTGCTCCAAAAATCATCGCGGCCCTTACAGGTGAAACAGCTGTTAATTGTAGTGATGTAACAGAAGGTGGGGGTGTGGCATGTCCTTTTGAAATTGCAGTAAATACTAGCGGTAGATTGATAAACAAAAAAATAACCGCTAATAATTCTTTTATATTAGAATCTCTTGGTAGTCCTTTGGCACAAATAGAATGTGTTCCAGGTAGTGTAGGAATAAGAATGCAATTAACTCCTCTTACTACTTCTAGTGATATAAGAACTGCCACAATTGATAACTTGTTTAGTGCTGATGCAAATATAGGTACTTTAAATGATACTGGTATAATTCCTAATAGTGGTCCTGTAGAACTAACAATCACTGATTTTCCATCAACGGGTGGTTCTTCACTTACAATTCGCGGAACAGGTGCTTCTTTTTGCCCTGAGATTCAAGATTTACCAATTCCTTATGATGATACTGGTGGCTGTGATTCTGGTTATACTACTATTGCGGCTGGACATCTTGGAACAGCACAAGTTCTATGTGCTGCTGCTACTGATCCTGTTGTAGCAACTACCAATGTTACAGTGGCAGGAACAATCGTCGATAAAAATGGCGGTGGTACTTTGAATATAAAAGTAGGTTTTGAAGGAGATAAAAGGTATTATGTGATAGGTTCAAGTGGTAGAAAGTTAGTTGCTCTTTGTGATGCAGGGGTATGGAAAATTAATACTGATCCTGATGTAGCTTCTGCTTCTGGAGGTGCTCCTTGTCCCGCAACGAGTTGTATTTCTTCTTCTACTAGTCCAATAAGTTTCAGTCTCAAACCATAATAACCACATATAAAGATCTTTATTAAATTGGGGGGTTATGCCCCCCTTTTTTTTTGCGATAAGAATTATCAAAGCAATAGCACTTCATAAAGCCTAGGTAATTATAAATGAAAAATGA
>JAUMFK010000104.1:0-3329 GCA_032119875.1 Rickettsiales bacterium
AACAGAACAAAAACATCCGATGATTGAAAAAATCCAAGGAAAAATAAAAAACATCTATTCTTGTCAAGAAAAATCTCTGATTGCACTTGATTTTAATGGAAAGTATAACATAACAGTAGAAAAAATTAGTGATATATTATCTATCATAAGCGACAAGAATATAGGAATGGAGTTTGAAATATTGATTATTGTTGATAATGACGAAGATTATATTAAAACAGAAAAACATTATAAAAACATTATCGAAAAACTTAAAAATAAAGTAAAAAACAGTCAGCAAGATTCAGATATTAATGAGCAATATCAATTAAAATCGATTCAAATTTTAACTTTGCCAAACGAAAAATCTGCTGGTTGTTTAGAAAGTTTAATTATCGAAATTTGTCCAAAAGAAGATTTTCGATGCTTTGATCTTTTAATTAATTGTATAAAAGAATTGCCTTCTGCCAAAAGACCAAATGACAATCTTCTTGCCAAGCTAAAATTAAATCACTACAACACTTTTTTTAATGATGAAGATAAAAAAAATGTAAGCACAAGTATAGAAAACATCTTAAAAAATACACAAAAAAAATATGAAAAAGACAAAAAAGATTTTTTATCACATATTAAACAAAATCAAAATATTGCAAGTATAATTGCCAAAATATCAACATTTATCAACCAATGACAAACATTAAAAACAAACCAAAATTAGTAAGTTTATTTTCTGGTGCTGGCGGAATGGATTTAGGTTTTAAGCAGGCAGGATTTGATATTATTTTTGCCAATGATTTTGATAAAGATGCTTGCGAGACATACAAAAAAAATATTGATGATAATATTTTACATTGTGATATATCTATCATAAAAAATGATGATATACCAAAAAATATTGATGTTTTGATTGGCGGTTTTCCTTGTCAAGGCTTTTCAATAGCAAATAAAAACAGAAATATTCACGATTCACGCAACTCGCTTTATAAAGAAATGATAAGATTTATTACAGTTTCAAAACCAAAAATTATTGTGGCAGAAAATGTAAAAGGTATTTTATCGCTAGGTGGAGGTGTTATTTTTCAACAAATCAAAAAAGATTTAGAAAACTTAAATTATAGAGTCGATTATTTTTTAATAAATATGGCACATTATGGCATTCCACAACAAAGAGAAAGAGTAATTATTATAGCAAATAAAATTCAAATTGCCAACACAATGCCAAAACCAACTCACAACAATAAAAATGCAATAACTACACAACAAGCAATTGAAGAGCTTGCTAATATTGATATTACAAATAATGTGATAAATTTAAATGGAAAGAGAATTTACAACCACTATGCCTCAACAAATGTTCATGATAAATTTTGGGGCAGAAAGCATCAGGTAAAACAAGAAGATATCTGCGATTATTTAAAAGACTGGCGTAGAAAAGCACAAATTTCAACAAAGAAAATTGATGAAATATTTGGTTATAAACATACAGCAGGGCATTGGTTTAGAAAAGATAATAATTCAGGAAGTATTCCAAAACCAAACGATTGGTGGAAACTAAAAGAGATATTAAAATTTGATGATCAATTTGATAAACAGGTGACCCAGCTTGAAGAAAAACAAATTGTATTTGAACAATCGTTGCGAATTACTAATTGGAATAAACCAAGCGATACCATTACCGCAACAAACCCAGAAATACATATAAATAAACAAAGAAGACTTTCTGTGCGCGAATGTGCGAGAATCCAAACATTTCCTGATGATTTTATTTTTACAGGCAGTTTAAATAGTATGTATAGGCAAATTGGAAATGCAGTTCCTGTAAAATTTGCCAACATTTTAGCAACAGAAATTTTAAAAATGTTATATGGAAAATAATGAATTAATATTTTTAGAAAAATTAGAATACAAATATTTAATGAAATATTACTATTTTCTAAAATTTACACAAGATGAAATATTAAAAGGTCTTGATACTAAACAAGAGATAAAAGATGATTGGTTTCATAAATGGAATAATATTGAGAATGAGAAAAAAATATCCGATTTTAATACTGGTGCAGAAAGAGTTATTTATGCATTAATTAATTCAAAAGGCATCGGAACCCCAAATTCTTGCCCTGTTGGAAGTGATTTGATGTTTGAAGTTGATGATGCCTTCATTCATATTGATTTAAAAACTGTGCAATCAAGTAATATTGGTGATTTTACAAATAGTATTTTTGTTGGAAATAATCAAATTAGTTATAATTCACCATATATAGTAAACAATCAAGAGCGTCAATTTAATGGTGCAAATTTACCATATTATTATACAAAAAATAATAATAAAAAATATTGCTTAACATATTTTTTAAGCATTCTGCATGATAGCGAAACATTCGAAACATTATGTATCTATATAACCTGTTTTTCTAATGGTTTATTACAACCTGTTTACAAGGGGGATGTTTTTAATGCAGGAAAAAATCCTGATAAAGTAAGGTATAATATTAAAGAGTGCAGAGATTTTAGATTAATAAATAACAAACGAATTTTGTTGGTTTATTTTAACGAAAATATAAAGAGCGATTATAAAAAGAAATTAAATTTTTTACACAAATGCTACTCAATGCAAAATCAATCATGAAAAATTAACATATAAATAAATATCCAAACCATGACAAACATTAAAAATATTAGAAATTTTTCTATTGTAGCCCATATCGATCACGGTAAATCAACCTTGTCTGATCGGCTAATTCAAGAGTGCGGTGCCATAGAAGAGCGAGAAATGACATCACAAATTCTTGATTCAATGGATATCGAAAAAGAAAGAGGAATCACTATCAAAGCTCAAACCGTAAGGCTACAATACAAAGCAAATAACGGCGAAACCTATATGTTAAACCTGATGGATACCCCAGGTCATGTTGATTTTGGCTACGAGGTAAGCAGGTGCTTGGCTGCTTGTGAAGGCTCAATTTTAGTGGTAGATTCTACTCAAGGAGTTGAGGCTCAAACTTTGGCAAATGTTTATCAAGCAATTGATAATCATCATGAAATTGTGCCAGTTTTAAATAAAATCGATTTACCAGCTTCTGATTGCGAAAGTGTGAAAAAACAAATCGAAGAAGTGATTGGTATTGATGCTTCAGAAGCTATTTTAGTTTCTGCCAAAACAGGAGTGGGAATCAAAGAAACTCTCGAAGCTGTGGTTAATCGCTTACCTTCTCCAAAAGGCAATGCCGATGCCGATTTTAAAGCCTTGCTTATTGATAGTTGGTATGATCAATACTTGGGAGTTATTGTATTAGTTCGAGTAATTGATGGAGTTTTAAAAAAAGGGCAGAAAATCAAAATGTTGGCTACAA
>JAUMFK010000105.1:0-14200 GCA_032119875.1 Rickettsiales bacterium
AAAATCGTTGTCTTCTAAAATTTTAATGTGATGCATTGCCGATTCTAGCAGGGCTTGCGGGGTTGGAGTTTTATATTTTTCAAGCAACCAATTTTCAAGAGATCCTGCATTTACCCCTATACGTATAGCACAGCCATAATCTTTGGCCGCTTTTACCACCTCTTTTATTTTATCTGCCGAACCAATGTTGCCTGGATTAATTCTTAAACATTTCGCTCCTGCTTTGGCAGATTCTATGGCTCTTTTGTAATGAAAATGAATATCAGCAATAATTGGCACAGAACAAGAAGCCACAATTTGCTTTAAACAAGTGCTAGATTCTTGATCTGGCACCGAAACTCTAATAAGCTCTGCCCCTGCCTCGATGCAACGATTAATTTGAGCAATAGTGCTTTGTGTATCAGTGGTTTTAGTGTTGGTCATGGTTTGCACACTAATTTTGGCACCTCCCCCCACAGCAACATTGCCTACCATAATTTGACGACTTTTTCTTGTGTTAATTTTTTTATATTCTCTTTGCATAGTTATTGATTTTTTACTTAATTTAACCAAACATCTTCCGATGCAGATAAAATTTTGATAATACTGGTAAAATCGGCAAAACCTTTGCCTGCATATTTTTTATAATCTTGAATTTTTTTAATTTCAAGATAGGCAATTACAATAACTAATCTGTGTAAAATATCTTTTTTATTATTATTGAAATCTTTATAAAACTTGTCATCGAGCTCAAGCGAAAATTCTTGGTCACTAACGAGATATGTACGCAATATTTTAAAAGGATTTTTGGCATTGTTAATTGCTTTTGATATTATGTCAAAATTATCTTTCCATTCTTGAAAAAAAATAGAAAAATTTTTTTGGTTTAAATCAAATATTTCTTGCCATAAATCACGATCTGAATTATTTAAACGAAAACATCGCTGAAAAAAAAGAGAAGATAATTGATTTGTATCTAATTCTCTCTTATAATTTGATAAAAAAGACAAATATTGCGGCAGGTGTGAAACTAGGGCATAAATTTTATCGTGTTCTTTTGCAGTTAGATAATGCGGTTTCGCCCCGATTTTTTCGATAATTTTGTGCAGGTTTTTTTCCCAAAGATTTTCTGCATTATGCATACGGCGGCAGATAACAAAATCTTTATCGGCAAACAAATTTTCACAAGAATTTTCATAGCCTGTAAGGTGTGAGCCTGCAATGGGGTGAGCTGGCACAAAATTATCAGGGAGATTATTAAAAATTTCAGGGTCAAAATTTGGTTTTATGCCAGAAAAATCAAGCTCGGCAAAATTTTTTAACGAACCAACATCAAAAATTAAAGCATTTTTATCGGCAAATTTAAAAACAATCGGGGCAACATTAACAAAAGCCCTAATCGGGCAAGCAATCACAATAATTTGGTATTGCGAAATTTTAGTAAGATCATGGCAAATTTCGTTAGCAACATTTTGCTCTAAAGCTAAATTGCAAGAGTTTTGATTAGGATCAAAAACGGTGATATGCTGTGCAATGTTATAGTGTTTAAAGGCTTTGGCAAGTGATCCGCCAATTAACCCTAAACCAATAATTAAAGCCTTCATATGGTTTTTGTATTTTTATTAATAATCAGCAGAACCATAAAATTAAACAAACTAAATAATAAAATAACAGCAAAATGCTTGCTAAGCAATTGTTGATTAACCACTATAAAAACTACAATAAAATTAGTAATCAGCACATAAAAAGCCATAATTTTAGGCAAAAAACTAGATGAAAAAATAATTTTAACCAACAACAACCAAAAAATAATAATAAAATTTAGCAGAAATAAATTTTGTATGTTAAAATAATTAGTAAATGCCATTTGGTTGCTGATTGTTTTCATTGTTTTTTTGCGAATCTTCTAGATTATCGAGGTTTTTAGATGATTCTTCGATTATTGAATCAAGAGAAATATCGTTAGGAGAGTTGTTTTGATTTTCTGAATCTGGTGAGTTTTGGTTAGTTGTGTTTTCTGGGTTTTCGCCTGCTTGATTTTGAATTTCTTCTGGTAAATCATCTTCGGCAAGAATATCGGTTAGTTTAAAAACCTCAGAAAATATTTGTTCTTTAGGAGTTTCTGGAGTGGGATATTTACCAGTGAGACGATCGATTTTTTCAAACTTAACATCATTAGGAATACGAAAAGGGGTAGAAGGTGTGTTTTTTAGAGCCTCTTTCATAAAGTTAATAAAAATAGGCAACGAAACCGAAGAGCCAGTTTCTTCTCTGCCAAGAGTTTTTGGGGTATCAAAACCAACATAAACTGCCATAACTAAATCGGGAGAAAAACCTACAAACCAAGAATCAATAGAATTATTAGTGGTGCCAGTTTTTCCAGCCACAATTTTGCCAATAGATTTTGCCCTGCCCGCTGTGCCTCTTTCTACCACTCCTTGCAACATTGAAGTTATTTGATAGGCAGTAGCAGAATCGGTTATTATTTGGCGGTTATCAAGCAAATTTGGCATAGGCAAATCGGTGAGAGCTTTGCTTAAATCGGGTGCTTTACAACCATTGCAGGCCCTATTATCGAGACGATAAATTGTTTTACCAAAACGATCTTGTATTTTTTCAATTAAGGCAGGAGTAATTTTTTTGCCTCCATTAACCATCATGGCATATGCTGTTGCCATTTTCATGACAGTTGTTTCGGTAGAGCCAAGCACTAAAGAATAAATTTTTTGTGGATTATCGTTTACCTGAAATCTTTTTACCACTTCTGCTACTTTATGAAGCCCAACATCGCTTGCCATTCGAACTGCCGTTACATTAAAAGATTGCTCAAGAGCGGTTCGTAAAGTAGTTGAGCCATAGAATTTACCAGAGTAATTAGATGGTTTATAAGGTGGCATACCAACACCTTGATTAAGAGATATTTCTTCATCAATAATCACAGAAGCTGGGTTTAAGCCGTTTTCTAGGGCAGCAATATAGCCAAAAGTTTTCATAGTAGAGCCTGGTTGTCGCATGGCTTGAGTTGCTCGGTTAAATTGATTTGGAGAATCAACATAACCTCCCGACATTGCTAAAACCTTGCCGTTATGAGGATTAATAACCACAAAACCACCATTTACCTCTGGAATTTGGCGTAATGTGTAAAAATTTGGCTTTGTAGCAATTAATTGAACTAAAATAATATCACCAATTTTAAAAATATCAGACATTTTTTTTGGAACAGGGCCCCTGCTATCGATGGTTTTGTAGGGTTTTGCCCATTTAGTTGTGGCAAGCTCAATGTTGCCAATGTTATTGTTTTCAAGACCAATAGTGATAAGATCTTTGCCTACCGTCAAGACAACTGCTTTTTGCCAAGTAGGTTGGTAGAGTTTTTCAATATTAAATTCAAGCAAAAAGCTGTGCCAATTACTAGTGATATCAATATTGTGTAGTGGACCACGATAACCGTGTTTTTGATCGTATTCTTCAATGCCATTTACAAAAGATTTAAGAGCCATCTCTTGTAGCTGTGGATTAAGAGTAGTGCTTACCACAATACCATCTTCAAAAACATGGCTTGAACCATAGAGTGCAGAAAGCTCTTTTTTAACACTGTCTGAAAAAAAGCTACTTTCTTTGTTAGTGTTGTTTTTTTCTTGATTAGCGATAATGATAGGTTCTTTGCTAGCTGTTTCAAGATCTTGTTTGGTGATGAATTTTTCTTCATACATTCGTTGCAAAACCCAATCTCGGCGATTTTTGGCTTTGTCGATGTTTTTTTTAGGATCAAGCTTTGAAGGGGCTTTTGGTAATGTAGCAAGTAAAGCCATTTCTTGTAAAGAAATTTCACTTATTGATTTGTTAAAATAAACCTGACTAGCCGCCTCAACTCCATAAGCACCAGAGCCAAGATATATTTGGTTTAAATATAATTCTAAAATATGATCTTTTGAAAATTCTTTAGATATACGATAAGATAAAATAGCTTCTTTAATTTTTCTTTGCCAAGTGCGCTCACGTGTTAGTAAAAAGTTTTTTACCACTTGCTGGGTAATGGTAGAAGCCCCGCCCATATTGCCTTCGCCACTAATTGCACCAAGTGTGTTGGTGATAGAAGTGCGTAAAATTGCTAAAAAATCAACCCCTGAATGTTTGTAAAAGTTAGAATCTTCGGCCGCTAAAAAAGCATTGATAACATTTTGCGGAATATGTTTAATTTCAACAAAAACTCGTTTTTCTTTAGAAAATTCGCTAATTAAAGAACCATCAGAAGCATAAATACGTGTGGTGGTAATAGGATTATAAGTGTTTAGCTGTTCGTAATCGGGCAGATTTTCACTGTTTTGTTTAAAAATAACAACAACGGTAATGATGATAAAAATAATAATAAAAAACAGTGCTGCCAATAAAGTGGCGAAGATTTTTTTCATAGCTTCTGTTTTTTTCGATTTATTAAATCGGAGTTAAAATAAAATAAAATTGGTGCCGAAATATAAATAGAAGAATAAGTGCCAAGAGCAATACCAAAAAAAGTTGCTACACTAAAACTAAACAAAACATTGCCTCCATAAATTATGAGAGCCAACAAAGAAATAAGAGTAGTGCTAGCAGTAAGAATGGTGCGACTTAATGTAGAATTAATGCTATTGTTAATAAGATCGTTTAAGTTGATTTGAGGATATTTTGCCAAATTTTCGCGTATGCGATCGTAAATTACTACCGAATCATTTATAGAATAACCAATTACTGTAAGAATGCAGGCAATAGAAGTGAGGTTAAACTCTAGCCCTGTGATGGCAAAAAAACCAAGCACCACTATTGCATCGTGCAGTAGGGCAAAAATACCACCAACACCAAATTGCCACTCAAAACGAATAGTGATATAAATCATGATGGCAATAAAAGACAAAATTAAAGCTATTAAGCCTTTAAAAATAAGCTCCGATCCTACTTGCGGCCCAACATAATCTATTTTACGATATTGAACTTGTGTGAAGTTTTCTTGCAAGATTTGTTGAATATTTTTTACTAAAAAATTTTGTTCTTGATTAGCAAGTGGCAATCTGATTAAAAAAGCATTATTATCGATGTTTTGTATTTGCACATCATGAAATTTACTTGATAAAATATTTCTGAGATTATCAGCAGTGCTAATAGCATTATAACCAGTATTAGGAAGCTCTATTTCAATAAGCACACCGCCAGCAAAATCGATACCCAAGTTTAAACCTTTAAAAACTACCAAAATTAATGAGAAAATCATAGAAATGATAGAGAAATATATTGCCACTTTACGATAAGCCATAAAGTTTATTTGGCTATTTTTAAAAAGATTTCTTAGTTTTTTTAACATATTTTTTGAGGTGATTTTTAAAATGAGAAATATTACATTAAAAATTATTTTTTAGAAAAAATTTTATCCAGTTTTTTTTTAATTACAACTCAATTTTTATTTGCTTTTCAAAAAATTTTCTTTAAAATTATCAATACTTGAATTAAAAAAACAATAAAACATCTTGTAAATGATAATATGTTATTAAAAAACAGTCAAAAAAAAAAATTATCTTTTTGGCTTTTTAACATATTTTTTTTGTTGTGCTTTAACAATGCCTTATCACAAAATATCTTTCCAAGTTCATCTATAAAAAATAATTTAGAATCGGCAGAAATTACAACAGACCAAAACAATAACTCCCAAGATTTTAGCGATCTTGGTGTGTTAAAAGATATAGTCAAAGATGATGAACTACCCACAGCAAAGCCTCAAATACTAGAAGAAGATGACAAAGTTTTTTTAAACCCAGATATTTTTGATCCTAATAAAAAAAAAGCATTATTAGCAAAACCATATATTTTAAACGAAGATATTAAAACTAAAATTTTTCGCAACCGTATTGTTGCCGATATATCTTTTATTGATAACCATTACAATACAAATATTAACAATAATTTTGCCGATACTAATGGCAATATTCGTTTAATTTCAGCACTTGATATTACCAAAAATCTTGAATTAAATAGCTTTATGAGAATGGGCAGATTTGATAATCAAAATCAATCAGCAAGAAGAATTAATTCTGTTAATGGCGGTGGCAACAGAACCTTTGAAAACACCGATATTAACATAGGAGAGTTAAACTTAAAATATAGTTATAAAAATTCAGCAATTATTGCAGGTAAATTTTCAAGTAATTTTGGCACTGCTTGGCGATGGAATAGAGGTATTTTTATTCATAGAACTCCTAATCAATATTCGTTAAACAACAAATTAGGCTTTACTGCTGTGCAAAAAGTAGGCAACACTAAAACCGTTGGTTTGTATAATTTTTCTTTTGGCTTATTTACCAACGATAGCACTAGGCTTGATAAAACTTTATTACATAAAGTGGCAATTGAATCTTCAAATCAATCAAAAGCAGGAGATACAAAAAAACTCGATTCTTTTAATTTAGCTACCGATATTATTTTTGATTTTGCCAACAACGAAAAATTAAGTTATCATTTGGCTTTTGCGAGCTTAAATATTAATGCTAAACAAAGCAATTTGCCACTAAATATTTTAAAAAGGCAAAATGGCTGGGTTTTTGGCATGAATTATAGCAATAATCTAAAAAAAGATCTTGATTTTGAAAATTTAATAGAGTATGCTAAAATCAATAATGTTGATGGTAATGCAAATATTGACGATAGTTATTTTTCGGTTAATTTTATTACCACTTTTCAAAAAAAATATAGTCTATTAGTTGGCAATAGCAATAAAAACAGCAAGCGACATACTAAAAGTGTGCATGAAAATACTTCTGAAATTAACATTGGCTACGATTTTATTGCCAACGATTTTTTTGATAGATTAGTTTTGCAAGTAGGTTATCAGCATTATTTTAACCAAACAACCTTGCAAGCAAAACAAAGTTTTGATAGTTTGGGTTGCTTATTGCGATATTATAAAAATTTTTAATAATGAAATCAATCACTCTAGCAGTCCCAAAAGGTCGAATTCTACAAGATCTTCTACCTTTTTTTGCTAAAATAAATTTACAACCTGAACCAGATTTTTTTAACGATAATTCACGTAAGCTTTTTTTTGCCACAAACTTAAAAAATCTACAAATTATAAAGGTGCGTAGTTTTGATGTTGCTACTTTTGTTAAATTTGGTGGTGCCGATTTAGGTATTTGTGGATTTGATGTTTTGGCAGAATTTCCTTCAAAGCAAGTTTTTTCAATGCTCGATCTTAACATTGGCAAATGCCGATTATCTATTGCTGGCAAAAAAAATAGTCACCTAAATTTCGCTCACACAACTTCTTTAAGAATCGCCACCAAATATTCTAACCTTACTGCACAATATTTTAGTCAAAAAGGCATTCAGGCCGAAATTATTAAATTAAGCGGAGCTGTAGAAATTGCCTCTTGGCTTAATTTAGCCGATTTTATTGTTGATTTAGTAAGCACTGGCAAAACTTTGTTAGAAAACAATATGCAAGAAATACATACAATCCTAGAAGTATCTTCTTATTTAATAGTAAATCGCACTTCTTTCAAAGTTAATAATTTTAGTCTTAATAATATTATCACTAGTTTTCATGAAGGGTTATAAAATTATCAAAACTACCATACAAACTATTATTTTGATTATTTGCTTTAGTTTACAATGCAATGCTCAATTACCTCCTCCTTTTGATAGACCAGAAGCAATGTTTCAACTTTTTGTACGTTATCTTGCAGGGGAATCTTTTCAAGAAGAATCACAATCTGAAGTATTATACGACGGAATTCGTTTTGCCAGAAGGCAACAGTGTTTAGAAACAGCTGACATAAAAGATATTAGCCAAAGAAAAATAAGAATCGATCTTTGTGATGTAAGCATGGGCAATGGTACACAGTGCGATAGAAGACAAGCTCAATCTAATGTTAGTAAAGGCACAATTGGCAAATTAAAATATGGAGCAAATCTAGCTAGGCCCGATCCTAATGATGAAAGTGAATGTTTAGGTCCGGGAATAACTGATGATAGAAGTGATCTATATAATTTTTATAAAAAATTTAGAGAATTTAAAAATAATCCACAAGATTTTACAAAAGCAACAGAAAACTTTGCTAGAAGAGGTGTTAACGGCGGTATAAAATTTGTTGAAACCGATGATAATGGTCGCTTTAAAAAGGTTTATCAAGAACACCCCCAAACCATTTATTCTTCTTCTTACGATAATAATTACAAAAAATGCAATGTTGGCAATTTAGGCTATGCCACTCATAGCAACGATTCTAGAGTTGAAGATTACACAGCAGATCGTGGCGGTTTTTTTATACCAAGCCTTCAATCTGAAGATTTTCTTGATGATCTAAGCAATCAAACTTGTGCCGATTTTTTTCTACCACATATGCACTTATATGTTGATTCAATGATAGCAGCAGGAGTATCGTCTCTTACAGCTTTCGGAAGTTGCCAGACCTCATCATACTTGGCTCAGAATGCTATGAACATTTTAGATGGCATAGAAAAATACAAAAAATTACAGAAAGCCAAAAAAGAAATAAGCTCCTTAGAACGTTTGATAAATGTAATTAAATCAGGAAAAGTTGTAGAAACAGCCGTAGATTCAGCTAAATCAGCAGCAAAATCAGCCAAAGATTTGGCATTTACAAAAGCTAAAGAACTAGGTAAAACAGGGCTTAAAACAACTGGAAAAGTGGGCTTAAATGCACTTTTGGGTGGAGCACTTTTTTGTTATGATGGATTATCTAATGTAAAAACTGGCACAAGCAATATGGGAACCTGCTATTTGGCGAGTAAAGGCCCAATACATACCGGATTATGCATGACTTCTTCTGGATTATGTATTGGTAGTGGTGCAGTACTTACTGCTTCTTGTGTTGGAATTTTAGCGGGTTTATTTCCTTATTATACTCAATTAGGTATAAAATTTGCAAAAGCAAATCAAACCTTTCAAACCAATCAAATGTGCGGATCTGAATGGCTCACCTGGAATTTTGATTCAAAAACTCAACAATGGAAACCAGATACAGAAACCTCTTATTCAGGTTGTTTAAAAAATTTATTTATTAATTTACCAGTATTTAACCAATCTGAATGTAAAAAATATGGTCAATTTACTAATGGCAAACTAATTGATCTAGTGGATAACGAAAAAAAGTCAAAATTCGATTTTTCCCCCCTTGACAAAGAAAATGCAAAAAAAGCAGATATAACAAATCAATATTATCGAGAATTTTGGTTTCGTGGCATAGAATACGAAGATAATATAGATGGTTGTAAAAATCCATGGGATAGCCAAAGAAGACTCCGATATTTAGGGTATGATACAGAATATCAAAGATATTATGTTAGGGGGCCAGTTTCAGAAGTTGGCGATAATAAGCTCTCCATCGATTATGCTTGTCATCGATTTTTACGCAATGTGCCTGGCTATGAGAGTAAAGAAAACGACTCTTATCAATGTTGCAGAAGAAAAGCTCAAAATTCTATTTGCATAGAAGAAAAATTGGTTTATGATACAGATGAAGACAATAATTATCAACAACACAAATACAGATTCTGTTCTCTAGGTGATAATTCTTGCGCAGTTCCAGATCTTTACAAAACTAAATATGAAATTTTTTCGAGCAAAAAAAATCCAGAATATATCTGTGCCAAAACTGTTAACCATTGCCCTTACGATCATTATTTATCTGGTGGCACAGAAAAAAAATTCGAATCATTTGTAGCAGTTTCCGATGGAAAAGCCCCAAGCGAAAAAGTAACTGCTAATTTTTGTCAACATCTAGCACATTGTGCAAAAACAGAAAATTATACTATCAGAATTCCTTTACCAAATAATTCTTATTTAAGTTTAGCTTGTCGTAATTTTATAGGCGATTCTTTGTTTAAATCTTCTCTTCTTAGTGGTGGTAAAAATTCAATAAATCTATCACAAAGCGATATTATTGTGCAGAAACAGTCTCGAAATCTTACTAGTCCTATGGTTCAGTGCTTAAAAGAAACATTAGAAAATTATCTCCTCAGAAAAAAAGCGGTTATTTGTTTAGATGATAGAGACTATCTAACTCAAGAATATAAGCAATACAATATATGCATATCAAATCCTGTAACAATTTTATCTCCTGGGGAAGTAGTTGAAAATAAGTCGGTATTTTTTCAATTACGTGTTAAATTTCAAACAGCCATAAAAATTGCACTCACATTAAGTGTGGCAATATTTGGCTTTGTAATGCTATTCTCTGGCAATAAAGTAAATGAAATGCTAGATAAAAAAACCCTTGTTGTTTTGGTGTTTAAAATTAGCATAGTGAGTTATTTTGCTCTTGGCAATGCTTGGGAAAGTTTTTTCATGAAAACAGTATTTGAAGCCCCTTTGCAATTCGCCGAATTAGCATTTCAACCAAATACAAGACAATCTCAAAACAATGTTTATCCAGTAAAAAACACTCCTCCACCTAGGCTTTCACAAAATAGTGATGGTTGCATTTTTCCACCTGTCGACGAAAATGGCAACCCTATAGTAATTGTTAATTCAAGTATCAAAAAAATCACAGTTATACTTCCGAATAATATTTTTCAAATAGAAGGAGAACCCAGCACATATTTTAAAATTGAAAATGATATTTTAAAAAAGTCAAACAGTTTCAGCGGACCATATACACACAATCCAGATTATAATATATTAAGCTATCCTGCCAATAAAAAATATTTGCGAATTTTTGATACCTTTGATTGTAAAATAGCTCATTTACTTGGCTATTCTGCCAATACCAATGTGCCGAACTTTTTAAAAATGATTCTAGTAGGATTATTTAGCAGCGGTTTGGGCTTTGCCTTTATGTTATCTAGTGTTTCATTTGCTTTCTTTATGATTTTAATCGCTTTACGAGTAGTGCATTTAATTGTTATAACTATTATTGTATTAAGCATTTTAGTTTATATTTCACCACTAGCTTTTTGTTGTTTAATGTTTAAAAAAACTCAACATATTTTTAATCAATGGTTAGCACAAGTTATGGGATACATTATTCAGCCAGTAGTAGTTTTTGCCTATCTTGGGTTATTTATGACTGTTTTAGATAATGCCCTAATTGGCGATGCCGAATTCAAACAACTTAACTCTTCTTATGACGGCAACTTTAAAAGTTTAGACTGCGAAGAAAGTGGTAAAACAAATATTTTTGGTGATAAAATAATGAAGCCAAAAACTAATAGTATTCTTTGCATTATGGCAGAAAACGGTTTGATAGAAAACAAATCAATAGAGGGGGTTGCCAAGCATTCGTTACAACCTTTTAATTTAGTTATCACTTCTTTTAAAAACATTTCAAGTGAAGAAGGCAAAGCAAGACTAAAAGTAATGTTTAAGTTAGCCTTAATTACTTTTATTTTTTATAAAATATTTGAATATATCTCTTCTCTTGCCGCATCTCTTACAGGAGCCGAAGATTCTACTAGCATGCTAAATGCTTTAAAACAAAATATAGAAAAAGTTGGCAAAATAACCTCTTCAATTGCTTCAGGATCAGAAAAACTAGGCAGAGATATGCAAGTGAGAGGGTCTAAAGATATTGCATCTAGAGGCTTTAAAAAAGGCAAAGAAGATGCCTCTTCTAAAAAAGATAACAACAAATCATCATCAAGCAGCGGCGGCCCAGAAGGAGGTATCGGTGGCGGTGGAGTGGTTTAAAAAACCTTATAATACCATTTCAACTTTAAAATTAATCAATCTAACAAAATATTTTTGAGATAAAAACTTTAAAAAACGAAAGCTGTATATCCATACAGCTTGAGGCTTTTTGAAGCTTTTTAGCCAAAAAGATGAAGTTAGATTTATTAAATATCTAACAATGTATTTTAAGTTGAAATGGTATTACAACATCTTTTATCTATAATTTCTAAACATGGCTTCATCTTTTTGGTTAAAAATCTTTAAAAAACCCTTTTCTGTATTGATTTTAGTATCATCTGTTGCTTTGGTAATTTTGATTTATTATTTATGTTTTTATCAAAATAAATATTTATTAAAAACCACTTTACCACAACAAAAAATATTGATTGTCAATTCTATTTTACCACTTTGGCAAATTACCAATTTTTTAACCTCCCAAAAAATAGAAAACATCTTACTAATTCAGCCTACCGATTCTGAGCATAATTTTCAGCTTAAAAACCAAGACATGATCAATTTACAAAAAGCAAGCCTAGTTTTTTATTTAAGCAAAAACCTTGAAAATTTATTATCAAAACTACAACAAAATTTAAGTCTACATCATAAAATCAAAGAAATTTCACCAGATGTTAATTTTAAATTACTACCAAACAATTGGCACTTATGGCTTAACCCACATAATCTTATTTTAATTGCTCGTTGGCAAACAAAACAACTATGCTCTATCGATAATAACAATTGCTATTTTTATCAAGAAAATTTACAAAAATTTGAATTGCAAATTACACAAGAAGTTAATAAAATTAACAACTTATTTTTACAACATAACTCAAATAAATCAATTGTATTGCTACACGATGCCTACAATTATTTTTTTGATTATTTTAAAATTAGCAACACCATTGTTTTATCGCATCACCATCAAAGCAATATGCAAATTAAACAACTACATAATCTTGTTAATCAACAAAACAATATTTCTTGTCTAATGGCCGAAAATAATCATCTTTCTGCTCAAAAATTAGCCACAACTTATGGCTTACAATACCAAAATTTAAATTTATTTTTTACTAATCAAGCTCAAAATCCTCTATCTTATGGCTTATGGCAAATGGCTCAACAAATATCTATCTGCCTATGAAAACACTTGATAAAATAACTCATTTTTTACAACATACATCTATAAAAAATATGTTAAAAAAAATCGCTTATAGCTTGTTTGTGCAAGAAATAATCTGTTTTATTTTGCAATTTTATATGTATTTTGTCTACATCACAAGCAAAAGAAAGTTTATTAACAATCAGGTTTTTATTGATTTAGTCAAAAATAAACAACCAATCATCGTGGCATTTTGGCATAATCGCTTGGTCATGATTCCTTTTTTAGCTATCAAGCTTAAAAAATCACTTCCCAAACACAAATTCATGACTCTCGCTTCAAAGCACGGCGATGGTCAATTTGTAGGTAAAATTATGCAAAAATTTGGCTTTATCGCCATCTCTGGCTCTACTAATAACAAAAAAAACCGTGGCATCGATTTTTCTAGTATGCGAAAAATTATTTCTGGCTTAAAAAAACAACACACCCTTGGCATTACCCCAGATGGCCCAAAAGGCCCTGCTTTGCAAATTAATGGCGAACTCATTAACATTGCTAAAACAACAGGGGCAAGCATTGTTTGCGCTTCTTATTCGGCAAAAAAAAACATTATTTTTAACAGCTGGGATAAACTACAATTACCTTTGCCTTTTAATAAAATCACTTTTTATTTACATCATCAAGTTGTTACTGTGCCATCTTGTGCTAATACAGAACAAATCAAACAACTCACCAATTTAACCACTCATTACTTAACCCTAGCTCAAAAAAAATCACAATCATATGCACACAAACCTCAATCAACAACCTAATAACCCTAACCTATCTAATATCATCACTATCTACACCGATGGAGCCTGCCTAGGAAACCCAGGCAAAGGCGGTTGGGCAGCAATTTTGCTTTATAAAAACCATAGCAAAGAAATTTCTGGCAATCAAGCCTATACCACCAATAACCGCATGGAACTCACCGCCGTTATTGAAGCCTTAAAAACACTAAATAAACCTAGCAACATCATTATTTATACCGACAGCACTTATGTTAAAGATGGCATCACTAGTTGGCTAACTAAATGGCAACAAAATAATTGGCAAACTTCTAAAAAACAACCTGTTAAAAATATCGATCTTTGGCAAGAACTAAATTCACAATCGCAAAACCATCAAATCAACTGGCAGTGGGTTAAGGCTCATAATGGCAATCAATACAACGAAATTGTCGATAAATTAGCCAGAAAATCTGCCCAAATTATTTAAAGGCACTGTTGAATTCGAAATTTGTTTTAATTTTAGTTTTGAGAAAAAATTTCAGCTATTTTTAGCCTCATATTAAACATAGCGTGTTGTTGCATTAGCACAACTGAAAGTTATACCATTTCAACTTTAAAATTAATCAATCTAACAAAATATTTTTGAGATAAAAACTTTAAAAAACGAAAGCTGTATATCCATACAGCTTGAGGCTT
>JAUMFK010000106.1:0-1942 GCA_032119875.1 Rickettsiales bacterium
TTTCGGGTCAACTGGAGCTTTAAGTATCAAAACATTTATTAAAACATGTATTATGAATTTACCAACTGATAATCAAATAAAAATTGCTCTCTTTGATAATGACAAAGCGGGCCAAGATGCAAAAAACGAAATTTTTAAAGATGAAGAATTGAAAAGAAAACTAGAAAAAGGAAATATCAAAACATTATTGGTTTCAGAGCATAAAGATGCAACAATAGAATCTTTATTTCCTCCAAAATTATTAGAAGAAAAAAAACAGTCCTATTTTCAACGAAAAATAGAAGTTTTATCTAAAAAAGAACAAAATGATTTTAAAAGCTATTTGGCAAAACAGCAACTAAAACCAGGAGATTATAACGGTTTTAAAAATCTTTTAGATGAAATTTTAAAATTTTACAATGAAAAATACAAAAAATAAATCAAAAATAATGTTAGAAAAAATTAAAATTGCCATTATTGGGGCTTCGGGTTATACTGGTGTAGAGCTTATTCGCTTGTTGTTGCAACATCCACAAGTTGAAATTAGTGCTTTGGTTGCCAACACTTCGGTTAATTGCGAAATTAGCTCTATTTATCAACATCTTGCTTTGCAAAATCTGCCAATAATAAAGCATCTTGAAGCGGTAGATTTTACTCAAATACAAGCGGTTTTTATGTGCCTACCTCACACTACAACTCAAGAAACTTGCCTAAATATACTGGCAAATCCGCAATATCAACATCTAAAAATTATCGATCTCTCGGCAGATTTTCGCTTAAAAAACACCGACGATTATCAAAAATGGTATCAACATTCACATTTGGCTAAACATTTACAAGAAAATGCAGTTTATGCTCTTACCGAAATTTATCGTCATCAACTCGCTAAAAAACAAATCATTGCTTGTCCGGGCTGTTATCCAACCTCAATTTTACTACCTTTGTATCCTTTATTGGTTAATAATTTAATCAATCCGCATAGCATTATTATCGATTCTAAATCTGGAGTTTCTGGTGCTGGCCGATCTCTTAAAACTAATAATTTATTTTGTGAAATCAACGAATCGGTAAAAGCTTATAATGTTGGAGGAAATCATCGTCATTTAGGCGAAATATCGCAAGAGCTTAGTTTAGCCTGCGGAATGCCAGTTAATCCAGAATTTACTCCGCATTTACTACCTGTTAATAGAGGTATTATTTCTACTATTTATGTTGATATTTTGCCAGATTTTACTTATCAAGATCTCAAAAATTGTCTATCGGTAAAATATGAAGGCGAATATTTTGTGCATTTGGTTGATCATTTACCTAGTTTAAAAGATGTTGTAAATACCAATCTTTGTTTAATCAATGTTGCATGTGGCAATAATAAAAATAAAGCTACCATTATTTCGGTAATAGATAATTTAGTGAAGGGAGCTTCTGGGCAAGCGGTGCAAAATTTTAATCATATTTTTGGCATAGATGAAAGAGCGGGCTTGAATCTTTTGCCAATTTTTCCATAACGGCACTGTTGAATTCCAAATTTGTTTTAATTTTAGTTTTGAGAAGAAATTTTAGCTATTTTTAGCCTCATATTATACCATTTCAACTTTAAAATTAATCAATCTAACAATTTTTTTAAAGTTGAAATGGTATTACTTGGAATTTTAATCGATATTGCTAATTTTAATATTCCATTTTTTACCTAAATATCTTTCTATTTCTCTGCGGTCTTCGTTTGATAAAGAACGATTAAAAATTATGATTTCAGCAATTTTTCCTTTAAAATAACTGCTTAAATTATTGTTATCATCTCGTTTTGCACCTATCATAATTTTACTTAACCCAAAATTAGCACCAGTTGGATTATAATTATTGGTAGTATTTACCGAATTAGCATCTTGATAAATATTAACAGTATTTGTATTATTTATAATCATTGATAATACACTTTTTTTCTTAGGAAGCACAATAGAATTGC
>JAUMFK010000107.1:0-2304 GCA_032119875.1 Rickettsiales bacterium
CTTTAGGGTTGTAGCCATTTTCAAGGGCAGCTAAAGCAACCATTAATTTAAAGGTAGATCCAGGAGCATAAAGAGCTGAAATAGGCTTGTTATTGAGTGGTTTTTTAGGATCGGAAGTGAGTTGTTGCCAATATTCTTTAGAAACTCCTTCCACAAAATTGTTTGGATCAAAAGATGGTGAAGAGGCATAAGCTAAAATCTCGCCTGTTTTTACATCAATAACCACTGCCGAAGCGGTATCGTTTTTAATTCTGTCGGTTACAAATTTTTGCAAACCAAAATTGATGGTAAGATTAATTCTGAAACCTTCATTATATTGCTTATAATCAAGAGTTCGAAGCGGAACTTCATGAACATTTACTTCGACATATTTTATGCCATATTCACCGCGTAAAGCAGTGTCAAAAGTTTTTTCTATTCCAAAAGAACCAATGCGAAAATCTGGATGCATAAATAAGTTTTTATTATTTTCGGCAGTAAGATTGTTGGTAGGTAATTTTTCGATTTGTTTTTCAGAAGGTAAAGAAACATAGCCTAAAAAATGAGCTGTTTCATAAGGATAAGGATATTTTCTAATAATGCCACTTTCAATAGAAATAGCTGGCAATAAATGAGAGTTGCTTTCGATTTTAGCAAGATCATGCCAGTTTAAATTATCGATAAGTGAAACAACATTTTTTCTTTTACCGGCCTTGATTTTATTATAAAAACTTTGTTTTTGTTGTTCGGTAAGATTTAAAATTTCAGATAATTTATCGATAGTTTGATTAAGATTATGTTTCTTGCCTAAATAAACCAGCAAACGAAAATTACTTTCATTTTTGGTAAGAGGCAAGCCATGGCGATCAAAAATAATGCCTCTTGGAGCAGGATTTATTAAAGCTCTAATGCGGTTGCTATCGGCTTGAATACTGTATTGATTGTGTTTCCAAATTTGCAAATAACCAAGCCTTAACAATAAAAAAGAGGTAAGAATAGATTGCCCGATACCTAAAATAAAGACTCGGCGGTTAAATATTTTATTTTTTCTAATATCTCGAAGCATAAATTTTTATTGCTGAATTTTTTCAAGGAAGAAATCAAAAAATTTATGCATAAAAGCATAAGCAAAAATTGAGATTAATGTTTGAATAAAAATTGGTTTAATTGATAAAAAACTAGCATTTAATAAAGATATTATCAACCATTTTAATAATAAAAATAAAAGGCAAAAAAAAGCGAATTGTTGCCAAATTTGCATAAAATTTTCTTTTAAAAGCACTCTATTGTTTATGGTAAGAAAAATTTTTACAATAATAATATAGCAAAAAGAAGAAACCCCCAAGTTAATGTTATTGATAGAATCTTGCCAAATACCTACAATAAAAATAAAAATAAAACCAAAAATATTGCAAAAAACTGCAAAATAAAAAATAGCAATTACTTCAAGTAGCGGAAAAAAATAATTAAAACCTGCAATTTTAATGTTGTTGACATTAACAATACTCAAAAGAATAACCAATAAATAAACATAAATATTTTGCCAAATCGATTTAGATTCTGCCATAAGATTGTGCCATAATTAATTTATCAAAAAAAATCATAAAAAAAAAGTCTACATCTTGAAATTGATTTTTTCAATAAATTTATTGTTATTTTAACTAATTAACTTAATATTTTTCTTTTCGTGAAATTAAAGGCACTGTTGCATCTAAAATTTATTTTAATTTTTTGCAATTTTTGGTTTTTGCCATTTTTGGTTTTTGCCATTTTTGACATAAACTTAAAATGCAACATTGCCATTAACAAAACTATTACCGCAATAATTGCAATAGTTTTATAAAAAACTTTTTATGTCATTTTTAACTATTTTTGCTAAATCAAAACTGGGAGATCAGCTAAAAAATAGCTCACAAAAAATTTCTACTTTTGTAAGCCAAATTTTTACCCACAAAAAACTCGATAACGAAACTCTGCAAGAGCTAGAAGATATTTTAATAATAAACGATCTTGGTATTGAGGTTGCACAAAAAATTACTCAACAACTGAAATCACAAAAATTTGAAAAAAACCTCACCACTAACGAAATAAAAACTTTTCTTGCTTGCGAAATTGAAAATATTTTACTAAAATGCCAAAAACCATTGCCTATTCATAATTCGCAATCTACTCAAGTATTAGTTTTTAACGGCATAAATGGAGCTGGCAAAACCACCACTATCGGTAAAATAGCTTATAATTTAAAACAACAGCAAAAAACAGTTTTAATTGCGGCCTGCGATACTTTTAGAGCAGCAGCCACTGCGCAGCTTGCTACTTGGGCAG
>JAUMFK010000107.1:2333-8638 GCA_032119875.1 Rickettsiales bacterium
TAGGCTACACAACAAGCAAAACCTAATGGATGAACTAAAAAAAATCAATATCGTGCTAAAAAAACTCGATACTACAGCTCCGCACTGCAATTTGTTGGTAATAGATGCTACAAATGGGCAGAATGCCAAAACTCAAACCGAAACTTTTCACAAAATTATCGGTATCGACGGCTTAATTATTACCAAGCTCGATGGCACTTCAAAAGGCGGTATTGCGGTTGCTTTAGCAAATGATTTTGGCAAACCAATTTTTGCTATTGGGGTGGGTGAAAAAATTTCTGATCTACAAGAATTTAATGCTAAATCTTTTACTAATGCCCTACTTGATATTACAAACAATAAAATTTAGTTTCTGTTTTTTACTAATATCAATGAGTAGTAAATCCTATGCTGAATTTTCTTATTATTTAAGCTTATTTGAAAAACCAAAATATACCGCCGATTTTACTCATTTTAATTATGTTAATCCACTTTCCAAACAAGGCGGAACAATCAAGTTTGCTACCGAAGGAGGTTTTAATTCTCTTAACCCTTTTCTACTAAAAGGATCTCCTGCTGAAGGCTTATCTTATCTTTACGATACTTTAACCGAGGCTAGCGAAGATGAGTTGGGGGTTCGGTATGGCTTGGTTGCTGAAGAAATAAAATTAAGTAAAAATAGCATTGAGTTTAAACTAAATAAAAATGCTTACTTTCATGATAATCTGCCAATTACTGCCGATGATGTTTTGTTTACTTTTGAAACTCTACAAAAATATGCACATCCTGTATATCAAATGCACTTAATGCAAATAAAAAAAGTAAGTATTATTAATAAACATCATATAAAATTTTTGTTTCAACCAAATCATCATCGCGACTTGGCTTTATTTATAGCTTCTTTACCAATTTTGCCAAAACATTATTATGAGAAACATAACTTTTCGCAAACCACTTTGCAACCACCCATCGGCTCTGGCCCTTATAAAATCAAAGAAATCAAGCCTAATCATCATATTATTTACGAAAAAAACGATAATTACTGGGCAAAAAATCTGCCAGTTAATAAAGGAAGATATAATTTTGAAATTATTTGGTTTGATTATTACCGCGATAATAATGTATTAATTGAGGCTTTTAAAGCTCAAAAATATGATTTTCGTCAAGAAAATATCGCCAGAAATTGGGCAACTGCTTATAATTTACCAAAAAATAGCAATATTATCAAAACCGAAATACAGCATAATTTACCAGCCCCGATGCAAGCTTTTGTGCTTAATTTACGAAAATCAAAATTTCAAAATATTGGTTTAAGAAAAGCTTTAAATTATGCTTTTGATTTTTTATGGTTGCAGCAACATATTTTTTATGGCTCTTATCAAAAAACCACTAGCTTTTTTCCTAATTCTAATTTTGGTTATAAAAATTTTTTCTTGCCAAATGGCAGTGTCGATGGATTTAACAGAAACAACTTATTACAAGCTCAAGAAATTTTGAAAAATTCTGGCTATAAAATTGTTAAAAATCAATTGTTAGATTCTAATTCACAACCAGTTATTATTGAGTTTTTAATAGATAGCAAAGCTTTTGAAATGGTGGTAGCTTCTTTTGCCAATAATCTAAAAAAGTTAGGAATTACTACTAAAATTAAATTTGTTGAAGAAAATCAATATCAGCAAATGCTTAATAATTTTAATTTTGATGTTGTGGTTAGTGTTTTTCCACAAAGCACCTTACCAGGAGCAGAGCTGTATAGTTATTTTCATTCTTCGCAAAGCAACATTAAAGGAAGCCGAAATTTATTAGGTCTGCAAGATAAATTAGTAGATAACTTGGTTGAAAAAATAGCAACTGCTAACAATAAAAATGAACTTGTTTTATTATGTAAGCAACTCGATAAATATTTGTTAGAAAATTATTTAGTTGTGGCTCATTGGCATAACAACACCTATCGCATTTTGTATCGCAATATTTTTGCTATGCCAAAAACTAAACCAAAATACTCTTTAGCTCTTGATACTTGGTCTGCTATTTAAGAACAGGCACAAGGAAGAGTCAGTTTTATATTGGCACTGTTGAATTCCAAATTTGTTTTAATTTTAGTTTTGAGAAGAAATTTTAACTATTTTTAGCCTCATATTATACCATTTCAACTTTAAAATTAATCAATCTAACAAAATATTTTTGAGATAAAAACTTTAAAAAACGAAAGCTGTATATCCATACAGCTTGAGGCTTTTTGAAGCTTTTTAGCCAAAAAGATGAAGTTAGATTTATTAAATATCTAACAATGTATTTTAAGTTGAAATGGTATTAAACATATCGTGTTGCTTACGTTAGCACAACGAAAAAGTTATATCATACTAAAAATAGCTGAAATTTATACCAAAAATGGCCACTAAAATATAATTTGGGATGCAACAGTCCTATATTAAACACTCATTGCAACATTATCGCAAACAGCTATAGCAGCGGGATTACCTATTATTAGTTGTGTAGGCAATGTTGATGAAGTTGAAGCTTGTGCTGGTTTTTTTATAGCTTCTACAAATTCTCCTACTACATGTTTTAATGCTCTTTCTGTTGACATAACACTTCCTGTATCGCTTTGTGTTTCTGCATCTTCTGCTTCTAACCTATTATCACTGTTTTCTTTGGTTGTATATAGCAAAAATTCAGCTTTTACAAAACCTTCTATAAATTTAGCAACTTCTTTTTGATGCTCAATTTCTGGATTCTGTTTTATCGCTTCTAAAACATCATCATAGTTTGTTAATTTAGCATAAATATTTTTATCTGAAATAAAAGTTGATTGAGATCCTTCTTTTATTTCTCTGTGTAAAATAGCATTAATATTTTTGATGAGATTTTCACTATTAAATTCTGAATTTTCTGCTATTTGCGGAATAAAATCGTTAATTTCCTTACCTAATAATTTAATACATTGCTGAAAATCATCACTAATATTAGATTTAAGGTATTTATTATAACATATAGCCATCAGAGAACAAGAAACGGTCAAAAAGGGAGTGGGGCCAAAAACAAGAGCTTCTCTCCCATCTCCATTATATGTTGAAAAAATTATACTCATAAGGGAACCAAGGCAAAAACCAAAAGAGCCACCTAAAGCCGTACGTAAACAATTATTATTATTTGGCATAATATCAAGTTATTAAATTAATAAAAAAATAGCTGAAATTTTTTCTTAAGACTAAAATTAAAAAAACAAATTTGAAATGCAACATCGCCTAAACATAAAAAAACAGTATAACGATTTCATTTCAGTAAAATTTTTTAAAATAAGTTTGACATTATTTTTTGCTATTTTAAAATTTGTTGTATAGCTAAAATAATATCAACTTTTTATCTTTAAAATCATAAAAAATAAAATTGTATTAGTTATTAAAAAAATTACAATAAATAAATGCAACAATTTCTTAAAAGAAAATTTATTAAATCTTCTTTGCTATTACCATTTTTTATGCTTGGTGCCTGCAAAATAGGTTTTAATAAAATAACCTCAACTAATTTTTTTTCACAAAACACAATGTCAAACCACTATCCTTTTCAATTACCGCAATTGCCTTATGCTAAAAATGCTTTGGCTCCATATATCAGCGAAAATACCATCAATTATCATTATGGCAAACATCATCAAGCCTATATCACTAATTTAAACAACCTTATCGCCAACACCGAATTAGCCACTAAAACTCTAGAAGAAATTATCAAAATTTCTGCTTCCGACAAAACTAAAACTGCTATTTTTAATAATGCAGCTCAAGTTTGGAATCACACTTTTTATTGGCATTCAATCATGCCAAATGGGGGTGGCAAACCATCTACAGATTTGCTTAAAAAAATTGAACTCGATTTTGGTTCTTACGAAAATTTTATAGCAGAGTTTAAAAATGCAGCAGCCACTCAATTTGGCTCTGGCTGGGCTTGGTTAGTGCTTGAAGAAAATAAATTAAAAATAATCAAAACTGGCAATGCCGAAACTCCACTCACAACCAATGCCAAGCCTTTACTTACCATTGATGTTTGGGAACATGCATATTACCTTGATTTTCAAAATGCTAGGCCAAACTATATTGACACCTTCTTAAATCACCTTATCAACTGGAATTTTGCCTATCAAAATTTTAAAAATTAATTATTTTTTTATGATACCAAAATGTGCTGAAATTGCTCAAAGACTTCTTCCTAAGGCTAGTAGAGTTTATCAGCCTAATATTTCTTTTGTTGTTCCTCATCATTTATATTCACAAAAAAAACCTGATCCCAAAGCATTGTTTGCAAAAGCAAGTGATATTCGGAGAATTAAAAATACTTTAAACAGATTAACTTCTAGAACAGAACCTCCTCAATCAATTTGTCCATTAACTGTAAAACCTATTATAAATGAAAAAGAAAATAAACCTCTGCCATGAGAACAGCTACCATTAATAGAGAAACCAAAGAAACCAAAATAAATCTATCAATAAATCTTGATGGCAGTGGTAAATATCAAATAAACACTGGCTTGGGCTTTTTTAATCATATGTTAGAGCAGTTATCTTGTCATTCTGGCATCGATATTTCTCTTGAAGCCAAAGGCGACTTACATATCGATTCTCATCACACTATCGAAGATTGCGGTTTAGCTTTAGGAATGGCAATTAAACAAGCCCTAGGCAACAAACTTGGCATTGCCAGATTCGGATCTGCCTATGTGCCTCTCGATGAAGCATTAAGCCGTTGTGTTATCGATTTATCAGGCAGACCTTATATTGTTTTTGATTGCAATTTTACAGTAGCAAAAATTGGCGATACCGATACCGAAATGTTTCGAGAATTTTTTATTGCCCTTGCTAATACTATTGGTTGCAATCTACATATTCATAATTTATCTGGTGTTAATAATCATCATATTGCCGAATCAATTTTTAAAGCAGTTGCCAAAACTTTAAAACAAGCGATATTTCAACAAAACAACACTATTAATTCAACAAAAGGAGTTTTGTAAATGTTGTTAGCTAATTTAGCCCATAATCCACTAGCAAAAAAACCAGTAATTTACGGCATTGCTGGCGAAACTTTAACCCATGAAGAATATAATTTTTTTCAGCAAAATGGTTGCCTTGGTTTCATTTTATTTGCTAGAAATATTAAAAATAAAAAACAGGTTCAACAACTTGTTTCACAATTAAAACAAGTTTTACAAGGCGAACCCCTAATTTTAATCGATCAAGAAGGCGGTAGAGTTGCTAGGCTTAATTCTGATGAATGGCCTCAATTTCCTTCGGCTAATTATTTTGCCTGCCTTTATCAACAAAATCAACAACTTGCTTTGCAAGCAACTCAAGAAAATTTTTATCAAATCGGGCTTACTTTACAAGAGCTTGGCATTAATGTTAATTGTGCTCCAGTGCTTGATATTTTAACAAAATACACTCATCAAATTATTGGCAACCGATCTTTTGGTGAAAATTCAAAACAAGTGATTGATTTAGCAAAATCTGCCTGCCAAGGCTTATTACAAGCTAATGTTTTACCCATCATTAAACACATTCCAGGGCATGGTAGAGCAACATCTGATAGCCATCTTGAGCTACCAGTGGTTAATGCTAGTTTACATGAGCTAGAAACTACCGATTTTCTACCTTTCATAGCTTTAAATCAGCAAAAACTTGCCATGACCGCACATATTTTATATTCTGAAATTGATACACAAAAATGTGGCACAATATCTAATAAAGTAATAAACATTATCAGGCAAAAAATTGGTTTTAACAATATTTTAATCACCGACGATCTTTCAATGAAAGCCTTACAAAATAGTGTTAGCAACAATGCTATTTCTGCTTTGCAAGCTGGTTGCGATGTTGTTTTGCATTGTAATGCTAATATGCTTGAAATGCAAGAAATTAATCAAGCTTTACCAAATATTTCTTCCGAACTTAAACATAAACTCTTAACCTAAATTTATGAAAAAAATCACTATAACTCAACCAATAGTAGAAATTGATGGCGACGAAATGGCCAGAGTAATTTGGCAACTCATCAAAGAAAAACTAATTTTTCCCTATCTCAATTTAAACATCAAATACTTTGATTTAGGCATAGAAAATCGCGACAAAACCAACGATCAAATAACTATCGATTCTGCTAATGCTATCAAACAATATGGTGTAGGCATTAAGTGTGCCACAATTACTCCTGATGAAGCAAGAAAAAAACAATTCAATCTCAAACAAATTTATAAATCCCCTAACGGCACCATAAGAAATATTCTTGATGGCACAGTTTTTCGTGAACCAATTGTTTGCAAAAATATTCCTAGG
>JAUMFK010000108.1:0-7813 GCA_032119875.1 Rickettsiales bacterium
TCTGCTGGGGTTGATTGTTCAGATCATGAAGTTAATATTAAAATTGCTTTAATTTCAGCCATGAGAAGTAAAAAAATTACTCTGCAAGAACGAAACTTATTGTTAGAGCAAATGACCAATCAAGTTGCCGATTTAGTGCTAAATGATAATCGCTTACAAACTCAAGCAATTTCTATTGCTTATCATCAGGGTTATCTGCTTTTACCTGAACAAAGTAAATTTTTAGATAGGCTTGAAGATAATCAAATGCTTAATCGCAAAATAGAATTCTTACCTTCAAAACACGAAATAGAAAAGTTGCAAAACAATAAGCAAGGTCTTACTCGTCCTCAACTTTCGGTGATGTTAGCTTATGCTAAAATGGAAATTTACAATGCCTTGTTACAATCTAATTTAACTTCCGACAGATACTTTGAAAAAGATCTTTTCTCTTATTTTCCAGTTATTTTACAACAGAAATTAGCTTATGAAATTTCTAATCATCAGTTAAAAAAAGAAATTATCGCCACTCAAATTACTAATTTTGTAGTAAATCATGTGGGTATTACTTTTGTTGGCAGAATTTGTCAAGATAGTGGTTTTGAAATTTCTGAAGTGGTGAAGTGTTTAATTATTGCTTATGATTCTTTTAGATTAAACGAATCTTGGCTTAAAATAGAGCAACTTGACGGCAAAATTGATTTTGATTTGCAAATATCGATGTTTTTAAGTGCTAATAAATTACTCGAAAGATCAATAATGTGGCTACTTCATAATCAGATCAATACCGATATTTCTTCGGCAGTGCTTAGATTTCAAAATATTGCTGACGAAGTTTCTACTGATTTACCTTTGGTTTTGGCTCAAGCTTCAAAAGAATCTTTTCAAAGAAAAATCGATCATTATTGTTTGTATCAGATAGAACATGATCTAGCAATCAAAATTGCCTCGCTTGATCCTATCGCTTCTTCTTACGATATTGCTGAAATAGCTTCTTTTTCAAAACTCGATATTAAAACTATTGCCACCGTTTATTTTGCAGTAGGCAATAGGCTCTCTTTAAAATGGTTAAGAAGTAAAGTTGCAAAACTACCTCTTACTAATTATTGGCAAAAATTAGCTAGCAAAACTTTATTAGAAGATCTATATTCTTATCAAAGGCAAATTGCTAAAATAGTAGTAGAGCTCAATAAAAACAATAATAATCTCGATAGCTTTTTAATAAACTGGGAAAAAAACTATCAATTTTTAATTTTGCGTTTTGATAAATTTATTACCGAAATTAAAAATGAAAGCAATCCAGATTTGGCAACTTTTATTGTTGCTCTTAATCGTATTAAGCCACTTTGTTATTAACCAAGATTCATAATATTATATCTATGTTTAATCATCAAATCATCGAAAAGAAGTGGCAAGAAATTTGGCAAAAAGAACAGGTTTTTTGTTTTAATTTACAAAAAAATGCTCCTAAATATTATGTTCTTGAAATGTTTCCCTATCCTTCTGGCAAAATTCATATGGGGCATTTGCGAAATTATACTATCGGCGATGTAGTGGCGAGAAATAAAAAACAACTAGGTTTTAATGTTTTGCATCCAATGGGTTTTGATGCTTTTGGTTTGCCGGCCGAAAATGCTGCTCTTGAATATGGTTTACACCCCAAAAACTGGACTCTACAAAACATTAACATCATGAAGCAAGAGTTGCAAACTATTGGTTTAGCTCTTGATTGGAACAGAGAAATAATTACTTGTTTGCCAGATTATTATAAGCATGAACAAGAAATTTTTTTAAAATTTCTTGAAAATGGTTTAGCTTATCAAAAAGAATCTTTGGTAAATTGGGATCCTATCGATAACACCGTTCTTGCTAACGAACAAGTAATTGATGGCAAAGGTTGGCGAAGTGGAGCTGTAGTTGAAAAGAAAAAGCTTAAACAATGGTTTTTAAAGGTTTCTGATTTTGCTTGCGATTTATTGCAAGAGCTTAATAATTTAAGCGGTTGGGATGAGCGAGTTTTACTTATGCAAGAAAAATGGATTGGCAAAAGCGAAGGATTGTTGCTTGATTTTACTATCAAAAATAACCAAGGTAATATTAATAAAATTCAAATCTATACCACTAGGTCAGAAACTATTTTCGGGGCCTCATTTTTAGGTATTTCACCTCATCATCCATTAGCCGAAGAATTAGCTAAAAACAATACCGATATAGCTAAATTTATTAATACTTGCAATACTTCTTCAACTAGCGAACAAGATCTCGAAAAACAAGAAAAATTCGGCATCAATACTGGTCTTATAGCCATAAACCCTGCTAACCAACAAGAATTACCTATTTTTATTGCCAATTTTATTTTACTTGAATACGGCACAGGAGCAATTTTTGCCTGCCCAGCACATGATGAGCGAGATTTTGAATTTGCCACTAAATATAATTTACCAATTATTCAGGTGGTGCACAATAATTCTTTGCCACAACAAATTTTGCCATATTGCGAAATTGAAGGTAAGCTAATAAATTCGAATTTTCTTAATGGTTTAACTTGTCAAGAAGCTAAACAAAAAATTAATCACTACTTCATAAATTTAGGCATTGCCAAACTTAACACTAACTATCGCTTACGTGATTGGGGTATTTCTCGACAACGATACTGGGGTTGCCCTATTCCTATTTTATATTTACCAGATGGCTTGGTTGTGCCAGTTCCTTCTCACCAATTGCCAGTTGAGTTGCCAGAAGATATAGATTTTTCTAAACCGGGCAACCCTCTTGCCAATCATCCAACTTGGAAATATACTACTTACACCGATTCTTACGGCAAAACTCATCAAGCAATTCGTGAAACCGATACTTTTGACACTTTCTTTGAAAGTTCTTGGTATTTTTTAAGATTCGCTTCACTTACAAAAAACAAGCCTTTTGATAGTCAAGAAATATCTCAAATATTGCCAGTTGATCAATACATTGGCGGAGTTGAACATGCTGTTTTACATTTACTTTATGCTCGATTTTTTGTAAAAGCTCTTAAAAAATGTGGCTATCTTAACTTAACCGAGCCTTTTACTAACTTACTTACCCAAGGTATGGTATGCCATGCAACTTATCAAAATCAACAAAAAAAATGGCTACATCCAAAACAAATTGATTTTTCACATAACCCGCCACTTGAAATTTCTACACATCAACCAGTTTTTACTGGTCGATCCGAAAAAATGAGTAAATCTAAAAAAAATGTGGTTGAACCTGCCGAAATAATAAAACAATATGGTGCAGATACTGCTAGGCTTTTTATGATGTCTGATAGCCCTGTTGCAAGAGATCTCGATTGGTCTAATGCTGGCATTGAAG
This sequence comes from Rickettsiales bacterium, assembly GCA_032119875.1. Taxonomy (GTDB): domain Bacteria; phylum Pseudomonadota; class Alphaproteobacteria; order Rickettsiales; family UBA1997; genus CAILUF01. The sequence goes on from JAUMFK010000108.1 coordinate 3,331, forward strand.
GTTGTTTTCGTTATTTGAATCGTTTATTTAAAATTTATCAAAATTTTTTACCAAATTTACCAACTAAAATTACTTATTTTGATAGCAAAAATAGTCAAAATTTTAACGATTCACAGCAACAATTATTATCTTTGATTCACAAAACCATTTATGCAGTAAAATTTCAATATGAAAAAATGTTATTTAATTCGGCGATAGCTAAAATTAGAGAATTTTCTAATTATCTCGAAAAATTTACAATAAATACCGCCCTTGATGCTAATTTAATGGCTTTTGCTCTTGAATCTTTATTGATTTTACTTAATCCTATCGTTCCTCATCTTACCGAAGAGTTATGGCAAATGCTTGGCAAAAAAACCCTCCTTGCCAACGAATCTTTTGTATGTTACGATGAAATTTTATTACACAATAAAACCATTAAAATTGCTGTGCAGATTAATTCAAAATTACGCGGTGTGCTTGATGTTGATTGCGAAATAACCAATACTGATCTAGAGCAATTATGCTTAACTAATGTTAATGTGGCAAAATATTTAGCAAATACTGTAATTAAAAAAACCATTATAGTCCCTAAAAAATTGATTAATTTTTTAATCTAATTGATTAAAAACATATTGCTTTTAATTTTTTGAGAACTACAATTTTGCTAATTTTTAATTTTAAATTTTTAAAACAAAATGAATATTCACGAATATCAAGCTAAATCTTTACTAAAAGAATTTGGCATCGCAGTGCCAAAAGGTTATTCTGCATTTACTGTGCCAGAGGCAGTTGAATCTGCTAAACAATTACATGCTGCAGGTTATAAAGTTTTTGTAGTAAAAGCCCAAATACATGCAGGTGGCAGAGGTAAAGCTGGAGGGGTAAAAGTGGTAAAAACTATCGATGAAGTTCAAGAAAAAGCTAAAGAAATTTTAGGTAAAATTTTAGTTACTCATCAAACTGGTCCAGAAGGCAAAGAAGTAAAAAGGCTCTATATAGAAGCTGGCTCTAATATTAAAAAAGAATATTATTTATCTGCGGTTGTCGATAGAAAAACTAAAGCAATTGTTTTTATGGCTTCTACCGAAGGTGGTGTTGAAATTGAAGAAGTGGCTATTCATCATCCAGAAAAAATCATTAGTGTTGTTGTTGATATTGCCACTGGCATTCAAGCTTGCCATGCTCGTAAATTAGGTTTTGCTCTTGGTTTTTCTGGCGAAACTCTCAAAAAATTTAGTAAATTCATAGATTCTTTATATCAGTTATTTTTAGCCAAAGATGCTTCTCAAATTGAAATTAATCCATTAGTTGAAACTCAAGAAGGCGATATTATTGCTCTTGATGCTAAAATAAATTTTGACGATAATGCCTTATATCGTCACAACGAAATAAAATCTTTACGCGATCTAAACGAAGAAGAGCCTCTCGAAATTGAAGCTTCTAAATACGATCTTAACTATGTAAAAATGGATGGTAAAATTGGTTGCATGGTTAATGGTGCAGGTTTAGCTATGGCAACAATGGATATTATTAAACTTTATGGCTCTTCTCCTGCTAATTTTCTTGATGTTGGCGGTGGGGCAACTAAAGAAAAAGTAACTGCTGCTTTTAAAATTATCTTATCTGATCCTAATGTAAAAGGTATTTTAGTAAATATTTTTGGCGGTATTATGCGATGCGATATAATTGCTAACGGTATTATTGAAGCCGCTAAAGAAGTGAGTTTAAATGTTCCGTTGGTAGTAAGGCTTGAAGGCACCAATGTTGATTTGGGCAAAGAAATACTAGCAAAATCTGGTTTAGCAATTATTCCTGCTAACGATCTTGATGATGCAGCTCAAAAAATTGTTAATGCCGTTAAATAATAATATTTCTCTAACTGTTGCTTATGCTTTACAACAAGCCAAACAACAGTTAGATAATATTGAAAACTCCTATCTTGATTCTATTTTACTTTTACAAAAAGCAACATCTTTTTCTAAAGAACACCTTATTTTTAACCAGCAACAGGTAATTTCTCTTGGGCAGTTTAAAACCTTTTTTTCATTAGTTAAAAAAAGAAAAAACCATCATCCTATAGCTTATTTACTTGGTTATAAAGAATTTTTTGATTTAAAATTTTTTGTTAATAAAAACACTTTAATTCCTCGACCAGATTCCGAAATTTTAGTAGAGCAGGCTATCAAATATTGTCAAAATAATTTGTTAACAAAAAAGATAAATATTCTTGATTTATGCTGTGGCTCTGGCTGTTTAGGAATTGCTTTGCTAAAAAATATTGCTAATGCTTTATTAATTGCTTGCGATATCAATAAAAATGCTGTAATAATGGCAAAAAAAAATGCTAAATATCATCAACTACACAACAGATCTAAAATTATTACTAGCAATTTATTTGATAACCTATACAAATATACCAATTTTTTTGATATTATTATCACTAATCCGCCATATATTGAAACCTCAACAATTCTTACTTTACAGCCAGAAGTAAAAAATTTTGAACCATTTTTAGCTCTTAATGGTAGGGAAGATGGTTTATATTTTTATTATCAAATCTCCAAGCAAGCTGATAATTTTTTAAAAGCACAAGGTAATTTATTTACCGAAATAGGTCATAATCAAGAACAATCGGTACTAAATATTTTTGAGAAATCTAAAAAATGGCAATATATCAAAAGTTATAATGATTTATCTGGCATAACTAGGGTTTTGCAATTTCAAAAAATTATGGTATAAAAATCATATAATGGCACTGTTGTATCTCAAATTTGTTTTAATTTTAGTTTTGAGGAGAAATTTTAGCTATTTTTAGCCTCATACTAAACATATTATACCATTTCAACTTTAAAATTAATCAATCTAACAAAATATTTTTGAGATAAAAACTTTAAAAAACGAAAGCTGTATATCTATACAGCTTGAGGCTTTTTGAAGCTTTTTAGCCAAAAAGATGAAGTTAGATTTATTAAATATCTAACAATGTATTTTAAGTTGAAATGGTATTATACCAAACTTTTAATTTTATCATGACATATCCATTAAAATCTTACACAAAAGAACAAATTGAAGAATTTATTAACTATTTGAAGACAGTCAAAGAAAATTTTAATACGTATTGAAAATGCATATGGCGAAGAAAAGGTTATATCTCTCTATAACTGTGAAAACACTCCATATTTTCAAAAGTATTTAGAAGAAATGCTAGAAAAACCAATATATCGTATTTTATCTCATAATGTAAACGGTCAAGTAGTGGATATTACTAATTATTTAGCTTCATCTCAAGCGCCTTCTATATTTAGACCGCAACCAGAAGAATATTTAGCAAAATCAAATGGAAGTAAAAGATAGATTTTTTCGCTCATAATTTAAAAATTTTTTGAGAAAAAAACCAGTTAATTGCAGACCTTGTTGTAGATGGATTTTTTCTATAAAATCTTGTTGAGATTGTGTGTGATCTAATAAAAATTTAGGTAAAACAAGTAGTTTATTAGCAAAATCTTTACCTGCTTCATAGCATACCGCCCCGCCAGATTTTGGTGAAACAAAAACTAAATTAGTGGTGCTATGAGTGGCTATACATCTAGCTAAATCAAGGCCATAGCCCATTCTTTCTAAAATTTTTAGCTCTATTTTAATGTAATTGGCAAGAGCATTATTGGCATTGTTGTTTATCAATTGATTAGCAAAAAAAATAACCTCTTCAAATAATTGATAGAAAATAATATTTTCGGTAAGGCTATGATTTAAAAGGTGCAGTAAAGATTGAATTAGATTAAATTTTAGTTTATCTAGTAAAAAATTTAAACAATAACTCTTCACTAATTCGCTATAAGATAAAGTAGCTAAATTTTTTTCTGGTTGTTTATAATAAAAATCGGTAATAATTAAATTGCCAATTTGATAAATATTTTTTTGGGCTCTACTATTGATATTTTTAACAAAACCACTTCTTAAACCATTGTAATGCGAAAAAACTTTGATAATTGCCGAATCTTCACCATAAGGATTAATGTTTAAAATGAGAGCAGAATCGTTAAATTTCACAGTGCTTACTGATGATTTTGCCAAGAAAAGATGGGTTATTTAAGTGTGGAGCATGTCCGCAATTGGGTATTTTGTAGAAATGAAAATTGGGTATTTTTTCTTGAAAATATTTTGCTTGAGCAATATTTATGATTGCATCATTTTCGCCATGAAAATAAATAGTGGTTGGTATATCATTAAAATTTAGATTAAAACACGAAAAACTATATAATTCTTGTAACCACATCAGCCAGTTTTGTTGATTTTTAAGAGAAATTTGTAAATTTTTCAGCATTTCAGTGCTATTAATATCGTTGAGAGAACTTAACAACGAGAATTGTTGAAGTGTTGATAGGGGAGATTTGGCAAAATTTTCATAGAATTTTTTAGCTGTTTCAGGTGGCATACCAGCAGAAATATTGGCATCTTTGACCATTTGAAATGGCGGAGCTAATAAAACTAAATATTTAGG
>JAUMFK010000109.1:0-4396 GCA_032119875.1 Rickettsiales bacterium
TGCATTAAATGTTGATGTTTATGTATAGCGATATTTTCTTTTATTTGTGTTGAAAAAGAAATCAAAACTAATAAAGTTATAAATAAAATAATTGTAAGAGTGGCGGTTGTTATGAAAAAAATAATATGAGAAACTTTGCCATTTTGCAAATAATTAGTAATTTTTGTATCAAAAACTTTTGGTAAAAATAATATACTGCTTAAGCAAGGCAAAAAAAGAATTGCAAAAAATAATAAATTATTATTGTTTTTACTGTGAAAGAATATTAAAAAAAACACCAAGAAATATGATAGCAATAACAAAATAATATTTTTTGTGTTGTTATTTACAATATTTTTGTGATAAACAAGAATATTTAACATAAAAAAGCCAAACACTATTGCTAAATCAAAAATAAAAGCCATTATTTCTTCTTGGTTTTTTTAGTATTAAAAGGTTTTTTTGGCGGTTTTTCTTCGGCAAGAGCAATGAGGCTTATTGCTCTGTTTAAGCCAATTTCTAAAATATTATCTTCTTTTACTGAAATAAACTTTTTATTGTGCAATAAATACGGACCATAAGGGCCGATATTTGCAATTATTTTTTCTTTAGTTTCAGGGTAAATACCAATTTCTCTAGGTAATGAAAGCAAAGAAATGGCGGTTTCTAGGGTGATGTCATTTGGTTGTAGATTTTTTGGTAAAGATACTCTTTTTGGTTTGGTTTTTTTGTTAGTTTTATTTTGTGTTGTAGAATTAGAGTTTTCAAGCTCTAAATAAAAACCATAAGGACCGCTTTTTAATAAAATATTGAGTTTAGTGGCAGGATCAGCTCCTAGACATTTATTTTCGGCAGTGGTTTCTAAATTAGTTTCGGCATCGCCGCTACTAAACATTGGCTTGATGTGTTTGCATTCTGGATAGTTTGAACAACCGATAAAAGCCCCAAATTTGCCTATTTTTAGGTTTAGTTCTCCAGTTTGACAAGTTGGGCATTTATTAAGAATTTCACCAGTTTTACTATCTTTTTTAAAAATATATTCGCTATATTTTTTAGAATATCAATAACTTCAATAAAAGGTTTTGCCTGCACTTGCTCGATATTTTGAAAAAAAGCAAGCCAAAATGTTTGTAAAAAACTTTTCCAATTTAATTTGCCGTTAGAAACATTATCGAGTTCGTCTTCTAGGTTAGCAGTGTAATCAAATTCTATATATTTACTAAAAAACTCTTTTAAAAAAGTAGTGACAATTCTGCCTCTTTCTTCTGGAAAAAATCTCTTTTTTTCTAAAACTACATAGCCTCTATCTTGCAAAACTGAAATAATAGAAGCATAAGTAGATGGCCTGCCAATGCCGAGTTCTTCCATTTTTTTTACCAAACTTGCTTCAGAATATCTGGGTGGAGGCTCGGTAAAATGTTGTTTGGTATGCACTTGTAACAAATTTAGATCTTGGTTAGTTTGCATTTCGGGCAGAGGTTGTTTTTCTTCATCTTCATTGGTATTTTCATCTTGATCTTCTTTGTAGATTTTAGAAAAACCATCAAATTTTAATACCGAACCTACTGCTCTTGCCTTGGCAAAATTTGGTTTGGTGGTAATTTCGATAATTACTTGATCAAAAATACTTTCCGACATTTGTGATGCTAGGGTTCGTTTCCAAATTAAGTTATAGAGAGAAAAAAAATCTGGTTCTAAAAATTGCTTAATTTTTTCTGGTTCAAGGCTAAAATCGGTTGGGCGAATTGCTTCGTGAGCTTCTTGAGCATTTTTTACTTTGCTTTTAAAAATATGAGCAGTTTTTGGAATATAATTTGTGCCATAATTATTTTGCACAACTCGACGAACTTGCTCTACTGCTTCGTTTATGATGTGAATAGAATCGGTTCTCATATAAGTGATTAAGCCCAACGAGTTGCCATTGATTTCTATGCCTTCGTAAAGTTTTTGAGCGATGAGCATGGTTTTGCTGGCAGAAAAGCCAAGCTTTCTGGCAGATTCTTGTTGTAAAGAAGAGGTAGTGAATGGCGGATAAGGTTTGCGTTTGGTTTGTTTTTTTTCGATGTTGCTTACTGAATATTGTTTAGACTGTAAGTTATGTAGTATTTCTTGAGCTTCTTGCTGATTATTTATTGAAAATTTTTCAAGTTTTTTGCCTTGATATTCAATTAAATTTGCTAAAAAATCTTGTTTTTGTTGAGTGCTTAATTGTAAAGCAATACTCCAATATTCGGTTGTTTGAAACATTTCTATTTCTTGCTCTCTATCGCAAATTATTCTTAATGCAACCGATTGCACTCTGCCTGCCGATTTGCTACCGGGCAGTTTTCGCCATAAAACTGGTGATAAATTAAAGCCAACTAAATAATCAAGGGCTCTTCTGGCTTGTTGTGCATTTACAAGATCAAGATTGATTTCTCGAGGCAATTTTATTGCTTCTAATACCGAGTTTTTGGTAATAGCATTAAAAACTACTCTCTCAACTTTTGTTTTGCTGGTGATGGCTTTTTTTTGCTTTAAAATTTCTAAAATATGCCAAGCGATAGATTCGCCTTCTCGATCTGGATCTGGAGCGAGAATAATTTTTTCGGCTTCTTTTGCTTTATTAACAATGTTCTGCACATGTTTGGTTGATTTAGCCGAAACCTGATAGTGCATTAAAAAATCTTGTTTTGGATCAACCGAACCATCTTTACTAGGTAAATCGCGGATATGACCAAACGAAGCAATAACTTGATAGTTTGGCCCTAAATATTTGGCTATAGTTTTTGCTTTAGCAGGAGATTCAACGATAAGCAGATTTTTCATAAGGCTTGTTAATTAAACATTTCTTCTTACTATTCGACCTTTATTAAGATCGTAGGTTGTCATTTCTACCTCTACTTTATCGCCTTTAAGAATTCTGATTTTATTTTTACGAATTTTACCAGAGGCATGAGCAATGATATGATGACCATTTTCAAGCTCAACCCTAAAAATAGTGTTAGGTAAAACTTCGGTGATAATGCCGTTCATGGTTAGAATATCTTCTTTTGACATAAAATATTTTGAAAGTTAAAAATTAATTAATATTAAGTGTTGATTTTGATAATGCAATCATATTTTGCAAAGAAAGAATTTATTTTTTGATTTTGTTTTTCTCAAAATAATACAATAAATTAAGAATTAGGCAGAAAATAATTTGCATCTTAAAAATAATCTAGCAAAATTGTTGTTATGTATCAACCAATTTATTTTTTTGCAAATGAATAATAGTTTAAATATTAAAAAATACCATATTAAAAAAGCTTTCTCATTAATTGAGTTATCAGTAGTAGTATTAATTATTGGCATTTTAATTGCAGGCATTACTCAAAGTTCTAGGCTTGTGCGTGCCATGAAGCTTAACACCGCTCGTTCTTTAACTCGATCATCTGATGTTAATTCAATACGTAATCTCACTGCTTGGTTTGATTCTACAGCAGAAGGAGTTTTTTCTAGCAGTTGCACTTCTGGGTCTAAAAACACTGATTTAACCTCTGCATCTAGAGTATTTGATATAAACACATCCACTGGCAATCCTTCGGTTACAACTCCTTCTTCTGCTTACATTATGCCAGAACACAGACAAGTAATCAGGCTATGGAAAGATTCTAGCCCACAAGATACCGATGCCGATAAAGTTATTTTAGAATATGCTCAAACTGGCAATTGCACTACTCAAAACTACTCTGTAGGTGGCACTGCTGGTGTTGACAAAGGCCCTATGTATCATAATTCTGGTTTAGCAGGTTTGCCAAGCATTTATTTTGATGGTGGCGATAAATCTTGGTTTAGCTCTATTAACCCAGTTACCATGCCAATTGCACCTAGTAAAAAAGATTTTTCTATATTCACTGTATATAGAACCGATCCCGATTACGAATCTGTTGCAGCTCATCGTAATGTTGTGCAGTTTTCGGCAATTGGTTCTGTTGCAGGTAGCAACCCTGCTATTTTAGCAAAAAATGCCGATGCCGGAACAGCTAAATGTGGCTCAATACCTTCTTTTACTTGGAGCAATCTAACTAATGCTTGCGATACTTCAACTGCACGCGGTCAAAATGCTCTTTATGTAAGCAAACCTAGCACTGAATATGCTTTTGGTGTTGCTATTGATGCTACAACTGATGTTACATTAAGTAGTGCTAATACTAAAATATACTTAAATTCAAGCTCCCCTGTAAGCGATATCACTATCGGATCTGCAATGATTTCATCAGGTGCTCCAACATTAGGCGACACTGTAACTTCACAGCTTAACATTGGCGGTGGTTATAATGGTATCTTTAAAGGCTTTATCTCTGAAGTTCTTATTTTTGATCGCAAAATCACAAACGAAGAAGCATCTAGTGTAATGAGTTATTTAATCAAAAAATATAACCTTAAAGCTTTGTAA
>JAUMFK010000110.1:0-4568 GCA_032119875.1 Rickettsiales bacterium
GTTTCTACTTGGCAAAAACCAATAATTATAGGCAGGCATGGCTTTGGTGACCAATACCGAGCAGCCGAAATAAAAATAAACAATAACAGCACAGCAAAATTAGTAATAACCGATGCAAACGGCAACTCTTCTGAGCAAAATATTTATAATTTTAATGAAAACGGCGGGGTAGTTATGGCAATGTTTAACACTTCCGACTCTATTTTTGGCTTTGCCAATTCGTGTTTTAATATGGCATTGCAAAAAAATATGCCACTTTATCTTTCTACAAAAAATACTATCTTAAAACAATACGATGGCTTGTTTAAAGATATTTTTGCCGAAGTTTATCAAAAAAACTTTGCCTCTAAATTTCAAGAGCAAAATCTTACCTACGAACATAGATTAATCGATGATATGGTAGCTTTTGCTATGAAATCTGCTGGTGGCTTTATTTGGGCTTGCAAAAACTATGATGGCGATGTGCAATCTGATTCTTTGGCACAAGGCTTTGGATCTCTTGGTTTAATGACTTCTATCTTAACCACTCCTTGTGGCAAAATAGCCGAAACCGAAGCAGCACATGGCACAATAACTAGGCATTTTATTGAATATCAGCAAAAAAAGCCAACCTCAACCAATCCAATAGCCTCAATATTTGCCTGGACAAAAGGCTTATTATTTAGGGCAAAACTCGATCAAAATCAAGAGCTTAATATTTTTGCAAAAAAATTAGAACAAGCATCTTTAAACACCATTGAATCTGGCATTTTTACCAAAGATTTAGCAATTGCAGTTTATGGTAATAAAGTTGAACATGGCAAACACTATCTTTACACCGAACAGTTTATTGATACTATAGCTAATAACTTATCTCATCTTGTTTAATATTATTTGTCATTTTCATTAATTAAAACCACATTCTAATTTATTTTTTTAAAACAAAAAATTAAAATAAACTTTAGATGCAAAAGTGCCATTAAGGCAATATTAAATCTTAAATTATATTTCATTATGCTTAAAAAATTCGCCAGAGAATTGATCAAACCTTTTGTTACTAACCAAGAAAACCGTGAAAAAGCTCTCAACAAATTAATAAAAACTCCTAATATCGAGGAATTTTTTAACAATACTATTGATGGTATTTGGGCAAAAGATAAACAATTTATTTTAGCTGCAATAAAGATCAAAAGTCCTTCTGTTTTAAAATATGCCTCTGATGAATTAAAGGCAGATCAAGAAGTTGTTTTAGAAGCGGTAAAGCAAGATCACTTGCTATTAAAACATGCTTCTGAAAAATTGCAAGGAGACATAGAATTTATTAAAATATTAATAGAGAAAAGCTTTAATTCAGCATGCTGTATCATAATACTTCAAACATGGAAAGGTAATAAAGAAATTGTTTTAGCGGCAGTAAAGAAAAATGGTCTGGCATTACAATATGCTTCTGATGAATTAAGAGGAAATAAAGAGGTTGTTTTAGCAGCGGTAGAGCAAAATTTGCAAGCATTAAGATATGCTTCTGATGCATTAAAAAAAGATGAAGAGGTTGTTTTAGCAGTGGTAAAGAAAGATGGTTTGTTATTAAAACATGCTCCTTATGTATTAAGAACAGATAAAAAAATTGTTTCAGCAGCGGTAGGGGAAAATTGGCAAGCATTACAATATGCTTCTGATGAATTAAGAGGAGATAAAAAAATTGTTTCAGCAGCGGTAGGGCAAAATTGGCAAGCATTACAATATGCTTCTTATGAATTAAGAGGAGATAAAGAGTTTGTTTTGCCAGTGGTAGAGCAAAATTGGCAAGCATTACAATATGCTTCTAATGAATTAAGAGGAGATAAAGAGTTTGTTTTGCCAGTGGTAGAGCAAAATTGGCGAGCATTACAATATGCTTCTTATGTATTAAGAGGAGATAAAGAGTTTGTTTTGCAAGTGGTAGAGCAAAATTGGCAAGCATTACAATATGCTTCTGATCGATTAAGAGCAGATCAAGAAGTTGTTTTAGCAGCGGTAGAGAAAGATGGTTTGGCATTACAATATGCTTCTGATGAATTAAAAGCAGATAGAGATTTTCTTTTAGATGCGGTAGAGAGAAATCCATTTATTTTACAAAATCTTAATATTGGTTATGATAATGAAGAAGATAAAAGATTTCACCATGAAGCAATAAAAAGGCAAGCAAAACATTTACAAAAATTAGAATCGGAACTAAAAAATAGTGACAATCTTTTAGATTCAGAAAAATTCAAAAAATATCAAAACTATTTTTATAATCATGCTATAAAGATGCTTAAAAACAATTGCAATCCTATATTATCAATACCTCCTAAGTTAAGAGCAAACTATCGTTTTGTAATAGATATACTTGAATTTAAACCTCTTGATATAAAAAAAATTTTGCAAATGTTTTTTATTAGTACAGGTGGTATTCTATGCGATGAATTGACAGGTAATAGAGACATTGTTTTAGCAGTGGTAGAGAAAGATGGTCTGGCATTACAATATGCTTCTGATAAATTAAGAGCAGATAAAGAAGTTGTTTCAGCAGCGATAAAGAACGATGGTCTGGCATTACAATATGCTTCTGATCGATTAAGAGCAGATAAAGAGGTTGTTTTAGCAGCGGTAGAGCAAAGTGGTGAGGCATTACAATATGCTTCTGATGAATTAAAAAAAGATCCAAATTTTGTTTTAAAAGGGGTACAAAAAAATAATGTAGCACCACAAACTCCTGATCAATTAAGAATAGAATATCCACAAGATCCATCTTCATCTCCACAAGGTTCATCTCCACAAGGTTCATCTCCACGAAATAAAATATGTTATATGCGATAACTTCTATCAATTGTTGATTTCTATTTACAACCACCATAAAAAACAAGAATAATAATCTTGGTTTTGATAATAAAAACAGAGATTTTTTTTAACAGCACCATAATGGCACCGTTGCAATGTTTGTAATGTTTCATAATCTATAAAATTAAGGTTAGAAACCTTAATTTAAATGATTTAAATTAAAAAAATTATACTTATCTAATAATATCTGTTAATAACTTAAAAAATCCTTGACAATTATAAATAAAAAAAATAAAATAATAAAAATACAAATAAACTTTGTATTTTTATTATTTTTAAATTTATTTTTTATGCCTACTATTACTAGTCAAAAACTACCACAAAACGAAGGAGATATTACAGATATAGAAACACCAAAAAACCAAGGAGATATTCGAAAAAATGGAAATCAATATCTAAAGGCACTGTTGAATCCCACTAAAATCAAATTCATTAGCTTGTAGTTTGTGAGATTTTGGTTAAATTATGAAAAAGTATGATGATTTTTTGAGTATTTTTTTGGTTTTTAGCTAATTTCTAGCTAATTTATAGCTGTTTTTTAGCTAGTTTTGGGATATTTGGGTTGTTTTAGACAAAAATATCCCTTGTTTTAGGTAGTTTGCGGTGAATACAGTTCATGTAAAACCACCATTCTTTTTAAATTATGAGAAATAGCTTCCATAAAAGCGGTGAATTGATTTTTGACTATTCCCATATAACGAACTCTATGATTGGTTTTAGAAAAGACTCTTTCATAAGGAGCTCTAAGTTTGGTGTAAAATTTATCAAGATCCTTGTTTTTATCTTTCATGTTGTTCTTTTTAACCGCTGCTAAATGAATATTCTTTTTTGCTGTTGCCAATTTAGCATTCTTATCGAAAATAACCTTTATCAGCATAAACCGCACCAGAATTTGGAATTACATGCTTCATTCCTTTAGAATCAATCACGCTGGCTTTGGTAATGGCAACCTTGTTAATCATACCACTTTGCATATCAACCGACACATGCTTCTTAAAGCCATACCAAAACTTATTGCCACCTTTGCAACCAAAATTTGCCTCTTTATCTTTGGCAAACTTCGGTAGAGTTTCGTTGTTAAGCTTGTTGTATTTTTCTTTAATTGCCTTGTCTCGCTCTTCCCACAGAGATGCCTTAGATATCAGATGAGAAGCGTCGACAAAAGTAAAAACCTCACTCATATAACCTTTGGCTCTTAATTGCTCTTTTAAAATATTGAAGATCTTTGATAGTTTGTTAGTGCCGATTTTCTTTCTGATTCTTGTGAATAAAGAATAATTAGGAGTTGATTCGGTAAGATTAAATTGACAAAACCATTTTGAAGCTAGATTACTTTTTAGAGATTCTTCCAACTCTCTGTCGCTTAAATTCTCCATAAACTGCACCAATAAACATAAAAATAATCTGAAAATTCCATAACCTTTACAATCGGCACCACTGGCATCTTCGATTTGTTTTAATTCCTTCTTAACTGGTTCTAAATCCCACAATTTTTTAAATTTACGGTAATTATGATTTTTATCAATCAACTGATCTAAGGTTATCATCTCTACTTGATAAGACATATTGTAATTATTCTTAAAATTTTAAAAAAAAGAAAAATAAACAGCTGTAAATAAACAGCCATGAAGCTATATAAATAATAGCTTCACAATTTTTTTATGCAACAAATAATTGCAAAGAATACTAAAACATTTTTTACTAGTTGGCATTTGGGATTCAACAGTGCC
>JAUMFK010000111.1:0-8159 GCA_032119875.1 Rickettsiales bacterium
AGGTTTAATCGCAAAACCAAAAGATATTCAAAAAGTCTTCTAATGATGGAGTTATCTCTTTACCTATGGGCTTTTTATAAGAATTTTAGGTATATCAACTGTTTTTAGGCAATGCCAATGAAATTGTAAAAAGCATTTGTTTATAGATGGTCAATTAAAAAGTTGAAATGGTATTATACCATTTTAACTTTAAAATCAATTAATCTAACAAAATATTTTTGAGATAAAAACTTTAAAAAACGAAAGCTGTATATCTATACAGCTTGAGGCTTTTTGAAGCTTTTTAGCCAAAAAGATGAAGTTAGATTAATTGATTAAAATGTTTTGATATTTTTGCAAGAGCAAGAGAAGAGCTGTTTAGCCAATGTTGATGATTATTATTGCTAATCATATTATTAAATCTTCGGTTAAAAACAGTAGCAAGTTGTTGCATGTGAATATTGAAAGAACAAGAGAATTCAAGAACTTTATAGCCCATTAAATATAGTTGATGCTTGATTTTGCCAATTTCTTGATGACAATCTCCAAAACAAAACTTGATAAAATCATCGTTGCTAGTAATTTGTGGAAAAAAACCAATATTATTTTTTGCCAACAACTGCCAATCAAATAAAACCGAAGGATCTTGTTTACGATTTAATAATTGTGAATCGGCAAAATAAGCAATATCGCTATGTCCTAAAATATTGCATTGCAAAATATGGTATTTTTTAATAAGATTTTGTAAAAGTTTGATTCCTGCCTGCAATTGTTTTTGTGAAAACGGCTGATTTTCTGGCAGATAATTAATAAATTCAATACCAATAGAATTAGCATTTAAGCCATCTTCACCTTGCCAATAACTTACTCCGGCATGATAAGCAATATTATTTGGCGAGACTAATTCTAAAATACCACCCTCAAAATCTATCAAAAAATGAGCACTCACTTGATGTTGTATGAGCATTTCTATAGCTTCTTCTGGCGATTTGCTAGCTATATGATGCAAAACTAAATATTTTATTTGGCGTGATTGACAAAATGTATAACAATTTTGCGGCAAGTAATTTTGTTTAATAATCATTGTGAAAATATTATTTTTGCTAACTCTTTTTCATCAAGCAAACCTTCTATTGTGGCGATTTGTTGATGTTGGCTATTAAAAATAAAGGTGGTTGGAATTGTTTCTGGCTGATAAATAGATTTTTGTTGATTTAAATAAAAGTTATCAAATTGCAAACTTTTAGCGATTTTTAAAGTTTTTTTATAATTTTTTTGTGGATCGTCAACTGAAATACCAATAACATAAAATTGCTTGTTTGGGGTTTTTTGCTGTAAAGAATTAAGATTTTGTAATTGTTGTTTGCAAATACTGCACCACCAAGTCCAGTAAATTAATGCCACTGGTTTTGCTTGATAATTTGTATAGTTTATATTTTGTTGGTTAATAATATTAGTGCTATTTAATAATAATTCGGCAAGATTAATATTTTGATTATTTTCAGCTAAAGAAATAAACGGCAAAAATAATAATAACAAGATTATGATTTTTTTATAAAAATATAGCATAAAAAAACTAATTTTGATTTCTTAACCATTTAGCAATTTCAAGAGCAGAATAACAAATGATAGCCTGCGCTCCTGCTCTTTTAATGGCAATTAAATGCTCAAAACATAGTTGATAAAAATCAAGATTATTATGTTTGGCTAATAATTTTAGCATAGCATGTTCACCGCTCACTTGATAGCCAAAAATAGGTAAAGCAATGTTTTGACTAGCTTGTAAAATGATATCTAGGTAAGCTATTGCTGGCTTAATAATAATGGCATCGGCCCCTTCGTTAATATCGAGTGAAATTTCTAAAAAAGCCTCTTTGTTGTTGCAATAATTTAGTTGATATGATTTTTTATTAGCTTGTTTTAAATTGTTTGCCGAACCAACTGCTTCACGAAAAGGGCCATAAAAATTTGATGCATATTTGGCAGAATAAGCAAAAATACCTACATTCTGATAAGAATTATCGTTAAGAAAACTTCTGATTTTACCAATTCTGCCATCCATCATATCGGAGGGAGCTATAAAATCGGCCCCAGCTTTTGCTAATGCTAAAGCTTGCAAACATAATATTTCGATGGTTTCGTCGTTTAACACTTCTTGCTTTTGATTGATAACACCATCGTGACCATGGGTAGTGTAAGGGTCGAGGGCAACATCGGCAATTACCAAAATTTCTGGAACTTCTTCTTTAATTTTTTTGATGGTTCGACAAATCAAATTATGATTATTATGAGCTTCTCTGGCTGTTTCGCATTTTAAATTCTCCTGCACTACTGGAAAAAGCATAATAGCACAAATTTGATTTTGATAAGCCTCTTTGGCTTTTGCAACAATCAAATCGATACTCAAACGAAAACAATCTGGCAATGCTAAAATAGATTCAGAAACATTTTGCCCATCAACCACAAATAAAGGTAAAATAAGATTGCTAGGCCGAAGATGATGCTGGGTAAGTAAATTTAAAATAGCTTGATTTTGCCTGTTTCTTCTAGGGCGAGAATTAGGAAAAGATGCAGAAAAATTAAACATATTTTATTACATTCTATCTGTTAAATCAACTACTCTAATAAGCTCTTTTAAATCTATATGACCTGCCACTACTTTTTGCAAACCATCTTCAACAATTGGCACAAAACCAGTGCTAAGAGCATATTTAAGTATTTCTTTTCGACTAGCAGAAGCTACAATCATTTCGTCTAGTTCGCGATCGAAAGGTAAAATTTCTGATACCGCCATTCTGCCTTTGTAACCATGGCTACATTTATCGCAACCAACCGCTTGATAAAGCTTGGTTATATGAGCATATTTTGGACCTAGTAATTTTTTTTCAAAATCGGTAATTGGTTGCTCTATTTTGCAATGTACACAGAGTTTTCTGGCTAATCGCTGAGCAATAATACCAATTAAAGCTCCTGAAAGCAAATAAGTAGGAACTCCAATATTCATAAGCCTTGGAATGGCACTTAATGCATCATTAGTATGAAGAGAACTATATACTTGATGACCAGTCATGGCGGCCTGAATGGCAGTTATAGCTGTGTCTTTGTCGCGTATCTCGCCCACTAAAATAACATCGGGATCTTGCCTTAAAATTGCTTTGATACCAGCAGCAAAATCCATGCCGATATCGTGGCGAATATTAGATTGCCTGATGAGAGGAATGCGGTATTCAACAGGATCTTCTAAAGTCATGATGTTTTTGTCGATAGAATTTATATAATTTAAAACAGTATAAAGAGTGGTGGTTTTGCCAGAGCCTGTAGGGCCTGTAAGAATAATTACACCTTCTGGTCTTTGAACGATTTTTCTTAACACATTGTTGCAATGTTGTGAAAAACCTAGTTTTTCGAGAGTCATGATGGATTGTTTTTCATCGAGAATTCTCATTACAATGTTTTCGCCATTAATGGTTGGTTGAGTTGATACCCGAAAATCAATTTTTCGCCCTAAAATTTCTGTTTCAATTCGACCATCTTGCGGTTTGCGATTTTCGGCAATATTCATATTTGACATAATTTTAATACGCACCGCAATTGCCGACCAATAATCTTTGTGTACACTGCGAATTTGCACCATTTTGCCATCGATACGATAGCGTATTCTTAAAAATTGAGCTTCTGGCTCAAAGTGTAAATCAGATGCTCCGTGATGCACGGCATCGTTTAAAATAACATCAACCAAGCGAACCATAGGGCTTTTATAATCGCCCCGAAGCTCGTTTTCGTTAGTATTTTTATTAGTTCCGCCACTTTCTATTTCTTTTAAAATGCCTTCAATAGACATTTCGTAATCAAAATACTGATCGATAGCATGCATCATGTCGGTTTCGGGAACAAAAACAGGATCGATGCGAAAATTTGGTGGAAAAAATCTGCGTACTTGATCGATAGCAATAATATCGAATACATCAACCATTGCTAAAACAATAGATTCGGAGCTATACGAAACAGGCATTAACTTGTTTTGGACAGCAAAATCTTTAGGAATTTTTTTAACTAATTTTGGATCGATATAAGAAGATTTGATATCAAATTTTTTAATACCAACAGACTCATTTAAAATTTCACCTAAAGCACCTTCGGAAACAAAACCCATATCAACTAAAATAACACCTAAACTTTTATTACCACCAAGCCTTTCTCGCTCTTTGATGGCTATATTTAGCTGATCTTCGGAGATAACTTTTTTATCGAGTAGCTTGCTACCTATATCTGGACCAGTAGTTTTTGACATAAAATTTAATTGATTATTTACAGGCACTGTGGCATTTTAGATTAATTTTCTATCTTATTTTTTGGATGTCAAGCTCTAGTTTAAAATTTAAGAAAAATATTTATTTATGAAAACTGTGCACATAAAATTCGCTCTTCTAATGAATGATTAATATCAAATAAAATGCTAGCACAAGAATGAAAATCTTGCTGTATTTCAACTTGTGAAATATTTTTTACATCTTTCCAATCGGCAGTAACACTAGCAGATCTGGTTTTGTATTCGAGTAAATCAAGAGTGATGATGCTATTATTTGGAAGCAAAGCTCCTGCCCACTTTTTAGGACGAAAAGGGCTAATAGCTGTAAGAGCCAAAACAGGAGTTCCAAATGGAATAATTGGCCCACCAACCGAAACATTATAAGCAGTGCTACCTGCAGAAGTTGCCACTAAAATGCCATCTGCCACAAGATGGTTTAGCCTTTCTTGTTGATTAATTTTGATGCAAATTTTACAAGCTTGGCTAGTTTGTCGGAGCAATGAAACTTCGTTAAAAGCGATATGCGAAATTATTTCGTTATGGATATTTTTTGTTTGCATTAAGAGAGGATGCAAATTATTAATATTAGCTAAATTAATTTTTGCTAAAATATCATCGTTGAGATGGTTAAAACTATTCATTAAAAACCCTACTGTGCCACAATTTATGCCATAAATTGGCACATTTTTTTGATAATAATGATGGAGTAAATGAAGCATCAAGCCATCACCGCCAATAGCAATTACTAAATCAAAATCAAAGTTATTGTTGAAATCATGATTATTGTCATTTAAATTAAAAAAATTATGCTTTTTTAATAGAAATTCTTGCAAAAGTAAAGCTTTTTTATTGTTATATGCCGAAATAGTAGCGATTTTTCTCATTTCTTTAACAATTTTTTAAGTTATGCAATAAAATTGCCGTAGCAACTGAAACATTTAAGCTTTCTACCTGCGGATTTGTGGCGATACTTACTAATAAATCACAGTTTTTTGCAACTAATTGCCGAATACCAAAACCTTCAGAGCCAACCACAATAGCAAGTGGCTGATATTTTTTTAGATCGTTTAAATTGTTACTACCTTTAGCACTTAATCCTACCGACCAATAGCCTAAATCTTTTAATTTGTGTAATAAATCGTTAAAATTTGTGACTTCAATTAAATTAGCAAATTCAATATTGCCAGCCGAAGCCTTGATAATTGTATTGTTTTCGAGGCAAGAATTATGCTTGCTAAACACAATATGCAAAACATCAAATGCCACAGCAGTGCGAATTACTGCTCCGATATTTTGAGGATCGGATAGCTGATCAAGTAATAAAATATTAGGTAGATTTTGACGATTGTTATGAAGTTTTTCTAGTAATTCAAATTGATTTTGCATAGCAATTTTGCTAACTTCAAGAGCAAATCCTTGATGGACAGCATTTTTGCCTAATAAATTATCAAAAAATTTATTATCAACTATTTGAATTAGTTTACTTAAATTGTTTAAATTATTTTTTTGCAAAAAATCAAGTAAAGTTTGCTGATTATTTTTGCTAATAAAAATTTTATAGGTTTGTCTTTTTTGCAATTCTAAACATAAAAATACTGGATGTTTTCCATAAATCAACAGTTTATCTTTTTGCAAGTTATTGTGTTTAGAATTATTTTGAGACTGTTTAGTTATGAATTGATGATGATTTTTAGTTTTAAAAATAATAAGCTACTCCAAAATTTAAATTGGTTATATTGTTAATTTTTGTAAGACGAAAAGATTCGGTATCTTTATCATCGGTTTTTTTATCAAAATAAGTATATTTAAGCTGTGTTCTTAATGCTAAATTTGGCAATACTAAATATTCGGCACCAATACCAACAACAGGGGCGGTTTTATAAATATTTTGTTTTGCTTGATAACTACCAAATATAGATTCTTCTTTTTCATTAATAGTAACTTTGTTATAACTTACTCCTACAATAAGAAATGCAAATAATTTTTCATCTATTGATTTTAGTTGCATATAAGGCTTAAAATCTAATGAAGCTGTTTGATGCTGAATATTGTTATCTGTTAAAAGAACTGTTCCGGGAACCATATAGTAATATGAAGGATGTTTATCTTTTTTTCTGTTTGAACCAATAGAATAAGAAGCTTCAATTTTTAGTAATTTTGCTATATCAAGACCTAAAAAAATAGCAGGATTAATAGTTTTAGTTCTATAATAAGTATCAAAACTTTTTGTTTCTCCTGTAGGTTTTTGATTTTGGTCAACAGTTATTATTTTTTGAGTTTCGATATCTAGGCTTTGCAAAGAGGCATCAAGACCAAGATAAAACTTGGTATGTGAAGCATAAACAGAGGTTGCAATGCAAAAAAAACAAAATATTGTTTGGTATAATAATTTTTTCATTGTTTTTTAATAATCTTGATATTATAAACTTTAATATTTAGTTTAATTTTGCTCTACAGAACGATTGTTAGGCTGTGTTGGCGGTTGTTTTTCATTTGGTTGCTCTTCTGGTTTTTCTGTGGCCTCATTTTGCTGGGTAGCAGATTCTTGTGTAACCGCATCTTGAGTAGGAGTTTCTTGTGTAGTGCTGCCCTCATCTTGAGTAGGAGTTTCTTGTGTAGTGCTGCCCTCATCTTGAGTAGGAGTTTCTTCTTGTGTAGAAGATTGCTCCTGCGGTTTTAACTCAACTGCTTTTTCTTCGGTTTTGGTTGGAATTAAAATTTTGATATTAGCATCTTTAACCAAATTGCCAATAATTTTTTCTATTTCATCTTTCAATAAAATTTGCTTGATTTTTTCTCGATAATTTTCAATATCTAGCTTTTCTGGTAATTTTACAGCCATTCTTTTAACAATTAACCATTCATTGTCAACGGCAAATGGTTGTGAAACTTGGGTATCTTTTATAACATTAAGCACAGCGACAACTTCTGGTTTTATTTGATCTTCGGCAATAAAATTTTCGGATTCAGAAAAATTAGCTCTATCTTTAGAATACTTTTTTAAAGCATTAACAAATTTTAGAGATTTCTTTTTAGCAAAAATTTGCTTATAAACTTTTTCGGCATCTTCTTTGGTAGATAAAACTATTTGCTGAAAATAATATTCGTTTTTAGCATCAATTTGTTTAGTAATTTCATTAAATTTATCGAGTATTTTTTGCTCATCAATAGAATATTTAGTGAGAGCATCAAGATAGCTGGAGCGAAGTAATTTTGTTTTAAAATCGTTTGTTTTTTCTTCGATTTCAGATATATTAACAATGTTAGAATGTTGAGTTTCTAATAAGATTTTTTTATCGATATAAACATCGCGAATTAAAATTTCTAGCACCGAAGCAGGAAGATTGCTTAAATTAACATTTTCGTTAGCAGAAAGGAGTGTTTTGTATTTTTGTTCAACTTCTTTTTGATAAATATTTTCGCCATTAATTTGAGCTACGATATTATCGGTATTTTTATTATTTGCTTTATTAAAAAAAGAACCCTGATTAAATTTTTGAAAAACCATAAAAGCAATAGCCACCACAATAGCAATAATGATAAAACCTTTGCTGCTAGTTTTCTTTTTTGTGTAAAGTTGTCTCATAAAGATAAATTTGAAATTGTATAATTTGGTATAGCACTATATTTTTGACATATATTTTTAATTTTGTCAAGGTCAACTTTTTGAGAAAATGAAATTTTTAATTCATGAGTTAAAATACCTCCTGTCACAAGCAGGCTAGCTATTTGAAATTTGTTAGCACCTAAAATATCAGTTTCTAAACCATCGCCCACAGCTATTATGCTAGATTTATTTGGTTTTTCTAATAAATTATGCAAAATTTCGTAGATTTTTACCTTTGGCTTGCCATAATAAAATACTTTTCCA
>JAUMFK010000112.1:0-3041 GCA_032119875.1 Rickettsiales bacterium
CTTCGATAATGCGTTGTGAACTGCTTTTATTACTATGTTGATGGCTAGTTTTTTCGCCAAACAAAGCTTGTTCGCCTATGATAAATAAATTTTCTACCGAAAAACCAAAATGTAAAGGTAGTTTTGTGAGGTAAATTTTATTTGCATAAGCTTGATTAAGCTCTGCAAAATTGCTGATTTGATGAGTATAAACTTGATAATCGTGCAGAAGTTTGGGGAGTCTGTCTTGCATGCTTGGTTGTAAATAGCCAAGCAAAAATTGATTTTTTTTATGTTGATTAGCTTCTAAATATTGTGAAAATAATATTAGCGGATCTTGTTTATTAATTCTGGCGGTGGCGGTAAAATTTGGTATTGAACGTATGTTTAAATCGAGTTTTACTAAATTTTGCTTGCTTAATTTTTCGTTTTCACTAAATTCGATAACTAATTTTTGAGTATTGATGTTAAATTTTGAATATAATAATTCGGGTAAAATTGGGTTGTATAAATTTTCTGGGTGAATTTTTTGTTCGTCTAATCTGTTTTGATAATATTCGTTAATGGTTTTGAAGCGATAGTTGATATTTTCATCGAGATTTTTATCATAAAATACTAGCGGTTGTAAGAAATAATCAAAAATATTAACTAAATCTTGCTCATAAAATAATGGAAGCCAATTTTCTAAACCAGGATAATGCCTATTATTACTTACCGCATCGTAAAGTAAATCGTTTGATTGATAGCTAAAATAACTACGATATTTTTCTTTGAAAGTTTGTAAATTTTCAGTTTGAAAAAATAATTCGCTAGTTGGTAAAATTTCGAGTTTTTTTACCTCTTCATAGCTTAATTGAGTGATGGGATCGAAGATTTTTATTGATTCTACCTCTTCGCCAAAAAAATCGAGTCGATAGCCAATAATATCGGCCGCTTGTTGCAAAACTACATCAACAATACCTCCTCTCATTGCAAATTCGCCCACTTCGTTGGCGGTAGTTTGCCGAGTGTAGCCTAAATTTATTAACAAATTAGCAATAGATTTTACTAAAACTTTATCACCTTTGCTAATTGATAAACCAATATTTTGCAAATTATTTTTGGCAATAGTTTTCTGCACTATGCCATTTACAGAAGTAATGATTAACCTAGGACTCGTTGCTTGTTTTTGTAATAAAAATAAAGCCTTGATTCGTTGAGCTAAAATTTGCGGTTTTGGCGAAGAGCGATCGTAGGGTAAAGAATCAAAAGCAGGAAAAGTAATAATTGGTAAAGTGGGGCTAAAAAATTTTATTTGATTAGCAACAAAAAGCATTTCGGCATCATTGTTGGCAATAAAAACTATATCGTTAGTTGTAAATTTTTTTTGAGCAATAATTTGAGAAATAATAAAACCTTTACTATCAGCTGGGCAATTAATTAGAGCTGCAGAATGATTAAGATGATTAAGCTGTATTTGATAATGCATAATTTATGATATTTTTTTAGCGAGAAAAAAACTTACTTGCCAATCAAGTTGAGCTTGTTTTCGCCACAAGTTTTTTTGTTTAAGCAGTTGAGAAAAATTATTGTGTTGAGCGGTTTTGGTGTTGGCTCCAATGTTTTTAAAATAATGCAAAGCTTGTTGTAAGCTTGTAAAAGACTGGCAAAAATTTTGCCAAGAATGATGAATTATTTCAAAACCGCAATTTGTTAACTGTTGCAAAAACCATTCATGATTAGGTAGTTGATTAACTTTGATAATATTTTGTAAATTTTGCAACGAATTGTTGTTAGGCAAAGCAACCGCTAACAAGCCATTGTGTTTTAACACCTGATTTAGGCTAATTAGAGCATTATGATTAAGCCACTGTAAAGCAAAAGAAGAGATAATAAAATCGAAGTAATGATTATTAAATGGTAAGTGGTAAATATCGGCTAAAACAGGAAAAAAATTTTTAGGACGATCTTGCCAAAAAGCTAGCATTTCGAAAGAAAAATCAACTTCAAAAACTTGAGAAGAACTGCTAAATTGCCAAGTTCTGCCAATAATACTAGTGCCTGAACCGGCATCAAGAATTTTTTGAGCTAATGATAATTGAGTTATAAAATATTTCTGAACTAAACAAAAAAGTTTAGCAGAGGCTTGTTGCTGAATTTGACTGTATTTTTGATATTGTTGAGCTTTTTTATTAAAATTAGCACTTACTTTGGAGTGAGAAAAATGTTTATTGCCAACAATAAAATGCATAGGGCTTGAAAGGTGGTGGGATTGGTAGGGATCGAACCTACGACCAAGGCGTTATGAGCGCCCTGCTCTAACCGCTGAGCTACAATCCCCTAAAAAAAGAATTTTTTAAGAAAAAATTATAAACAAACAAAAAGCTTGCAACTAATGGTAGCAATAATAAAATATTTTTGCAAACACTTTTTTAAGTTTTTTTTACAATACTTTATATGCAAAATATTATCAAAATAGGCTTGGCTGGTTTAGGGGTGGTTGGTAAAGCGGTTTATCAAATAATTTTTAATAACCCCGAGCTGCTAAAATTAAAAAGCAACCATTACTTAACCATAGTTGCCGTTTCTGCTAAAACTACCAAAGATTTTATTTCTTCTGATGTTAAGTTTTATGAAAATCCACTTGATATGGCTAATAATCCAGAAATTGATGTTATTATTGAGCTGATTGGGGGGCAAGATATTGCTAAACAATTAATTATTTTGGCTTTACAAAACAATAAAAAAGTTATCACCGCCAACAAGGCTTTGCTTGCTTGTTGCGGTTATGAATTGGCAAAAATAGCTCATCACAACAACACTGCATTGCTTTACGAGGCTTCTGTTGCTGCTTCTGTGCCTGTTATTAAAGCTTATCAACAAAGTTTTTTGGCAAATGAAATTAGCAAGATTTATGCAATTTTAAACGGCACTTGTAATTTTATTTTAAGCGAAATGACCAACAAAAAGCAAGATTTTTTACCATCTTTAAAACAGGCTCAAGAGCTAGGTTTTGCCGAAGCCGATCCTAGTTTTGATATAGAAGGCACAGATTCTGCTCACAAAATTGCTATTTTAGGCTC
>JAUMFK010000112.1:3051-3510 GCA_032119875.1 Rickettsiales bacterium
TCTAATACTGCTCCTAATTTTTTACAAACCTACATTGAAGGAATTACTAAAATTACTGCTAACGATATCAAGCTTGCTAATCAATTAGGCTATAAAATAAAATTATTAGCCACTTATCAAAAACAACATAATAATCAGGTTTTACAAGCAGTTTATCCTGCTTTAATTTGGCAACAACACCAAATAGCCCAAGTTGATGGTTCTTATAATTGCATTCTTACTTATGGTAAATATTTTGATGATAGCTTTTTTATAGGCAAGGGGGCAGGGGGCAATCCTACTGCTTCTGCTGTTGTGGCCGATTTGCTTGATATTGCAAACAACACTTATAGTAAGCAAACTCTTGGTTATAATCCAAATGTTGTTGCAAATGATCAGTTAAAAATAATTCCAATTACACAACGATTTGATAAATATTTTATTTCACTGCGTTTTGATAAATCGCAAAATAATTTAGAT
>JAUMFK010000113.1:0-6642 GCA_032119875.1 Rickettsiales bacterium
ATTTCACATTCTTCTTTACAGCCAAACGATCAAACTCCAGTTGCTCCATCGGCAATACCTGCTAAAAATAGTGGCACTTATACTGCTCAATTTAAACCAACTCCAATTCTCACTCCACGAGCTCTAGAGCTACATGAAATAACTAGTTTAATTGCCGATTACAAACAAGCTGCAATCAATGCAAAAGAAGCGGGTTTTGATGGGGTAGAGTTGCATGGTGCTAATGGTTATTTACTAGATCAATTTTTACAAGATAATTCAAATATTCGCACCGATAATTATGGCGGTTCAATTATTAACAGATCTAGATTATTACTAGAAGTTCTCGATGAAATTATTACAGTTTGGGGCAGTGATAGAGTAGGGGTTAGATTATCTCCTTATGGCACTTTTAACGATATGTCTGATAGCAATCCTATTGCACTTTTTTCTTATGTAATAGAGCAGTTATCGGCTAAAAATATTGCTTATTTACATTTAATTGAGCCAAGAGCTTCAACAGCTGGTGGCTCTGATGCCAATAACAATTCTGCTCCAAATGTGGCAAATATTTTTAGAAAACTTTGTAAAATGCCAGTAATTTCTGCAGGAGGTTATAGTTTGGAGTTAGCAAAACAAGCTCTAGATAATAATTTGGCAGATGCAATCGCTTTTGGCAGGTTGTTTATTTCTAATCCAGATTTACCAAGAAGATTTCTAGAAAATGCTGCACTAAATGATTATGACAGAAAAACATTTTATGGTGGCAATGAAAAAGGCTACACTGATTACCCATTTTTAGATTAATTTATGCTAAAAAATAGTAAAAAAACCCAAAGAAAGGCTTTTTCTTTATTAGAGTTATCAGTAGTTATTGTGATTATTGGCATTTTAATTACAGGAGTCATGAAAGGTAGTTCTTTGGTTTCTGCTTCACGATTAAATGCTGCCAGATCTCTTACCGCTAGATCGCCTGTTGGTGAAATTAATGGTTTGGCAGCTTGGTATGAAACAACTTCTTTACAATCTTTTGGCAGAAGAAATCCGCAAGTTTCTAGTGCCATAGCAGCTAGTATATCAACAATTCAATTAGCAGAATCTAATAAAATAGAAATCTGGAGAGATATTGGCCCAAAATGTATTAATAATTACACTATAGCCAACACTAATACTGTGGCAAGTTCGGTAACTAGCACCGATTATGCCGATACTTGCAATGCTTTATCACAAATAGTTGCTAATCGACCATATTATAGTTTATCTGGTATAAATAATTTGCCATCGGTAGGTTTTGAAAGCGGTAATAGTTTATTGCTTAATGCTTTTAAAGATGGAGATATTGCTGCGGCAACTAAATTTGTGGTATTTAGTGTTGATTCTAAACCAACTACTAACAATACTGCAACCATTTTAGATAATGATCTATCTTTATCAACACCTACTTCACAAAGAATTTTTATTAATCCCAGCAACATATCAATAAATAACGGAGATTCTTCTAATTCAAATATTACAACTTCCTACACAATTAAAAACACTTATATTTTAGCGGTTATTTTTAATGGAGCTAATTCTTATCATAAAATTAACAACAATGCTATTTCATCAGCAATTAATCCAGGATCAAATACAGCAAGAGGTCTTACTCTTGGCGGTGCAAATTTTGTTGGCAAAATTTCTGAAGTAATAGTTTTTAATCGTATGCTAAAAGAAAGCGAAATGACCGAAATATTTAATTATTTAGGCAAAAAATATAAAGTGCAGGTATTATAATAGCATTCATATTTTATTTCAATTAATGTTAAATTTTTTATCAAAACTACTTGCTATCTTAAAAATTGTTGTTTAATATTTTAAAACTAATATTGATTATAAAAATTTTACATTACTAATTCTAAATATAACTTCATCTTTTTTGATTAAAAATCGTTTGCTATTATTTGGAATTATAAATAGTATTTGGTATAATTTATTTTAATTTTTTACTTTTCACCACAAAGTATTTTATGTTTTATTTTTCTGTTGCAAGGTTAGTTTTGCCTTGCTTATTTTTATGTTGCTCTTTTGTTTTATGTTTTGTTAGTTATGCTAATGAAGCATCTACTAATGTTGTTGCCTCTTCTTTTGAAACTGTTGTTGGTTCTTCTGCCAATGGCACTGTTGTGGTTGATATTTCTACTCCGAATTCTAATGGTTTATCTTATAATAAATACCAAAATTTTGATGTTGGCTCATCTGGTTTAATTCTCAATAATTCTGCTGGCAATAAAACCGATGTTTCTAATACTCAATTAGCTGGTTTAATTAATATAAATCCAAATTTACAGCCAAATCAAGAGGCAAAAATTATTCTCAACGAAGTAGTTTCAAATAATCCTTCAAGTTTTGCTGGCTATCTTGAAGTTGCAGGTAAAAAAGCCGAAGTAATTATTGCTAATCCTAATGGTATTAATTTTTCTTCCGCTGGTTTTATCAATACTAATAAGCTTACCGCGGTTGTTGGCTCAGTTAAATCAGGCACTGATAATTGGCAATTTGATTTATCTCAAAACAATGATTTTTCACCAAGTTTGTTTATTGAAAAAAATGGCATCGATCTAGAATCGGTTGATGTTACTAACTTTGTTGCTAATAAAATAGCTATTAATTCTAATGTTTATGGTGGTGAAAATGAGGTTATTATAAAATCTGGCAACGGTATTTATGATTATCAAAATCAACAAATAAACTCTACTACTCAACAACAACTGCAACCGCAAACAGTTATTGATGTGGCAAATTTTGCCCAAATTCAAGCAGGAAATATTTATTTAATAACTACTCAAAATAATTCCCAAATAAATCAGCAAGGTAGTTTGTTAGCAAATACAAATATTACTTTGCAAGCCGAAAATATTACTAACAAAAATATTGTTGCCGATTCTGGCGATATTAGCATTATTGCCAAAAATTTACAAAATACTGGTTTTTTATATGCTAAAAATCAAAAAATTAACCTTGATTTACAAAATATAAATAATCAAGGTTCAATAATAGCTAAAATGCAAGCAAATTTTACAATAAAGAATAGCTTTTTTAATAATGCTTTAGCTCAAATAAATGCCCAAGAATTATTTTTAAATGCCACTAATTTTAATAATATGGGCAGTATTCTTGCCGAAAATCTTAAACTTGTTGCTAATAAAATCAATAATCAAAGCCATATTTTTGCAAATCAAAATATATTTTTACAAGCAGATGATTTTGATAATTTTGGTAATTTGTTGGCAAAAGATAATTTACATATTCAAGCAAATAACTTACTGAATAAGCAAGATATATCAAGTAAAAATAGTTTGATTTTAGCTAATAAAATAATCAATCAGCAAAATATTATTTCTGCCGAAAATCTCAATTTTATTGTCAATAACTTACAAAACCACAAATTAATTTCTGCCAAAAAACTTAATATTACTGCTCAAAATATTAAAAATAATGCTAACTTAGAAGTAGCTGATTGGTTAAATATTAATTTTTCCTTACCTAAACAAATTGTCAAACAGCAAAATTTATCAAATACCGATGTTCCTTATTCATTGCAAGGCAATATTATTTCTGCTGGTTCTATTACTATTAATAGCGATGCTGGTTTATTAAATAATGCCAAAATTTTAGCAAATAATAATATTAATGTTAACGCTTCTCTTGATGTTATTAATAATGTATCAATTTTTGCTGATTCGTTAACTATTCACACTACACAAAATGTGCAGAATAACAATGAAATATCATTAAATAAAAATTTATCAATTACAGCAAATACTCTTGAAAATAAGCAAAAAATTCTTACTGAATCGGCAAATTTAAATGTGCAAAATATTATTAATTATTCAAAATTATTAGTAGCAAATAATTTAAATATTAGTGCTAATAATCTAATCAATTGGCAAATTGTTGAGGTTGGTAAAGATGCTAATTTAACATTAAGCAACAATTTTATTAATCAAGCTAATTCCTTATTTTATGTTGGTGGTAATGCTAAATTTTTGGTGGGTAAGTTACTGCATAATAAAAGCAATGCTATTATTTATGCTAATGGTAATTTAGATATACAAAAAGATGTTAATAAAAAAAATGTGTTAGAAAATGAGTTTGCCACTATCGAAGCTGGGCAAAATATTAGTATTTATGCTAATGAGGTTAATAATCGTGGCATTGATTACGATGCAGATGTTAATGGTTTTTATGGCTATAATGTGCTTTATCAGATACCACAAAATGCTCGAGGTAATGGTTTTATGTCTTTGATGTTTAAAGATATTGCGGTAAGCACTCTTAAAACCAAGCAATCTAAAATAACCGCTGGAGCTAATTTATTTATCAATAATGCTGTGATTAATAATTATTCTAGCTCTATTACCGCTAAAAATAATATTGTTTTTAATAATTCTTCTTTTAATAATCAAACATCTGCTGTTTTAGCAACAAATTTAAAAAATACCTATGGTAAATATTGGTATACCAAAAGCTGTATAGCTGGTCGTTGGAAATGCAAAACTTATTATAATCAGGCCGATGAAATCATAACTTCTTCTAGTTTGATATTATCTCAAGATATAGCAAATATTAAAGCAGGAAATAATATTATCATCAATAATGCTGGCTATGTTAACAATGGTTATTTAAATAATTCGCTTGGTTTAAAGCCAATAATAGCAATTGCTAATCATCATCAAGCTTTGGTTAATAACAGGCAACAATTAAATTTAGATCTTTTTATTGAAAGCCCTTTATTTATTAAAAACAGCAATAACAATAAGCCGTTACTAGAAACTCGACTGCAATTTATTAATAAAGAGCAGTTTATAGCAAGTGATTATTTTTATAATAAATTAGGTCTTGTGCGAGAAGTGATAACACAACCTAATATTGCAACTTCACCTAACAATGCTTTATTGCCAGAAATTGATATTTTGCCGATGATAGGCGATAATTTTGCTCAAAATCAATTAATAGTTGCTCAATTGCAAAATCTAACTGGCAATCTTAATAATAATAAATATGGTAATGATAATTATCAGCAAATAATTACAAAGTTAGTTGAAAATGCTAAAATAGAGGCAGATAGACTAGATTTAAAACTAAATAAATCGCTTACTGCTACTCAAATTTCTAATCTACAACAAGATATTTTATGGTTTGAGCCAAAAATGGTTCAGCAACAAAAATATTTAACTCCTGTGGTTTATTTGGCAAATTATCAACAAAAAAATTTTGATAACTCAATAATTTTAGCTAATAATATCAATATTTCTGCCAACGAAAATATACTTAATTTTGGCGATATTTTAGCAAATAACATTAATATTACAGCTAATAACATTACTAATAATTCTTTTGCTAAAATTATTGCTACACAAAATGCCACATTATTTGCAAATAATAATCTAAATAATTTTGGTCTAATTTCAGCTGGCGATGATTTGTTTTTAAAAGCAAAAAATATTATCAATGCTTCTTTAATTGGCACTAATAATTTATTACAAAATGAATTTTATGTTAATAATGTGGCGGATGTTGCTAATTCGTCTTCACATATTATTGATACTGCAAAAATAGAGGCAAAAAATATAAATTTTGAAGCAGAAAACAAGATAAAAAATTTATCTGCCGATATTTCTGCCCAAAATTTAACAATACAAGCAAATGATATTGAAATTGCTAGTTTAAGCCTGATAAATAGCGACCATTATAAAACTGGCTCTGATAATAATTATCAGCAAAAAATTACCACTCAAACTACCAATATTGCTAGTAATATCAAGGCTTTACAAGATATAAAAATGAGTGCTAATAATAATTTTTTGTTGCTTGGCTCTAATATTGAGGCAAAACAAAACCTCGAAATATCAGCAAATAATCAAATAAATATTAGCTCTGTGCTAGATACTATCAACATTGAAGAAAGCAGTAAGCAATATAATAGTTGGCTAAAAAAAAGATCTTTCTCTAACCTCGATATTATCTATAATAAATCTGCTAATCTTACTGCTAATAACATTAATTTATCATCTGGTGGCAATAGTTATGTGGTGGCAAGTAATATCAATGCTTATAATAATTTACAAATTTCTGCTGGAAATAATAACAATTCTGCTAGTTTTTATTTATTAAATGGCACAGATATTATAAGCTTATTACAGCAAAAAACCCAAGTAAAATACCAAGTAAGCCTAGAAAACTCGGCAACCACTACTGCGGCAGCTGCCGCAATGGCAAGTGTTATGGCTACTGGCGGGCTTTCTTCACCTGTTGCTTTATCGGCAGTTATTATGGCAAGTGCAGTTGGGGCGGTTAATAAGCAAAAAAGTGTTGAAACTAGCTTTAATTACCAAGAAAAAATATCGCCAAGCACTTTGCGTTTTGGCAATAATTTATCACTTTTTGCTGATAATATTCTTATTTCTTCGTCAAATTTAAATTTTTTCGCAACTCAAAACTTGCCAGAAAAAAATTTGGCAAATGTGCTTATTGTTGCGAAAAATCTTGATATTTCAAATGCCACTCAAACTAATATCAGCACAATAAGTAAATCTAAAACCGATAATTATTGGGCAAAAAATGGCACTTATGGTGAAATTAATAAACAAAACATTAACAGTAATATTGATATTAATGTTTTAC
>JAUMFK010000113.1:6652-8452 GCA_032119875.1 Rickettsiales bacterium
GTTAAATATTAACAATACTCAACATATCTTTACTGAAACTTCTCATTTAAATAGTTTTTTAGCAAAAAATCACACAAATTTAGGTGGTGATGAAAAAATTATCATTAATTCTACCAAACGATTTCTTACCGATGCCGGATCGGCCTTGGTAGCAATTACCGCCACTGCTATTACTAGTGGTGCTTTTTCTGGATTTGCTACAACAAGTGCAGGGGCGAGTGCTAGTGCAGGGGCGAGTGCTGGTGCAGGAGCGAGTGCAGGAGCTAGTATTTCTTCTGCTGGTTATTTTGCCGTTGATTTGGCAAAGCAAGGAGCAATAATAGCTTCTACTTCTAGTTTTAGTAGTGGGGCAAGTATTTCTGCTATCAATAACGAGGGCAATTTGTCTAGCACTTGGCAAAATATCAATAATAAACAATTTGCTAAAAATGTTGCTATTGCAGGTGTTGCTGGGGGGGTTTCTGCTGGAGTTTCTCATTTATTATTATCTAAAAATGTAGATGTGATAAATCCAAGAACTTTTACCGATAATGCATCTAATGTTTTTGCTAAAGCTGGTATAGGTGTTGCTTCTACTGGAATTGCTTTTGCTACGATCGAACAAAAAAATCCTGCTAATATATTGCAAAACATGACAAAACAAGAAGTTGTTTTAGCAACAGCAAGTTTAGCTGCAACCGAAATTGGTAATCTAGTGCATCCTAATAATTTACCATCTCACAAGCCTATTTCTAGCTCTTTGCAATTATCTTTACATGCAGGAGTTGGTTGTGTTGCAATGCTATCTCTTGATAAATCTTGTTTTGCAGGTGGTGTTTCGGCTATGGTAGGGGAAGCAATGGCTAGTTATGTTTATAAAAATGGTTTTTCTCCACAATCAGCGGTTGATTTTGCTAGTTTGGCAAGTGTAATGGCGGTAAGCAGTTTTAATGAAAAAGATTCGATGTTAATAAATAGAATCGCTCAAAACGCAGCTAGTAATAATGCGGTAAAAGTGTGGCTTCATCATGTTGCTTTTGGCGATTATCATATTTCAATTAAACTTGAGCCAGAGAATCAAGAAAAATATGCTAACGATCCAAGATTTCAAAATATCGACAACAACAATAAAAGATTTGCTACTATTGGAGCTGGTCCAGATAATTTTGATTTGGTAAAAATTTTGCCAAATTGGCTAGGAAATTTAAATTCTGGCGAAACAGTTTTGGGTTTTTCAGATGGTATAAATAGAAAAAGAGATATTGATATTACCAATAAAGCTTGGGAATCTGAAAATTTAGTGCCAAAAGAACTAGATGATTTTTATATTAATAAGTTATTAGCATTTAATGCAGGTTATAATAATAAACTTGATTATGAGATTTTTCCAGAGATAACAGATAAAAACTATAATTCTAATTCTTATGTGGCGGGTTTGCTTGCTTCTGCTAATATCAAAACCGATATTTTACCAAAGGTTCCAATTATTATTACCGCACAAGATTTACAAGATTACGGTGATAATTTTCCGTTAAAACCAGGGTTTTATTTTATGATCTCAAAATATAGCACTCCGGGTTATAAAAAACCTGTGCCAAAAGAATATTTTAACCCACTTTATTTAAATTCTAATATTGATAATAATATTATTAACGAAAAATACATTTCTCATTTATAAAAATAATGGCATGTTATATTTCAAATTTATTTTATGCTCTAGACAATTTTAGAGAGAATTTTCTCTAATTATTTTCAACTTCAAATAAACTTTTTCTCAAATCTAAACTCACTTTTTTGATAAATTTATATTGTATTTAAAAA
>JAUMFK010000114.1:0-7437 GCA_032119875.1 Rickettsiales bacterium
AACAAATTTTAATCCAACTGATTTTAACAATACCAGCAATGCCTCTGAAAATCTGCAAAATTCTAAAATAAAAAGCGAAAAAACTGATTATTACGATATTGGAGTAGCTTATAAAATAAACCAAAATCTTAATCTTGGCTTCGATGCTTATTATAAAGATATCAAAAACATGATAGACGAAGGACAATTTGGCAATGCTCTAATTTTTAAGCCTTTTAACTATGCTAAAGCAAAAAGCTACGGTCTAGAATTTACCGCTAATCATCAAACTAAAACTTGGCAAAATTATGTTAATTTAGCTTGGCAACAATCACATGCTTACAATTTAAATTCTTCACAATATCTACATGAATCATCTGAAATAAACTATACTAAACAAGGTGTAAGACCAGATCACGACCAGCGAATAACTGCTTCTGCTGGCTCTGCTTATAATTTTATTGCTCAAAAAATTACTCTCGGAGGTGATGTTTTATTTGGTAGTGGTTTGCGAAGAGGTGAGGCAAATACTCAAAAAATGCCGAGCTATACTCAATTTAATTTATTTGCCAACAAAAAAATTAATCAGTGGCAGTTGCGCTTGGCTATTAACAATGTTCTTGATAAATCTTATGCTTTAAGAGATGGTAGCGGAATTGGTATTGCGGCCGCACAATTTGCTAATCGCAGAACGGCCATTCTTTTTGCCAGCTATGAATTTTAAGGCACTGTTAAATTCCATAATGGCACTGTTGCAACACTACCATAATGCAACACTACCATAATGCAACACTGCCATTAAACACAATGTGGGCATTGCTTGTTTTTTTGTAAAACTAAAGATTTTTGTTGTTGTTTTAAAAAATCAAATATCAATATTTTATTAAAAATATTTTGATGTAAATCAAGTAGATATTTAATGGTTTCCATTGCCTGCATTGAGCCAATAATACCAGCGGTAGCACCTAAAATTGCTTTTTCAGCCAGAGGTAAATCTTGTTTAGTATGAGAAATATTTGGATTAAAACAAGCATAACATGGGTTTTTTTTATTAGGTTTTAATAAGGCAATCTGACCAATAAAACCCTTTACAGCTCCAAAAACTAGAGTTTTTTCAAACTTGCAAGCAACTTGGTTAATAATAAATCGAGTATAAAAATTATCGGTAGAATCAACTATAACATGACAATCGGCACAAGCTTGAGAAAGATTGTTAAAATTAGCTTGTTGAGTAATAATAGTTAAATTTAAACTAGGATTTAAAGCTAATAATTTTTCTTTAGCACTAAGAGTTTTATTTTGTTGCAAATTAAGATGATTATGTAAAATTTGCCGATTTAAATTTGATAATTCTACTTTATCAAAATCAAAAAGCACAATATTACCAACACCAGCACAAACCAAGTAATAAAGCAAAGCCGAACCCAAGCCCCCTGCCCCAATTACCAAAACTTTTGCCTGTTGTAATTTTTCTTGACCAATTTCGCCAATTTCTGGCAAAACTACTTGGCGTAAATAAAGCTCTTGTTGATAGCTAGAAAGCATTATTAATCTCGAAGTAATTCGTTGATAGAAGTTTTAGAACGAGTTTTGGCATCGACTCTTTTAACAATTACTGCACAATAAAGAGCAGGTGCATTTGCATTAGAAGAAGGTACACTGCCTGGAACCACAACCGAATAAGCTGGCACTCTGCCGTAGAAAATTTGCCCACTTTGACGATCGATAATTTTTGTAGAAGCCCCTAAATAAACACCCATAGAAAGCACAGAACCTTGTTCAACTATCACTCCTTCTGCTACTTCACTTCTCGCTCCAATAAAACAATCATCTTCAATAATCACAGGGTTTGCTTGTAAAGGCTCTAAAACTCCGCCAATACCAACCCCACCAGAAATATGACAATTTTTACCAATTTGAGCACAAGAGCCAACCGTTGCCCAAGTATCAATCATAGAACCACTATCAATAAAAGCACCAATATTTATAAAAGACGGCATCAAAACTACTTTTTGCCCAATATAAGCACCTTTTCGCACCACAGCTCCTGGTAAAACACGAAAATTTGCCGATTCAAAATCGGCAGTTTGCCAATCGGAAAATTTTAACTGCACTTTATCGTAAAATAAAACATTATCACCTTGGCTAGATTGTTGCTTGGTAAGGTAATTTTGATTTAAACGAAAAGAAAGTAAAATTGCTTGCTTAACCCATTGATTAACTTGCCAACTGTCGTTTATTTTTTCGGCAACCCTAATTTTACCAGCATCAAGCATATCAAGAGTAGATGTAATAGCTTGTTTTATTGATTGTAAATCAACTTCATCGCTTGGCAAACCGCATGTAAAAACTTGGTTAATAATTTTTTGTAAAGATTGAGTCATAAAATTATAGTATTTCTTTGGCTAAATTTTTATATTGTTGATATAAATTTAAATTATCTAAATTTTTATAAGCATAAGCAAGTAAAAGATAAGCTTGTTTGCTTTTTTCGATTTGTAAAAATTTTAATAAATGTGTGCAAGCAAGCTTAAAATCAGAATTTTTAAAAGCAACATAGCCCATTGTAAAATCAACAAAAATACCTGATTTTTTGCTAAAATTTTTAGCAAGTTTTAATTGATTTTGATAAGAATTTTTTTTATGTAAAAAATAATACCATTTTATTAATAGATAATTAGGATTTTTACTAAATGAACTACATAAATAATTATTTGCAATCTTTTTTAAACCTAAAGACAAATAACTTTGAATAATAATTTTTTGAGCCAAAAATAAGTTGGGAAATATTTTTAAAGCTTGCTTTGCTGTGGCAATTGCTAGAAAATTTTGATTATTTTTAAAATATTGCCAAGATTTTTGAGCTTTTATTTTAGCAAACTCACAATGAAGCATTAAATTATTTTTAATAATAAACGATTTTTTTTCATTAACTAAATTTTGTAGAGGTTGCAACATATTATTTTGCTGATAAAGATCAATTAAAATTTGTATTGTTGGCAAATGAAAAGGCTGTATTTGCAAAATTTGATTGGCAAAAATAATTGCAGAAGCTTGTTTATTTTGTTGTAGGTCATTTTTTAATTTACTAAACATTAACAAAACTTTTGCAGAATTGTTATTGTTAGAGAGTTTTTTTAAGCTTTTTTCAGCCAAAGAAAAATCTTGGTTTAACAGTGCTATTTTTGCTTGCAAAACCGAGTTAAGAGCTTGATTTTTAATATGAAAGTTAAAATTTTGATAATGAAATTTAGCCAAATCAGAGTCTTGATTTTGTAGAGCTAATAAAGTATTAGTAAGGCTTTCGTAGCCCTGTAATTGCCTTTTTAGG
Source organism: Rickettsiales bacterium (assembly GCA_032119875.1). GTDB lineage: Bacteria > Pseudomonadota > Alphaproteobacteria > Rickettsiales > UBA1997 > CAILUF01. The sequence continues at coordinate 3,311 of JAUMFK010000114.1, forward strand.
CTTTGCTCAATTTTTTGGGTATAAGTTTTTTTAAAAAAAGTTTTTAATAAAACAGGAAATTTAATCGAAAGCAATCTGAGTAATAAATGAAATAGAAAAGTAAAAAAAGAAAAAGAAAAAAGAAGAAGTAAAACCACTGTAAAAACATCGGTGCTTATTTGATAATCAAGCCACTCAACAATTAAAGTGCCGTTATCATCAAGAATTGCACTAAATAAAATACTAAGCGAGGTTATACTAATAAAATACCAGAATACTTTTAACATTTTTAGATTAAATTTTTAATAATTCTCATAATTTCAAGATCGGCCTTTTCTATTTGTTGAATTGCCTTTAGATTATTATAAAAACTAGTTGTTTCTTGATTTTCTGGCTGATGTAAAGATAAAAATATTTGTAAAGCCAAATTATAATTTTGCTGTTTTATAGCTAATTCGAGTTGATTTATTTTGTAATCAATACTATTTTCTGGAGCATTTTTTATTTTGCGAAAAGTGATAAATTTTGCCATGCTTATTTTTATTTTATCGAAAAAATTTGGCTCAACATTTTTTTGCTGTAAAGTTTTAAAATGAGGGATAATTTTTTGCAAATTCAGAATTAGTAAATTTTGATTAATAAAATTAGGTAAAGCAGATTTAATAATATCAATATTGCCTTGTAGATCGGGACTTTCGGTAAGAAGTAACTCTAAAGTAGTTATGTGCTGTAAAATATCTTGATAAGAAACATTAGTGTTATTAAAAATTTTTTGATGCAACTCAAAATAATTAATGGCTATCTTTGAAATTTGTTGACGATTTTGATATTTTATCAATTCTTGGTTTAGATCGTTGATTTTATTATAAAGATCTTGAATTTGCACCTGATTTTTTACCAATAATTGATAAACAAATTCTGGACCTTTTTCTTTAATTTCGGCAAAATTTAGTTCATCGAGGTTCGCATTTTTATGAGCATCTTCAGATAAAAAGAATAAATCTTCTTCTTGCACTGTTTTGCTTGATTTTGAATTTTTATTTTGCAAGAAAAAATTATAGGCAAAATAAACAAAAACTGCAATAACTATCGCTATAACAACATTTTTAAAAAAAGAAATTAGGAATCTTTTTTTATTAGCTTTTGCCGTTTCTAGCTCTAAAGACATATTTTTTATAATCTAAAAATTAAAACCCCTATCAAATATCAATTTGAAACACAAAATTTGCAGTTTATAATGCAATAATTATGATTGATAAAATATTATTGTTAATCAATTTATTTTGCAAGTTGTTATTGTATATTTATACAAAAATAATTACACTATTTTATAAAAAATAATAATAAAAACATAAGATACAATACCTGCAAGAAAACCAGCTAAAATATCGTCAAGCATAACACCAAAACTATTTTTAAGATTTTTATCGCACCAGCCAATAAGTGAAGGTTTAGTAATATCAAAAAAGCGAAATAAACAAAAAGATAACAAAATAGCAATAAAAAACTGCACTATATAAGATGTTGCAACATTAAAATGTATAGCTTGTATAGCAATTTGTAAAGCAATAATTACCCCAATAACTTCATCGATAACAATAGATTTGTGATCGATTTCTTTTACTTGTGAACCATATTTTTTAATAGCACCAAGTGCATAAATAGTAATAATTAACACAAATGCTAACCAAAACCAATTTGCTCGATGTAAACCGCTAGCATAATTGATATTTAACAACTTATTAACTAATAGCCAAAAAAATACTCCAGCCATACTGCCAAAAGTTCCGGGGGCTTTTTTAATAGTGCCAACCCCAAAAAATGTGGTAAAAATTTTGTTGTAGTTCATAAATATTAAGTATTCATTGATCTAAAAAAGTCTTCGTTAGATTTAGTATTTTGAATTTTTTCAATTAAAAACTCCATTGCTTCTAAAGAACTCATTGGATTAACAATTCTTCTTAACATCCAAATTTTAGAAAGATTAGATCTATCGGTAAGAAGTTCTTCTTTTCTGGTGCCAGATTTAGTAATATCAATAGCAGGAAAGATTCTTTTATCAGAAATTTTACGATCAAGCACAATTTCGGCATTGCCAGTTCCTTTGAATTCTTCAAAAATAACCTCATCCATTCTAGAACCAGTATCAATAAGAGCGGTAGCAATAATAGTGAGCGAACCACCTTCTTCAATGTTTCGAGCAGAACCAAAAAATCTTTTTGGTTTTTGTAAAGCATTAGCATCAACTCCACCAGTAAGCACCTTGCCTGACGAAGGAATAACAGTGTTATAGGCTCTGGCTAATCTAGTGATGTTATCAAGTAAAATAACCACATCTTTTTTTGCCTCAACCAATCTTCTTGCTTTTTCAATTACCATTTCGGCTAACTGAACATGCCGAGATGCAGGCTCATCAAAAGTAGAACTAATTACTTCGCCTTTAACATTGCGTATCATGTCGGTTACTTCTTCTGGTCTTTCATCGATAAGCAAAACTAACAAAATAATTTCTGGATGATTATCAGTAATAGCATGGGCGATATTTTGCATCAGAGAAGTTTTGCCAGTTCTTGGCGGAGCAACAATTAAAGCCCTCTGCCCTTTGCCAAGAGGGGTTATCATATCGATAATTCGAGTACTAAGATCGGTGTTTTGTTTAGAGCTATCGCACTCAAGTTTGATTTTATTTTGCGGATATAATGGGGTAAGATCATCAAAAAGTGGGCGAGATCGCATTTTTTCGGGAGATTGATAATTGGCAGAATTCACTCTTAATAAAGCAAAATATCTCTCACCTTTTTTAGGAGCTCGAATATGCCCCATAATTGTATCTCCTGTGCGTAAGGCAAATCTTTTAATTTGACTTGGAGAAACATAAATATCGTCGGCACCAGGAAAATAATTAGTTTCAGGCGATCTTAAAAAACCAAAACCATCTTCCATAATTTCTAAAACACCTTCCCCTATAATATTATTTTCGGGGTGCTGTTCGGAAAATTGTTTTAAGATATTGTAAATAACTTCTTGTCTACCGCTATGTTCGCTCACATCTATTCCTGATTCAGTGGCAAAAGCAAATAACTGCTCAACTGATTTTGATTTTAAAGTTTTTAACTCTAAAATATCGGCAGAATTAGCTGTTTTTTCGGCATTTCGCTGTTCGTAATCGGCAGAATCTGTTTGATTAGAATCTTGTGATTGATAAGATTTTTTTTCTGGTTGCACCGATTCTGGTTTGTTTTTTTCAAATGTTTTCTGCACCGCTCTTCTTAGTAATGACCCAGTTTTTTTTATTTCTGAATCATTGATTTTTGGCATAGCATTAACTTGAATGTTTGTATTATTATCATGATTTTCTTTAGTTTTTTCTTCTAGATTCTCCCCATCGGAATATTCTTTATTGTGTGAATTATAAGGCTTATTATTTAAGGTAAGAGTTGACATTTTATTGATAGGTTATTAATTATTTAAAATATTTAGAGGCAAACCATTTTTTATTTTTAAAACATGAATGTGTAATATCGTTAACTTTAATATTTACTTTAAACAATCATTTCTCTCATTACTTATCAAGAAAGATTGATCTTAAAATTATATTAAAACTAAACATATTTGCTATTCATAGTATTTAAAAGCTAAAAAAATGATATAAACTTTTAAAATGAAATATTTTTAAAGAAAACTAGCGGAAAAATTGATGTTTTTATTTTGTAAATTAGAAAGATTTTTTATAAAAGTGTTTTCTTAATTATAGATTATGCTATTTTTAATTTTCAATTATATAAAGAGCCATAATGACTAATACCATTTCAACTTAAAATACATTGTTAGATTTATTAATTTTAAAGTTGAAATGGTATACCATTTCAACTTAACATACATTGTTAGATATTTAATAAATCTAACTTCATGTTTTTGGCTAAAAAGCTTCAAAAAGCCTCAAGCTGTATGGATATACAGCTTTCGTTTTTTAAAGTTTTTATCTCAAAAATATTTTGTTAGATTGATTAATTTTAAAGTTGATTAATTTTAAAGTTAAAATGATATAAAATGCAAACAATTTAAATAGCATTTGCCAATAACTTTAAAGAAATATTTGTAAATGTCAATATATTTTTTTTCTTTATAAACAAGATTTTTTACAAAAT
>JAUMFK010000115.1:0-2329 GCA_032119875.1 Rickettsiales bacterium
TGTCAAACACTCTACGAAATCAAAATATTACAGTTTTTATGGTGCAAGATGCTAGCTTAAAAAAACAATTAAAATATGCTAATCATAAAAACTGCCAAACTGCCCTAATTTTAGGCGAAGATGAGTTAAAAAATAACAATGTTTTATGCAAAAATCTACTCACCGCCAACCAAAAACTAGTGCCACTAAACAATATTACCGATTGTATTTAAAATTAAAAAATGCCATATAAAACTCCAAAAAATACTCAAAATAATGCAATTTTTCAATTTCTTTGGTCGGTAATCAAGCCCTATAAATGGTGCTATTTGTTGCTGTTGCAAGCTCCAATTTTGACAAGCTTTTTTATTCCGCTTAATAATTATGCCCTAAAATTATTGATCGATAAAATTAACAATCTTGCCACTTTTGATTTTGCGGTTGTTTTTGATCCTTTTGCCATTTTTTGTTTTGCTAATTTATCAAACGAAATATGTTGGCGAATCAGCAATTTTGCCGATTACCACTTACAGCCAAAAATTAAGGCAACAATTGTTGAAAAAGCTTTTACAATTGTCATTAATCGGCAGTTTTTGTATTTTCAAAATAATTTATCAGGCAAAATTGCCAGCAAAATTGCAGGCATCCAAACTAATTTTGTGCAAATACAAGATTTATTTTATTTTCAAATCATTTGTTTGGTTTTGCAAATTATTATTTCACTTATTATGTTATTTTTTGTGCATATCAAGCTAGCAATTTTAATGATGCTATGGCTTGCGGTGTTGCTACCCATTTGTTTTGTTAGTAAGAAAAAATTAGCTAATCTTTCTGCTCTTGCTACTCATAAAAAACAAGAAATTACCGGAGTTATCAACGATGCAATTGCCAACATTAGCACAATTTTTGCCTTTGCTTCAAAAAATAAAGAACAAAATTTATTAGCAAAACACAACAACGAATTTATTTTTGCAGAAAAAAACAGGTTAAAATTTTTATTCATCAACCATATTTTTATTGGCTTTGTTTATTGTTTAATGTCGATAAGTATTCTCTATTTACTAATCAAATTAAGACAACAACAGCTCGTAAGCAACGGCGAATTGGCAATGGTTTTTTCTTTAATCTATTTTACTATCGAGGCAACTTGGCACTTGCTAAAAGCTTTTGATAATTTACTAATAGCGGTGGGCGATTTTAAAGAATCTTTTTTAGTGTTGCAAAACCAAGAAACAAGTTTTGATAAAAACACAGCCACACAACTAATTATATGAAAGAAAACTTCATTCACTTTAAAAATTGTAATTTTACCTATCCACAAACCAGCAAACCAGTGTTGCAAAATTTTAGCCTCTCAATTGCCAAGGGGCAAAAAGTTGGGGTTGTGGGCAGTTCTGGAGCAGGAAAATCAACACTCATCAACTTGTTGTTAAAAAATTTTGCCATCGATAATTATTTATATTGGCAACGATCTGCCATAAAAAAAGCTAGCAATGACGATGCAGGAGGCGATATTATTATTAACTCACAAAGCATTTATGATGTTTCTTCTGATAGCCTAAGGCAAGCAATTTCGCTGATTCCGCAAGATATTATGCTTTTTCATCGCAGTATTGGCGAAAACATTGGTTATGCTAAAGAAAATTGCACTCAAGATGAAATAGAAAATTCGGCCAAATTGGCCAACATCCACGATTTTATTATAAATTTACCTGCTGGTTATGCAACTTTGGTGGGCGAAAGAGGCATCAAATTAAGCGGAGGGCAACGACAACGAATTGCTATCGCAAGGGGCATTTTAAAAAATGCTCCTATTTTAGTTTTAGACGAAGCAACATCAAGCCTTGATAGCCAAACCGAAAACCAAATTCAGCAAGCAATTTTAACAATGCTTAACAACAACTCAACCACTGTAATTGCTATTGCTCACCGCCTCTCAACCATAAAAAATCTCGATCGAATTATTGTGCTTATGGCCGGAAAAGTAATTGAAGATGGCAATTTTGCCGAATTAATTGCTCAAAACTGCTATTTTAAAAACTTGTGGGATCATCAAATAAATGGCATGCTAGGCATTTAGGCACTGTTGGTTAATGTTTATTGGCAACAATGTTCTGACTCACCACTGCTAACTTGTGCAAAACTATTAACACGCACAAGGGTTTTTTGCTCTCCACTAGATCCTCCATAACACTCACATATTGCCATAACTAGATCTGATATAGATTGTATTTGCGGTTGTGTTGTAGCTAGCTCTTGTAATTTTTGAAAAATTCCTGTGGTTGAATGTCTACATACCTTGTCTTCTTCTTCAAGATAAATTGTTATTTCTTTACCATCAACATCTGTA
>JAUMFK010000116.1:0-1080 GCA_032119875.1 Rickettsiales bacterium
TCATGTAGCTCTAGAGCTCGTGGAGTGAGAATTGGAGTTGGTTTAAATTGAGCAGTATAAGTGCCACTATTTTTAGCAGGTATTGCCGATGGAGCAACTGGAGTTTGATCGTTTGGCTGTAAAGAAAAATGTGAAATTCGACCAACATGCCATAATTGTAAAAATATTTTACCATCTTTTTTATGAACTGCATTGGTAATTAATTTCCAGCCTTCAATTTGCTGTGAAGAATAAATTCCTGGAGTAGCAGGATAGCCCTTTCCTTGGGCAGAAATTTGTGTTGCTTCAGAAATAATAAGACCAGCACTAGCTCTTTGAGTATAGTAAGTAGCATTTAACTGATTTGGAATATCGCCAGGCTGTGTAGATCGCATTCTGGTGAGTGGAGCCATGATAATACGATTATGTAAAGTGAGATTGCCAATTTTTAAATTAGTAAATAAAAGGTGATTAGTCATAAAAAATTAATTATTAATAAAACCGCTATCGGTAAAGATTTTTTTAGCATTTTCAGTTTTTAAAAATTTTAAAAACTCTCTAGATAAATCCATGTTATTACCAACAATTGCCATAGCTTGGTAGCTTCTTTCTTGATCGCTAGCAATGATACGTAAGTTGTTATTTTTTATTAATTTACTAGCAAAAATTAAGCCATAACTATCGTAATTATCTTCGATATCATGAATTAATAAAGAGCGATCTTCTGGTATTTTTTCAAAAACTTTTAGGTTTTTAAAATCTACACTATTGAGTATTTTTTTACTATAAAAACCTTCAGAGGTATTAGCATGATTTACAATTAAATTTAAACGATACTCATCGATAATTTTTAAAGCATCATGCAGAGAAATATTTTTTTTCATCATGTTAATAGGAAGCATAGCATCTTTCTTGCACACTAAAACCAATTTATCACTGGTAACATAAAAAATATTATAAACATCTACCAAACCTCTTTGTTTTAGAGTATCGATAATAAAAGAATTAGCAGAAATAAATTTCAAAGTATTAATTCTAGTATTTATGAAGAGAATGTTAGTAATCAAAAACTTATAAATGACGCTATATTTGATCCTGTTA
>JAUMFK010000116.1:1090-7174 GCA_032119875.1 Rickettsiales bacterium
ATTAGCAGAAATAAAAACATCAAAACCCGATTCTTCATCGATATTGTTTAGAAAATCAATTGAAGAATCAAGATTAACAGTAATTGTAGCATTGTTTTTTTGTGAAAAATCTCGAGCAATTTTAATTAGGGCTGATGATAAATTAGGATCAGCATAAACATTGATATTTCTAGCATTCAGTGCCCAAGAATAATTTGGAACCAAGAATAATAAAAAAACACATAGAAAACTTAAAATGTTAATGTTTTTAATGATAAATATGTTTAGCGACAGCGGTTGTTTCATTAAAAAAACCAAAATTTGTTAATAAATCGGAAATTCAGCACATAAATTTTGCACTTCAACTCTAATTTGATTGCACAAAACTTGTGTTTCATCAAGACCATGATTAATAAATTTATATAAAATATCAGCAATATAATTGCCAACAAGAATAAATTCTTTTTCCATAAAACCTCGAGTAGTGCAAGCAGCAGTGCCAAATCGTAAACCAGAAGTAACAAAAGGGCTTCTTGGATCGTTTGGAATGGCATTTTTATTGCAAGTAAGCCCCGCTTTTTCTAAAATAAATTCGGCTTCTTTACCAGTAACATTTTGCAATGGAGTAAGATCGGCAACCATTAAATGGCAATCGGTGCCACCAGTGGTAATTTTAAAACCTCTTTTTATTAATGTTTCTGCTAAAACTTTAGCATTTGCCACAACTTGTTTTGAATAATTTTTAAAACTAGGTTGCAAAGCCTCGCCAAAAGCTACCGCCTTACCTGCAATAACATGCATTAAAGGCCCACCTTGCAAACCTGGAAAAACAGCAGAATTGATTTTTTTTGCTAAATCTTCGTGGTTAGTAAGGATGATGCCACCTCTAGGGCCTCTTAAAGTTTTGTGAGTAGTAGAAGTTATAATATCGGCAATACCAACAGGTGATGGATATAAATCAGAAGCAATTAATCCGGCAATATGAGCCATATCAACCATAAGTAAAGCACCAACTTCATGGGCAATATCACGAAATTTTTGCCAATCAACAATTCTTGGATAAGAAGAAATGCCTGCAACAATAAGTTTTGGCTTATGCTTTTTAGCTAAATCATAAGCTTGATTATAATCTATTAAACCAGTATCGGCACAAATGCCATACTGCACTGCATTTAACCACATACCAGAAATAGTGCGCATAGCACCATGAGTTAAATGCCCGCCAGCGGCCAAAGACATACCCATTATAGTATCGTGCGGTTGTAGAGTTGCTAAATAAACAGCTAAATTAGCACTTGCTCCTGAATGTGGCTGAACATTGGCAAATTTAACATTAAAAAGCTCGCAAATTCTTGCAATAGCAAGCTCTTCTATAACATCAGAAAATTCGCAACCTCCGTAATATCTTTTATGAGGGTAGCCCTCGGCATATTTATTAGTAAAAATTGAACCTTGAGCTTCCAAAACCGCTTTACTTACAATGTTTTCGGAGGCTATTAATTCTATCTGATTTTGCTGACGAGATAATTCAAGAGAAACAGCAGAAAAAATATCGGGGTCGGAGTTTTTTAAAGAATTATTTAACTGTGTATAAAAAAGAGACATAAAAAGCTTTAGAAAATTATTTGGTCGAAAAATATTGAATTAAATTTAAATCAGTTATTTTATTTTAGCAATAAAGATTTTTGTTTAAATTATATTTGATTTTAATATTGCAAATTTTGATTAACAAAATTTAGAGTTTTGATAGAGTTTTTAAACTCTAAATGGCACTACTAAATTACAACATTGTATTTTTATTTGCCGTTTTTGGTATCAAAAACTAGCAAAAAATTAACACAAATTTTGAAATTAGCAGTGCCATAATTTACTTTGATTTTTTATTTTTAAAATTTTATAATGTTATTTCATTATTTTCAATTCAAAATATATTGTTTTATTTTATAATTATCAGTTTATGTCAAATTTCTTAAAAGCCATCAGAGAATCAAAAAGAATAAGACAAAGCGAACTTGCTAAAACGGTAGGGGTTAGTAAACAATTACTTTCTGGTTTCGAAAATGGTAGAAGCGGCATCTCAAATGAGGTATTAAAAAAACTCGCTATTGCTCTTGATGTTTCACCAGATAGTATTTTACTAGGAAAGTCTAATCGATCTTTTGATGAAGTTGGTAAAAAACAACTCTCCGAAGCCATGAGAATAACTTTTGAAGAATATGGTGATAAGTTTGATAAAGAAACCGTCATCAGAATTGCTACCGAATTATATGGTATGATTTTTTATAATGAATTTTTAATTAACGATATTGAAAAAATCAAATATCAAGAGTCTTTACAAGAAAAAATCATTACTGGCTTGGCGGCTAAGTGTTTTTTAAAAATTAACACATAAAATACCATGTCTCAAAGAAAAGAAATGGCTGAAAAAGAGCTTGAAAAAATGTATGATAATCAATTAGCTTGGCTACAAGTTGGTAAATTATTGCATAATAGAGTAAATGTTTCTTTACAAGAAAATCCTAAATTAAACTTACTTTTAAAACTTACTATATTAGGCAATATAGGTATTTGGCTTACCTTTTTCTTTATAACATTTTTTTTATAAAAATCTATGTCAAAAAACCTCATACTTTATATAGAAGACGAAGATTTTCAAGCAAAAATTTTTTCCAAAATAATTGAAAGCGAACTTGATTCTTATAATTATAAAGTTAAAATTATTAACAACGGAGAAGATTTTCTTACTCTTTTAAATAATCAAAATAAAACTTTTAATGATATTAATCTTCACGAAATAGGTTTAATTCTTATCGACTTGGCAATGCACGATATTTCTGGAGTGCAACTTTTACAAGAAATAAAAAAACACCAAATAACTCTTCCTGTAGCAATTCTTACCGCTCGAGAAGATAATCATATTAAACAACAAATCATTGATCTTGGTGCTAATGATTATTTTATAAAAGGAAAAAACATCGAAGAATTAGCTCGTTTGCGAGATTTTATCATTGCTAATATGCAATTAAATTAAAGTGTCTAATTACCAAAATAAACAACTAAATTTTAGCCAATACCATCCAGATACCCAATTAGTTCGATCAGGTTCTATTCGCTCTAACTTTGGAGAAACATCGGAGGCTATTTTTTTAAACTCTGGCTTCTGCTACAATTCTGCCGAAACTGCTGAAAACAGATTTAACGGTAACGAACCTGGTTTTGTTTATTCTCGATATTCAAATCCATCTTTAAAAATGCTAGAAGATAAACTCACCACTATCGAGCAAGCAGAATCGGCGGTTGTTATGGCTTCTGGTATGGCAGCGGTTTTTGCTAGCATTATGTGTCAAATAAAAACTGGAGATCACTTTATTGCTTCTAAAGTTTTATTTGGCTCTTGCCACCATATTGCCACAAAAATTTTACCAAATTATGGAATAGAAGTAAGTTTGGTTGATGCTACCAACCATGCCGAACTGCAAAAAGCATTTAAAAAAAACACTAAATTAGTATTCATCGAAACTCCCGCCAACCCAACCCTTGAAGTTCTTGATATTTCTTTTATTGCTAACTTGTGTAAAAAACACAATGCAAAACTAATTGTTGATAATATTTTAGCTTCTTCTTTATGTCAGAAACCACTTTTTTTAGGAGCTGATGTTGTAGTTTATTCTAGCACTAAACATTTTGATGGTCAGGGGCGAACTCTCGGTGGGGCGGTTTTAGGTAAGCAAGATTTTATTAAAGATCTCTTATTACCTTTCCATAGACACACTGGTTCGGCTCTTAGCCCTTTTAATGCTTGGATTATTTTAAAATCGCTTGAAACTTATAATTTAAGAATGCAAAAACATTGTGAAAATGCCTTGCAAGTAGCTCAATTTCTTGAAAATCATCCTAAAATAAAAAAAGTTTTTTACCCATATTTACCTTCTCACAAACAATTTGAAATAGCCAAAAAACAAATGTTAAATGGCGGTTCAATGATTTCCTTTGAAACTATCGGCAATAAAAATGATTGTTTTAAATTTTTAAACAATCTGCAATTAATTGATATTTCTAATAATTTAGGCGATTCTAAATCATTAATTACTCATCCTGCAACAACTACTCATTCTAATATACCTCAAGCCGAACAACAAGAAATAAATATAACCCAAACTTTATGCCGTTTATCTATTGGCCTAGAACATTATACCGATCTGATAACCGATCTTAACAACAGTTTAAAACATATTTAATATGCCTAGCTTTGATATTGTTTCAAAAATAGATCAACAAGAACTCGATAATGCAGTCAACTCTGTGTTAAGAGAACTAACCAACCGCTACGATTTTAAAGGAGCTATTTTTAATATTGAGTTAAAAATAAAAGATAATCTCATTATTTTAACAGCAGATAGCGAATATAAAATCAATGCTATTGGCGAATCTTTAAGAGTTTTTGCCACTAAACGACATATCGATATTAAAGCTCTTGATTTTTTAACTATACAAAAAGCAGGTGGCAATACTTTAAAACAAGAAGTTAAAATTAAAAATGGCATCGATACTGATACTGCCAAAAAAATTGTTAAACAAATCAAAGATGCTAAATTAAAAATACAAGCTTCTATCAAAGGAGAAGAAGTTCGAGTGGATGGTAAAAAAATAGACGATCTTCAGCAAGCAATATCTTATTTAAAAAATCATAACTTTAATTTACCATTGCAATTTATTAATTTTCGCGATTAATATGGCATTATACCATTTCAACTTTAAAATATATGCAAAATAAAAATTGTTGGATTATTGGTTGCAGTAGTGGCATTGGCAAAGAACTAGCCATAAAACTATATAGTGCAGGCTATAATATTTGTTTATCTGCTCGAAATAAACCAGAACTTCTGCTTTTAAAACAACAACTAAATTTGTTGCAATTAAGCAATACCGTAGAGGTTATAGAGTGCGATGTTGCAAATGCTACAAGCTTTGATTTAGCTTTTAACGAAGTGCTAAAAAATTTTTCTTGCCTCGATTTGGCAATTTTTGCTTCTGGCATTTATCAGCCCACTAATTTAGCTAATTTTTCTAGAGAAACTGCCAAACAAATTATTGATACTAACTTACTTGGAGCAGCCTACTTTTTTGAAATAGTAGGTAAAAAAATGCTAGCACAAAAACATGGTCATTTAGCTGTTATTGCAAGTGTTGCTGGTTATTTTGGTATGCCCCAATCAGGAGTTTATGGGGCAAGTAAAGCTGGTCTGATTAATTTATGTCAAGGTTTTTACCCCGAGCTTTTAGCAAACAAAGTGCATTTATCAATAATTAACCCCGGATTTGTTGAAAGCAGACTCACCGCCAAAAATAAATTTGCTATGCCTAATATCATCTCCTCTAAAAAAGCTGCAGAATATATTTTTACAGGATTACAAAAAAAACAATTCGAAATTCATTTTCCAAAAACATTCACTTTTTTACTAAAATTCTTAAATATTTTACCTTATTTTTTACTATTGCCAATTATTAGAAAATTATATTTAAAATTATAAAAATTTACAAAAAACTTATTGCAAGTTTAAAATAATGCTTTTAAAATTAAAGTTCTAGGCTGGGTAGCAAAGTGGTAATGCAGGAGCCTGCAAAGCTTCTATACGCCGGTTCGATTCCGGCTCCGGCCTCCAAATTATACCATTTCAACTTTAAAATTAATCAATCTAAAAATTTATGTTAAGTTGAAATGATATTATACCATTTCAACTTTAAAATTAATCAATCTAACAAAATATTTTTGAGATAAAAACTTTAAAAAACGAAAGCTGTATATCCATACAGCTTGAGGCTTTTTGAAGCTTTTTAGCCAAAAAGATGAAGTTAGATTTATTAAATATCTAACAATGTATTTTAAGTTGAAATGGTATTATATTAAACTTGATGTTTATTTTTGTTGCTTAATTGCAATAAATCAGCAAAAAAATAGCTATTTTCAAGATGCTCGCTGTTATATGTTAAGCTATTTAACTCACTTTTTTTAGCAAAATCATTATTTGGCAAGCCAAACAAACAATCCTCATAAAAAGTTTGCAGTAAGCAATGCCCCGAGGCAATATCCCAAGCCATCGAAGG
>JAUMFK010000117.1:0-13877 GCA_032119875.1 Rickettsiales bacterium
ACTCGTTTGTGTTTAGCGAGTGCCATTTTTCAAGTTTTTTGCTGATTTTTGCCACCGCCAAATCTGCCGAAAGCAGTTTTAAAAACTTGCTAGAGAGATCGTTTAGTTGCTTGGTTAGATCTAGCATTGCTTGGGCTTTTTCTATAAACGGTTGTTGCTCTTGTGGGCTAATTACAGGAAATGGTAGATCTTTTAAATAAGCCAGCTTTACTTGCGGAAAAACTTTGCCAGCTTCTAAAACTTTTTGTGTGTATAAAAATGTGTAGTATTTGGAATTGAGAATAGAAATTATGTAATAATCTTTAATAGCAATATTTTTAATAATACAAGTTTGCAATGTGTTGGCAATCCATCCTGTAAGTATCGAGGCTCTTATTTTATCTGCGGTTTGTCTCCACACGATTTTTGGATTGTTATTGATGGCGATTTTTCCAAAATAAACCGACTCTCCTTTTTTTAATATTTCTTTATAATTTTTTCGCAAAAATAACGAAGGTTTGCCAACAAAATAGCGATCGGCATCAGATCCTGTATATAGCGGTATAGAATTTTCTATCAATGTATTTGAATATAATCTTTGCCTGAGATCTGATTTTGTGGCATTTTTACCAACCCCAATTCTTTGATGTTTAAAGCCTGCATCTTTTAGTTCTAAAACTTCATCTAGTCTCTTGATGTTTTCTTGTAAAAAAACCGATTCTTCGGCAACTTGCTTTAACATAAAACTGTTGCTGGTAATGATTTTTGCTATTTCGTTTCTGTTAGAGTTTCGTAAATCGGCAATTTTTTTGCTGTTTTGTTGTTTGTTGATAAGCAAAATAGCGGTGGGCAGTTCGACATTTTCAAAAATATCTTCGCCTAAATTGATGATGTTGTTGCCAAAATTGTTGATGATTTTTTTGATATCTGCATATCTTGGTTGATATAAAAAAGTGTTTGGCACAATAAAACCAACCCTTGATTTGGCAATTTGCAATGCTTTGTCAATAAAAATTTTATAACTATCTTTGTATTTTTGAGTAGAATTTGGATAGTGTTTAGCAAAATATTCGGCATCTTTATCAATATCTGCCCCATACGGCGGGTTGCCTACCACCACATCAAAGCCTCCTGTTGCAAATACTTGTGCGAACTCTTCTTTCCATTTAAAAGCAAGGGATTTTTTGAAATACGAATCGATATCGTGCTTGTCTTGTTTTATTTGCCCTTGATTTACTAACAATTCTCCTTGTTTTTCTAGCACTTCTGCCACAATTTTGCCCTCAAATTCGCTGTAATAGCCTGCAACATCGGGGTCGTCTATCAAACTGTTGCCGATTTTGATGTTGCCATCAAGTGTGGTGAGTGGCTGGCGGTGGTGTGCGGTTTTTAGCCACAGCGAAAGCTTGGTAATGCCAACTGATGCAGGGTTTATATCGACTCCGTAAATGTTATTGGTTAAAATATCGTGATAACTATAATTAATGTTGATGTGCTTTGCTATTTCTTGCCACTGCTGTTGTAGATAATCAAAAACTTTCACCAAAAATGCCCCCGAACCGCAAGCAGGATCAAGCACTTTGATTGATTTTAGATGATCTGCATATTGTTGCCACCACTCGTAGGAGTGTTGTTTTGCCTTGATTTGTGTTTGTTTATCGGCAAGCCAACCGCCCACCGCTTCTTGCACAATATATTGAGTGATGTAGGCAGGAGTGTAAAAAACTCCGTCTTTTTTGCGTTGTTGTTGCTGGTTGCCTGTGAGGTTTTCGAGGTCTGAAATTGACTGCTCAAAAATATGCCCTAAAATATTGACATCAAGATCAGAGCCAAAATCATAGCTATACAGCAACACAATTTTATCGATGATTTCATCGGAGATGTTTAAAATATCAAGATCAGAATCAGGCGAAAACAACCCGCCGTTAAACTTGGCAATGCCAATTTCGGGGTTGCCCTCATCCATTGCACTAAACAATAGTTTGAGGCGATTATATTTGCCTTTGGTGTATTTGTTGTTAAGGGCATCAAGCACTGCATCGTTATTTAAGGCACCGTTTTCTTTGCAAAACCGAATAAAAATGATGCGATCGATGAGTTTTTGAGCTTTGTAAAGATAAAAGTTTCTGCCATATTTTTGATGCTGGTTTAAAGCAATGAGATTTTGCCAAATCTCATAGCGAAGGGCAGAATAATGAGCATAGAATTTTTTTTCAATTTCAATGCCTTGATTTGTGGTGTTTAGCAAATGCACTGGCGATTGTTGATGTTGCTTGGTAAACAGCCGATCTTTGGCAAGCAAAAAGTGAAACTCGTTTAGTTTGTTTTGGTTACAGGCAAGATCGGCAATAAAAAACGAGTGATATTTGCCTTGATAATTGCTTTGGTAAAGCCTAATTTCGGTAAAGTTGCTTACAATTACAAATTCAATTCCTTGATATTTTGCCACATAGCCAAAAGCCTGCTCTACTGCGGTGCGGTTATCGTTTTTGCGGTTTTGCTTGGCATCAAGATTGGTTTTGCTATCTTTTAGCTCGATGATTACTCGAATATCTTTGCTTGTTTGAGTAAAAAAACCTAAAACTCCGTCTGGTTTTTGCCCGTCAAGTTCGGTTTTTTGCTCTTTTTCAAGGTTGGCTTCGGTTTCGCCCCTTTTGTAAGCATAGCCTAGCACTTCGCCAAAAATATCGTTTAAAAAATCGGCTTGGAGTTGTTCTTCGGTTTTGTGAGCGGTAGAAAGTAGATTATGCCAACGAGTAAAGATAGATTTTGACTCAACATAATTATGAAAGCTATGATCGGTTAATTTTGCATGAAGTTGTGTATTATCAAATAAACTACTCATATTTGGATAGAAAACATTATATCGTAAAAATTTCGTAGCCAGTTTCGGTAACACCAATAGTGTGTTCAAATTGAGCGGAGAGTTTTTTATCTCGAGTCCAGACAGTCCAGCCATCATGTGGGCTAACAAAAGTTTCGTGTGCTCCTTCGTTTATCATAGGCTCGATAGTAAAAAACATGCCAGTTTTCATGGTTGCATAAGGTTTATGAACATAGTGTAAAACATTTGGTTCGGCATGAAAAACTTTGCCAATACCATGGCCGCAAAAATCGCGCACTACCGAAAAACCATTTTTATGAGCATGTTTTGCAATAACTGCACCAATAGCATTAAAATCGGCACCGGGCTTTACTTGTTCGATGCCAAGCATTAAACATTCATAAGTAACTTCTACTAATTTTTTAGCCTTAACACTAGGTTTGCCAACAAAAAACATTTTGCTAGTATCACCGTGCCAACCATCAACAATAACTGTAATATCAATATTAATAATATCGCTATTTTTTAAAATTTTATTATCACTAGGAATGCCATGACACACTACATGATTTATGGAAGTGCAAATAGATTTAGGAAATCCTTTATAATTTAGTGGGGCAGGAATTGCCCCTGCAGAAATAATTTTTGCATGGCACAGATCGTTTAAATAATTAGTGCTTACTCCAGCTTGCACAAAAGGAGAAATATAGTTAAGAATTTCGGCCGCTAATTTGCCAGCTACTCGCATTTTTGCAAAATCGCTTGGTGAATGAATAGTGATTGTCATAATTTAGACTTAGCTGTTTTAATAGTTATACCATTTTAACTTTAAAATTAATCAATCTAACAAAATATTTTTGAGATAAAAACTTTAAAAAACGAAAGCTGTATATCTATAAAGCTTGAGGCTTTTTGAAGCTTTTTAGCCAAAAAGATGAAGTTATACCATTTCAACTTTAAAATTAATCAATCTAACAATGTATTTTAAGTTGAAATGGTATAATACCATTTCAACTTCGGGAATATATTTTTTGGCACTCTACCGCCAACAATAATGCCATTATGGCAATTTTAAGACTTTCTTTGTTTTAACACTGCTTGAGCGGCCGCTAGTTTAGCAATTGGCACTCGATAAGGCGAACAAGAAACATAATGCAAGCCAACTTCTTGACAAAATTCAATAGAAGCAGGATTGCCACCATGTTCTCCACAAATTCCAAGTTTGATGTTTGCACGTGTTTGCTTGCCTTTTTCACTAGCAATTTTAATAAGCTCACCTACCCCTTCGCAGTCGAGTTCGGCAAAAGGATCGGCAGTAAGAATGTTATCTTTTTGATAATGACCTAAAAAATTACTAGCATCATCTCGAGAAAGACCAAAAGTGGTTTGAGTTAAATCATTAGTGCCAAAACTAAAAAATTCGGCTTCTTTAGCAATTTGATTAGCAATAATCGCAGCTCTTGGGAGTTCTATCATGGTTCCTACTAAATAAGGAATGCTAATTTTACTTTCGGCCTCAACTTGCTTTGCAACATCAACAATTAAGTTTTTAATAATTTTAATTTCTTTGTAAGTGGCAACCAGAGGCACCATAATTTCAAGTAAAACATTGGCATTATATTGTGTTTTTGCTAATACCATAGCCTCAAAAATTGCTCTAGCTTGCATTTGATAAATTTCGGGATAAGAAATGCCAAGCCTGCAACCGCGATGACCTAACATTGGGTTATGCTCTTGCAATTGATGGTTTCTTTGGCGAATATAACTAGTTTCAACTTGTAAAATATGGGCTAATTCAACTATTTCATGCTCTTTATTTGGTAAAAATTCGTGCAATGGAGGATCAAGCAAACGAATAGTAACAGGCAAGCCACTCATAATTTTAAAAATTTCTAAAAAATCTTGCCTTTGCATTGGTAAAATTTTTTCTAGGGCTTCTATTCGTTTTTCGGCAATTTCTGCTAAAATCATTTGCCTTACCGCAACAATACGATCTTCGTTAAAAAACATATGCTCGGTTCGACACAGCCCCACACCTTCAGCACCAAAATTTCGGGCAGTTTGGCAATCAAGAGGAGTTTCGGCATTAGTACGCACTTTTAGTTGGCGAATTTCATCGGCCCAAGACATAATAGTTTTGAATTCAGAAGAAAGCTGGGGCTGTAAAGTAGGAACTAAACCCAAAATTACATCGCCATTTGAACCGTTAATAGTAATGATTTCACCTTCAGAAATCTTTATAGAGCCAATAGTAAGAAGCTTTTTTTCGTAATCGATATGTAAACTATTTGCCCCCGAAACACAAGGGGTGCCCATTCCTCTTGCTACAACTGCCGCATGAGATGTCATGCCGCCTCGAGCGGTTAGAATGCCTTGTGAAACATGCATACCTTTAATATCTTCTGGGCTAGTTTCAATTCGAACCAAAATAACTTTTTCGCCATTTTCGGCTCGTTTTTCGGCAATTTGTGACGAAAAAACCACAACACCAGAAGCCGCTCCTGGCGAAGCAGGCAAACCTTTGGTTAAAACTTGCATTTTAGCTTTGGGATCAAGTGCAGGATGCAAGAGCTGATCAAGACTAGCAGGATCGAGCCTTAATAAAGCTTGTTCTTTGGTTATAACACCTTCGTTGACCATATCACAAGCAATTTTAATTGCAGATTGGGCAGTTCTTTTGCCGTTTCTAGTTTGCAAGAGCCATAATTTATTATTTTGAATAGTAAATTCGATGTCTTGCATATCTTGGTATCTTTTTTCAAGCACAGAACATAAACTTACAAGCTCGGCAAATACTGTTGGCATGGTTTCTTCCATGGCAGGCAAATTTGAGCCTAAACTTTTTTTGCCAGCAATAGTTATAGATTGCGGAGTGCGAATGCCAGCAACAACATCTTCGCCTTGGGCATTAATTAGATATTCGCCATATAAATCGGAACTGCCAGTAGAAGGGTTGCGAGTAAATACCACACCAGTTGCCGAAGTTTCGCCTAAATTACCAAAAACCATTGCCTGCACATTAACTGCGGTTCCCCAGCTAGCAGGAATGTTATGTAAAGAGCGATAAACTATGGCTCTTTCGTTCATCCAAGAATTAAATACCGCCTTAATTGCCTCCCAAAGTTGCTGATAAACATCTTGCGGAAAAGGCTTGCCTGTGTGCTTTATAACCTCTTGCTGATATAAAACAACTATTTCTTGCAAGTGTTGAGTGGTAAGTTGAGTATCGGCAATTAAAGAATGCTCTTCTTTTTTTTCTTGCAAAATAGCTTCAAAATGATGATGATCAATTTCAAGCACCACCGAAGAATACATTTGAATAAATCTACGATAAGAATCAAAGGCAAAGCGAGAATTGTTGCTATTTTGAGCCAAGCCCAAAACAGTTTTATCGTTTAAGCCTAAATTTAAGATGGTATCCATCATGCCAGGCATAGAAGCTCTGGCACCAGATCTGATTGAAAATAGTAAAGGATTTGTTTCGCTACCAAATTGTAATTGATTTTCGAGCTGATTAACATTAATAGTTTGTTGTAAATTGTGAATTGCCAACTCAATTTGCTGCTCTAAAGTAGGTGGAAATTGACAATTATTATTGTAAAAAGCATTACAAACATCGGTAGTAATAGTAAAGCCAAGTGGCACAGGCAAGCCCATTTTAGACATCTCTGCCAAATTAGCACCTTTACCGCCAAGCAGGTTTTTCATTGAAACATCGCCTTCTGCCTTGCCATCGCCAAAAGAATAAACAAATTTATTAGACATAAAAATTATGTAAAAAGTTTTATAATGCCATTTATTTTAACAATCTTGATTTTAGATAGCAAAGCATTTTTTAATTGCCAAAATTTATAATTTATACTTTATGCCAAAATAAACAGCTCTAGGGCTAGCAGGATAATAAACACTTGCATTGTTAGTGGTTGTTTGCGACAAAACATCAACCGCACCAGCATAATTTTTGTTTAGCAAATTTCTGCCTTCAACAAAAATATTAATATTATCATCAAGATCAAAACCAGCATTTAAGCCAAAAGCGAAGTAGTTTTTGCTTTTAAGATTGTGTTTAGCATCAATCACAATGCCTTGCGGAACCGCCTCTAGGTTAGGAGAAATAAACAATGAATTTTTGTGTTTATAAATTAATTGGCTAAACAAATAATGCCGAGGATTGCCTGGTATTTTGTTATTTTTATAAATTGCATCGTTCACAAAACGAAAATCGCTAAATGTATAAGCATTTTTTAAATTTAAACTATCTGAATCAAAAATATTTTTTATCAAAGTGTTTTCGGTAGCTAATTCTATGCCTTGATGTAAAGTTTTTTTAGCATTAATTGCTTGAGTTATATTTGGTGCCACAGTATATAAAATCAGTTCATTGTGTATATCAGAGCGATAAGCGTTGAGATCGAAGCTAAAATTACTGTTAGCAGTTTTGCTTTTACGCATACCAATTTCGGCTGTATAAGATTTTTGAGAAGATATATTTGCCAATCCTGGTAAAGCGGTTTGCCTAGATTCGCTAAATGTTGGAGGCTCAACGGCACCGCTTAAATTACCATAAATTTGTATGTTTGGCTGAACTTGATAAACCGCTCCTGCTTTTGGGCTAAAGCCATAAAATTTTCTTTCACCAGTTTGATTGCCATCTGTTAAAAATTTATCTTGATAATTTAATTTACGATAAAGAACTTGACCGCCAATATTAAATGTAGTTTTTGGCAAAATCTGTAAATTATTTTCGGCAAAAAATAAAGCAGTTTGAGATCTTTCGTTGCCCTTCATGGTTTGATTACCTCTTGCTCCAAAAATATTGACAAATCTTTGCGAATCAACAACTCCCTGACCTAGATTTATTCCAAATAATAATGCACTTTTTTTGTTAAAAAGTTGGTAATTAATTTTGCTATCAGCAAATAAACCATAGTTGATGCTATTTTGATCTATCACCTGAAAAATTGGGTGGTCAAGCTTTTTTTGCACCACATAAACACCAAAATTATAAGCAGAATCATCAGAAATATAAGAAGTTTTGTTAGCAAGACGAATTTCATTAAAATTACGCTCTTGCTTGCTATTAACATTGCCAGTGTTGGCAGAATTTGGATTATTATTAAGCTGAATTCTAGTTAATGCTCCTGCTAGCTCTAATTTGCTATTTATTAAACTAATATAAGTGCGATTTTCGAGGTTTTGATTAAATTTATAGCCAAAATTACTAAACATTTTGCTGTCAGTTTGATTGCTTTGTTTGCGATAACCATTGCTGTTAAACTTTGAAAAAGAAGTATAATAATCGGCTTTACCTAGCACCTGCCCACTACTTATTTGCATTCTTTTACTATCAAAACTGCCTCCTTCTAACCTTAACAAAAGCTTGTTGGCAGTATAGCCAGTTGGGGATACAAAATTAATAGCACCACCAAGAGTTGCCGAACCTAAATGTAAAGCATTTACCCCTTTATAAACCTCAATATGATTAACCGCTAACGGATCGAGGCTTTGAAAATCGGCAGAACCATCTGGTAAATTAATAGGAATGCCATCTTGATATAAATTTACACCTCTTAAATGAAAATTTCTTGATAAACCAGAACCCCTGATGGCAAGCCTAGATTCTTGACCTTGTTTGCTTTGAGCAAAAACTCCCGGAGTTGCCAAAAACATATCTTGCACAGTGAGGCTAGATTTATTTTGCAAATCTTCTTTATCGATAATTGCTACCGAGCCAGCAATTTTATTAGCTTTCTGCCGAGCAAGTGAAGTATTGTTAGTAGTGATTGATAAATTTTCCTGCACAACAATTTGTGGTAAAGTAGCGGGTTGATTATTGGCAAATGCATTTAATGCTAAAAACAAGAACGGTAAAAATAATTTGTTTTTCATAATTTATTAAACAATTTTAATAAGATAATCATTAAAAGTATTGCAAAAAAAATTATAAGCCTCTTGGCAGTTTATTTGGTTATCAAATACTGCAAAACAGCTACTGCCACTGCCCGACATATTAGCAGAAAGTGGTTGAAATTTTTTTAAACAAGATAAAACTTCCCCTATTTGCGGAGCTAATTTTATTGCCGAATCTTGTAAATTATTGCCCAAAGCAAGCAAATTAGTAAAGCTTAAACTTTGCAGATAATCAAGAGCAAGAGGTTGGCTAAAATTGGTATTATTAGCAAAAACTTTAGCAGTTGATAAATTAATTTGTGGATTTATTAATAAAATTAACAATTTTGGCAGAGGTTTTGCAAGTGGCACAATTTCTTGACCTCTGCCAAAAACAAATGCTGGCTTACCTATGATAAAAAACGGCAAATCAGAACCAAATTTCAAACTAATTTCTAGCAGTTTTTCAGTGCTTAACTTTAAAGAAAAAAGTTGATTTAAAGCCAAAATAAAAGCCGATCCGTTGCTTGAACCACCGCCAATTCCAGCTCCAACAGGAATATTTTTTTCTAAAGTGATAGTTAAATTGCTGTTGAGTGTAAAATTATTGCTAAAATATTGCCAAATTTCGCTAATAATATTTGGTGCGGTAATTTGATGTTGATATTTACCTATAACATTTAAACTAAAATTAGAGCTTTTTTTTAGGTGTAAAACATCATGCAAATTTATGGGCAAAAATAAGGATTGCAAATTGTGATAACCATCTGACCTCTTATTATTGATTTGCAAAAATAAGTTAATTTTAGCAAAACAATTAATTGAAAAACTCATATTTAATTATTAGTTTTAAATTTATATTTTGCTATTAAGTAGGCAATCACTTCGTTTTGCGATTCATTAGTGAGTTGAGTATTAAAAACTATAATTTCATAAATATCACCAATATAATCTGCACTACCAATAGTTGATGAATTGCCTATATTGCTTGTGTTTTGACCTCTCCATACTGATAATTTTTTTGTGCCATCAACAATTATTTGAGAAGGAGCAGTGTTAAAACCAGTAAAAATTGCAGTATCGTTTGTGCCAGTATGTATAACAAAAATTGTAAAATAACTATTACTTAAATTTTTTAAAGCTGGTTGCACTAATGATTTTGAATTAGCAAAACGAACGGTTGGTAAATTATTAATTAAGCTAGAATCTTCTGTTATAAAAGATGGAGCGGTAGAAGATGCTGATATTTGACCTGCATTATTGTTTTTAGTTTTATCTTGCTGATAATCAAACCAAATATTATTGTTATAACTTTCTTGCCCAAAAGAAGTTTCATGCCAAAAAACTAAATTTTTATCAAGGCTATGAACCACCGAATTAATAGTAAGAGTTTGCGAGTTGGTTATTTTAGATTTATCAACTAAATTTTTGCCAATAATTACTGATGCTAGCAAAATGCCAATAACCGCCAATACCACCGCTATTTCGATGAGCGAAAAAGCTTTTTTTGTAATTTTTTGAATCTTCATAACAACAATAATTGTTCTTGCAAAAAACTAGCAATTTTTTGAGATACTGCATTTTTTTGATAGTTTTTGGTAATTTTATTAGCAAATTCAATAGTGTCAACACTTTTTAATAAAATAATAGAGTTGGTAATAAAAACTTCATCGGCAATATATAAAGATTGCCAGTCTTCTGCCACAAAATGCACTTTATAATTTTGGCAAATTATTTGCCTTATCAACCCTAAAACCAATCCACAATCATGATGCGGAGTAAAAATTTGCTCATCTTTAACCCAAAAAATATTAGCAGAACCAGTTTCGCAAATATGTTGGTTTTTATTTAGTAAAATACTATCAAAAGCCGATTTTTTTTGAGCATCAATTTTTGCCAAAACATAAGGCAAGCTATTGCTAGATTTAAAAGAAAAACTCCCGCACAGCCCACGATCGCTAATTATCAACCTAATATTATGCGGTATCTTTCTTGGTAAAAAATTTTGTAAAATACTTATTGTAGAGCAGTTTTGAGTTGGTAAATAACCAAAACTTCCTATATCTCTACCGATTTGTATTTTTAGAATTCCATACTCTATATTATTGAGTTTAATTAGGTTTTCTGCTTGCCACTGCACATTTCTTAAATCATAAGTTATATCAAGATATTGCAAACCGCAAGCTAATCTGTGTAGGTGCTGTGCAAAATTGATAATATGTTGTTTATGAATTAAGCAGGTTTCAAAAACACCATCACCAAACAAAAACCCGCGATTTTCTGCGGTAATAACTACTTGTGTAACTAAATTATTATTATGATATAAAAACATTTCCCCCTAGATCGTTTTTTATTTTATGGCACTGTTGAATTCCAAATTTGTTTTATTTGCCATTTTATATTTCTTGTGGAACAGGTAGTTTTTTTATTTCTACTTCTTTTTCTGTGTTTTCTTTGTCGGTAATGGTATTAAGTTTATACTTTCTTTTTAATGTAGATTCTTTTTCAGTTGATTTTTTATTTAATAATGTTTCTGGTGTTGTAGAAGTTTCTTGCAAAATATTGGTGTTATTTTTAACTTCATCTTTTTTAGATATTGAATTTGGTTTATTTTTAGCATCTTGTAGGGGAGAAAACTTGAATTTTTTTAATTTTTCTTTTGATTGCATTGTATTTTCATATTTAATATTTTTATTTGAAATAGTATTTGATAAATTATCATCGGTTGATTTTTCATTTTGAGTTGATTTATCTGGAGATAGATTAATTTCTGGCTGTGTAGTTGGTAGTTTTTCTGGCAATTTTTCTGGCAGTTTCTCTGGCAGTTTTTCTGGCAGTTTCTCTGGCAGTTTTTCTGGCAATTTTTCTGGCAGTTTTTCTGGCAATTTTTCTGGCAGTTTTTCTTGAGAATTTTGCAACACTTCTACTGATTTTTCTGGCACAGATTGAGTATTTAAAGCTTCATTTTGAATAGATTCGGTTGTATTGGTATTTTGAGGTGCTGTTGATTGTTTTGAGAGCAATTTCTTAAAGAATTTAGGTTTTGTTTCATTGTTGGCAAGCTTGGCTTCTGGCAAGCTTTCAGTAGAAGGTGAATCGGCAATTTTTTTTGGTTTATCTTCGTTGATTAAGCTATTGTTTGGTAAAATTTCTTGCTGATTAGAACTATTATTAGTGGGAGCAACCGCAGAATTAGAGATAGCTACAGGTTGCTCTTGATTAACTGGAGCAACAACAGGAGGCAAAGATTGTTGAGTGAAAGTAGGAATTTTTGCATCTTCAATTGGCTTATTTAGTTTAAAAGATTTTTTAGGTTTCTGGGCAATAACTGGTTTAGTAGTTACTTTAATTATTTTTTGCTCTGGCTCTGATTTGGTTTGTTTAACATGTTTTTTGTTATCTTGCTTTGTTTGCGAAATTGCAATTTGCTTATCGGGAGAATTTTTTGGTTTTATAATATTTTCTAACTCTTCTTCTTGTTGTTGTTCTGATGTTGTTTTTAAAGCAAACTTTTTGCTATTTTTTTTCTGTATAGTAAGTTTTTTTATCGACTGCGGTTTAGAATCTTCTAACGAAGATTCAGATAAATTTTCGGCTGGTTTTGTTTCAACAATCTGTGCAGTAAGTAAGTTATCGGCTTTATTGACATAATCTAAAAAAGCCTCTAAAACTGTTTTAGTAGAAGATTCTTCTTGATTTCTAGCTAACAAAAAAGCATCGGTAATTTGAGTTTTGAGAGTTTTTAAATTAGCAGTTTTAACTAAATTAGCTTTTTCGATAATAATATTTAAACAATCTAAACATCGAGAGTTAGTGGCATGAACAAGAGCGGTTTCGCCAATAGAATTAAAAGCATCGGCTTTCGCATTTTTAGCAATTAGCATTTCAACAATTTGTGAATTACCAGCTAAAGAAGCTCGCATAAGGGGAGTCCAGCCTTCGTTATCGGCAATATTAACATTAGCTCCGTTATCAAGTAAAATTTTTACCGCTTCAAAATTAGATTCACGACAAGCAATATGTAAAGCAGTTGCTCCACCAAGATTTTTTTGATTAATAATTAGCGGCCCACCTTTACTAAAAAACTTCACACCTTCAATATCGTTATTAGTAACTGCCGACATTAAGCCAGAAATGCCAGCAACTTCATCGGTAGTAGAATTATAGATGCTTTCAATTTGGGCCCAAATTGCCTGATTAGCTAACAAAAATAAGCAAAAAGAACCTATAAAAATAAACAATAATTTAGATGTTTGTTTAGTATTTTTTACCAATAATTTTTTATTTTCAGCTTTTGGCAAAAAATTTGTTTGTGTATCTGGGTTGTTGTTTAATTTCATTCAGCAACGAAAATTATTATTATACTATTTCAACTTTAAATTAATCAATCTAACAAAATATTTTTGAGATAAAAACTTTAAAAAACGAAAGCTGTATAGATATACAGCTTGAGGCTTTTTGAAGCTTTTTAGCCAAAAAGATGAAGTTATACCATTTCAATTTTAAAATTAATTAATCTAACAAAATATTTTTGAGATAAAAACTTTAAAAAACGAAAGCTGTATAGATATACAGCTTGAGGCTTTTTGAAGCTTTTTAGCCAAAAAGATGAAGTAATACCATTTTAACTTTAAAATTAATTAATCTAACAAAATATTTTTGAGATAAAAACTTTAAAAAACGAAAGCTGTATATTTATACAGCTTGAGGCTTTTTGAAGCTTTTTAGCCAAAAAGATGAAATTATACCATTTTAACTTTAAAATTAATTAATCTAACAAAATATTTTTGAGATAAAAACTTTAAAAAACGAAAGCTGTATATCGATACAGCTTGAGGCTTTTTGAAGCTTTTTAGCCAAAAAGATGAAGTTAGATTTATTAAATATCAACAATGTATGTTAAGTTGAATGATATAGATATTAAACAAATATTATAAGAAGCCTAAAATAAAAAAGCCAAGTATTTTGTTATAAAAAAGAATAAACTATCTTTTTTTTGCAAAATGAAATATAGCAGTTTATTAAATTAAAGATTAAAATATGATACCATTTCTTATTTTTAAATTTATAAAGATTGCATTTTGTTTTAATTTTAGTTTTTAGCCTCATATTAAATATATCGTGTTGTTTGCGGTTAGCACAACTAAAATAATCGTGTTGTTTGCGGTTAGCACAACTAATACCA
>JAUMFK010000118.1:0-1691 GCA_032119875.1 Rickettsiales bacterium
TTTATGCTCTTACAACACTTGCTTTAAATGGTATAGCACATTACACAACTCTTGATAATCCAGAGCCTTTGGCTAGAGCCTTACGTGAAAATGGCAATAATTTTGGCTCAATTTTAGTAGCAATCGGTGCGGTTGCCGGCATTACCTCGGTTTTATTGATTTTACTTTATGGGCAGTCTCGAATATTTTTTGCTATGTCAAGAGACGGCTTGTTGCCAAAAAAATTGCAAAATATTCATCCAAAATATCAAACCCCTCATATTAGCATTATCATTACCTCTTGTATAGCGGCAATTTTATCTGGCATGTTTCCACTAAAAATTTTAGCCGAAATGACTAGCCTAGGCACTTTATTTAGCTTTATAATGGTGGTTGCCTCAACTTTAATTTTACGATACACTCAACCGCAAATGCCTAGAGGTTTTGTTTGTCCGAATCTTGCATTAATTGCTTTTGTTGCTATTTTTTCTTGCTGCTTTTTATTGGCAGAATTGCTTTTAGAAAATTGGAAATATTTTTTACTATGGAATATTTTTGGCATTGTAATTTATGCATTTTATGGTTATCGTCATAGTGTTATAAAAAATACCGATACCTACTAATAATCACTAGCAATGACTATTATTCGTTTTGGTTTGCCAAAAAAAGGTAGCATTACTAAACAGCTTTGCTTAACTATTGGCAACTTTGATGGAGTGCATTTTGGGCATCAACAAATCATTTCACAACTAAACGAAACTGCTAAAAAAAATAATTTAGCTACTGGCTTGATTACTTTTTTACCTCATCCTGCTCTTTTTTTTAAAAAACAGCAAAATTTTTTATTGCAAACTTTTAAACAAAAAATAACTACTCTGCAACAATTTAACCTAGATTATATTATTGTTTTGAAGTTTAACAAGCATTTGGCAAATTTATCGTATGATAATTTTATTAAACAAATTTTATTACAATATTGCCAAACCAAAACTATGGTTGTTGGTTACGATTTTACTTTTGGTAAAAACCGCCTTGGCAATCTCGAAAGTTTAAGGCAAAACAATATTAGTGTGGAGCAGTTAAAATGTCAGAAACAGCAAGAAATTATTTTTTCTTCTACCTTGGCAAGAAAGTTTATTAGCGAAGGAGATATAAAAAAAGCAAATCAAATCTTAACTCGCAATTTTAGTGTTGTAGGTAAGGTTTTGTTAGGAAAGCAAATAGCTCGTAAAATTGGATTTCCAACTCTTAACATTGCTCCAAATAACAATATTATTTTTCCAAAATTTGGTGTTTATCAAACCGAAACAACTTTTACTTTTAATCAACAAAAAATTACTCTACCTTCTATTACTAATTTTGGCATCAAACCAACCTTAAACAACAACCAACAACCACTTTTTGAAACACATCTTTTTAATTGGCAAGGTGATTTATATCAACAATCAATTGAGGTTAAATTTATTAATTTTATAAGACCAGAAAAAAAATTTTCTTCTCTATTAGAATTGCAACAACAAATCAAACAAGATATTTATAATATTTTTTATCATTAAAGGCAATATTATGACACTGTTAAATTCCAAATTTGTTTTAATTTATTTGCCATTTTTGGTATAAATTTCAGCTATTTTTAGCCTAATATGTTTAATATGAGGCTAAAAATAGCTAAAATTTCTTCTCAAAACTAGCAAAAAATTAAAACAAATTTA
>JAUMFK010000119.1:0-2861 GCA_032119875.1 Rickettsiales bacterium
AAAATTGTATGCAAACATATGCTGCAGTGTTTCGCACCGAAAATTCATTAAAACAAGGTTATGCTAAAATGCAAGAAATTTTTCATAGTTTCTCCGAAATTGCCATTACAGATAGAGGCTTAATCTGGAACTCCGATTTAATAGAAGCTCTAGAACTCGATAATTTGCGATCGCAAGCATTAGTCACAATTGCTTCTGCTTTACATCGCACAGAAAGTAGAGGTGCTCATGCTCGAGAAGATTTTAAAGAAAGAGATGACGAAAACTGGTTAAAACATTCTATTATGTGGTGCAGTGAAACTGGTTCTTTAAAAACAGATTATCGTGAGGTTATTTTAAAACCGCTTACCAACGAGGTTTCTGCTTTCCCTCCTAAAAAAAGAGTTTATTAATTTTTTAATGATTTTTTATGAGAATTTTCCCGAGAATTGTATGTTTATTTTATCTTGTCACAGTTGCCAAATCCAAAGATGAATACAGACCTTATTCACAAGTCGATATAGAAAATGAAAAATATATTAAACAAATACATGAAAATCCTTTTCCTGCAATTGTTACAAAACATAATTTAGAACTTTTGGAATTATTACAAAAAGAAGATTATGTACCATCCTTAAAACCACCGGAAATAGAAATAACCAACAAAGAAATTATTTCTAAACTTCATAAATATGATGATCTAGAAGAAGAAACAGCAAAAATACTTCGTTTAATTAGAGAATCTCAGCAAGTAAGACAAGATTTAGCAATTGCAAGTGTTCTTGGTGCTGCTGGAGATTTATCTCCTAATGATATGCCACAATCTGCAGGTGAAATTAATATGGTGGTTGCAAAAAAAAATAGAGATGAAGTACAAGATGAAGTACAAATAGTAGATATAGATAATCCAAATCTTGAAATTGAACCAGTAGAGTTTTTTTTATATACTCTAGATTCTTTTAAATTTGCTTTAGAACTTTTACAAAACGATACCATAAAAACTAAATCTTTAGAAAGATTAAAAAAAATTTTTCCAAAGCAAAAAAATATAGAAGAAATATTTTATCAAAAACTTCAATTGATACAAGAAGCAATAACTGATTCTAAAATAAGATCTTTTTTTGAAGATGAAGAAAATTATGATAAAATTTTAAAATTACAAAATGGAGAAATTTCAATCGATCAAATAAGTCCTTCAAAAGTAAGAAAATGGTTAATAAAAATGTCACAATTTAATGATAAAGTTTTTGAAATTGTGGATGATGTAGCACAATCTTTATCTGTAAATAGTGCTCAATCTTTATTGTCAACAGAACAAAGACTAGAACTTTAATAAACAAATGTTAAAAAAATAAACTTATTAATTAAAATATAAATATATGGCCGAATTTACTCTTCCTAAAAATTCCCAAATAGATAAAACAAAAGGCACAACTCACAAAGCCAATGCCGATGCTAAAAACATTTGCACTCTTGAAGTTTATCGTTATAATCCCGAAGATCCACAATACCAAAACCCCTATATCGATCGTTTTGAAATAGATCTCGATAAATGTGGCCCAATGGTGCTTGATGCTCTCATTAAAATCAAATCCGAGCAAGATTCTTCTTTAACTTTTCGCAAATCTTGTCGTGAAGGAATATGCGGTTCTTGTGCTATGAATATTGATGGTAGCAACACTTTGGCTTGCACCAAAGCAATTTCTGATTGCAAATCTAATGTGGTCAAAATTTATCCATTGCCTCATATGCCTGTAATCAAAGATTTAGTGCCAGATCTTAGCCATTTTTATGAGCAATATAAATCTATCGAGCCTTGGATGCAATCGCCAGAGCCAAGCAACTTAAATTCAGAAAGATTGCAATCGCCACAAGAAAGAGAGCAGTTAGATGGTTTATACGAATGCATTTTATGTGCTTGTTGCTCTACTTCTTGCCCTAGTTATTGGTGGAATTCCGAAAAATATCTTGGTCCTGCGGTTTTACTGCAAGCAGGCAGATGGATTTTTGATTCTCGAGATGAAGCAACCGAAAAAAGATTAGACGATCTCGAAGATCCATTTAAGCTATATCGTTGCCATACTATCATGAATTGCACTCAAACATGCCCAAAAGGTTTGAATCCTGCCAAAATAATTGGTAAAATAAAACAAAAAATAGCCGATAGAAAATCTTAAACTATGAGTAAAAAATCAATAGCTATCATTATGGGTAGTCAGTCTGATTATTCTGCAATGCATCATGCCGAAGAAATTTTGCAACAGTTCGATATTTCATTTGAAACTCTCATTATTTCTGCCCATCGCACTCCGCACAGACTTTATCAATTTTGTCAAACTGCCAAAGAGAAAGGTTTTCAAGTGATTATTGCTGCCGCCGGTGGTGCTGCTCATTTACCTGGCATGGCCTCTGCTCTCACTGATTTACCAGTTTTAGGAGTGCCAATTGTTAGCAGAAATATGTTTGGTTTTGATTCTTTACTTTCTATTGTGCAAATGCCTGCAGGAGTGCCTGTTGGCACTTTGGCAATCGGTGAAGCGGGGGCAAAAAATTCTGCCTTATTAGCTGTTGCTATTTTAGCTTTACAAGATCAAAATCTTGCTAAAAAACTACACGAATACCGCCAAAAACAAACCGATTCGGTTAATTTATATCCTGTAAAAAATATTTAAACAATACTATAAACATTTAATTTTAATGCTTGATTTCTAGTTTTTATTGTGACATAATTTTGATTGTTGATTTTTTAAAACCTTAATTCTTATTTTATATGTCAAATCTAGCTAAATTCCGCGAATTAGGGTTGTCAGAAGCAATGCTTGATTCTTTACAAAAAAAAGGCTTTGAAGAGCCAACGGCAATACAAGCCAAAACTATACCGT
>JAUMFK010000119.1:2871-6731 GCA_032119875.1 Rickettsiales bacterium
AAGATCTCATCGGTAAAGCTCAAACTGGCACAGGTAAAACTGCAGCATTTGGCATTCCGATTATCGAAAATATTGTGCCACAATCTAAAAAAGTGCAAGCCATTATTTTAGTGCCTACTAGAGAATTAGCAATTCAAGTAACAGAAGAGCTTAGTTCTTTTGCTGAAAATCAAAAAACTGTTATTATTGCTGTTTATGGTGGTCAGCCAATTGAAAGACAAATCTCTAGGCTTCAACGAGGTGTTGATATTGTTGTTGGCACTCCTGGTAGAGTTATCGATCATATCAATAGAAAAACTCTAAAACTCGATTCTATTTCTTATTTAGTGCTAGATGAGGCCGATGAAATGTTAAATATGGGTTTCGTTGATGATATCGAAGAAATTTTAAAATCTACTCCATCTTCTCGCAGAACTGTTTTGTTTTCGGCAACAATGCCTGCAAATATTGAAAGACTTTCTAAACAATACATGAAAAATGCCGAGATAATTTCGGTATCAAGTGAGCAAATTAGTCGTGATAATATTCAGCAAATTTATTTTGAAGTTGCTCAAGCCGATAAGTTTGAAGCTTTGTTTCGTATTATCGATATAGAAGAAAGTTTTTATGGTATGGTTTTTTGTCGCACCAAAATTGATGCCGATGAAATTGCTCATAAACTAGCTAACCGTGGTTGCAGATCCGAAGCAATCCATGGCGATTTATCACAAGGTCAAAGAGAAAAAGTATTGCAAAAATTTAGAGCTAAACAAATTACTATATTAGTTGCAACCGATGTTGCCGCTAGAGGCATAGATATTGATAATCTAACCCATGTTATCAACTATTCTCTACCGCAAGATCCAGAAAGTTATGTGCATCGCATTGGCAGAACGGGTAGGGCAGGTAAAAGTGGCACCGCCATCACTTTAATTACCCCTTCTGAATATCGCAAACTCACTTCTTTGCAACGAGTTGCTAACACTAAAATTACCAAACAAAAAGTTCCAAATGTTTCTGCAGTAATTGATAGCAAAAAACAACGTATTAAATCTGCGATTGTCGATATTATTTCTCATAACGATTTATCTGATGTGGCAAGCATTACCACAGATTTACTAAAAGAATTTGAACTTACCGAAAATTTATTTTCTGCATTGTTAAAATTAGCTTTCAAAGACGAATTAAGCGAAAAAAGCTATAATGAAATTCACGATCTTGAATCTTACAAAAAAAATAAAGATTTTTACTACGACGATCATGGCATCACTGGCTATCGTCCGTTAGGTTCGCAAGAAAAAAGAAGTTATGTTGATCGTAAAGGAACTGCCCGATTGTTTATTGCCAAAGGCAAAGTTGATAATTTTGATACTCATAAATTACTCGATTTTCTTGAAAAAACAACAGGTATTAGTAAAAGAAACATCGATGATATTAAAGTAATGGATAGTTTCTCATTTTTTGCAGTTCCTTATGAAGAGGCAGAAAAAGTTTTAAAAATATTTCAACAAAAATCTGGGGGCAAAAAATCCTTGGTATCTAGAGCTAAAGCTAAAAAATAATTTATGTCAATAATCACTGCTAAATTAATCAAAGATCATAATTTAACCGAAGAAGAATATGCAAAAATTTTGCAAATTCTTCAACGAGAGCCAACAATAACCGAGTTAGGCATTTTTTCTGCCATGTGGTCGGAGCATTGTTCATATAAATCAACTAAACAATGGTTAAAAACCATGCACACAACCGCCCCTTGGGTTATTTGTGGGCCAGGTGAAAATGCAGGGGTAATAGATATTGGTGATGGTCAGGCAATAATTTTTAAAATGGAAAGCCATAATCATCCTTCTTTTATTGAGCCTTTTCAAGGTGCCGCAACAGGTGTTGGTGGCATCTTGCGCGATGTTTTTACTATGGGGGCAAGGCCAATTGCTAATCTAAACTCTTTACGATTTGGCGATATTAAGCATCCAAAAACCAAACAATTAGTAAATGGAGTAGTTTCTGGCATTGGTTTTTATGGTAATTGTGTTGGTGTGCCTACCGTTGGTGGTGAAATAACTTTTCATGAAAGTTATAATGGCAATATTATTGTAAATGCCATGACTGTTGGCTTGGCAGATACTAATAAAATTTTTTATTCCGCCGCTTCGCAAGTTGGAGCTAGTGTGGTTTATATTGGTTCTAAAACTGGTCGAGATGGCATTAATGGTGCAGTTATGGCTTCTGACGAATTTTCTGATAATAACGAAGATAAAAAACCAACTGTGCAGGTGGGCGATCCTTTTACCGAAAAATTATTACTTGAAGCTTGTCTTGAATTAATGCAACACGATTGCATTTTATCAATTCAAGATATGGGGGCAGCTGGGCTTACTTCTTCTTCTTTTGAAATGTCAGGAAAAGGTGGCACAGGAATCGAACTACATCTTGAGAAAGTTCCACAGCGAGAAACCAACATGACTCCCTACGAAATTATGCTTTCTGAAAGTCAAGAAAGAATGCTTATGATAATCAAGCCAGAGCAACAAAATTTTGCCAAAGCTATTTTTGATAAATGGCAGTTAGATTTTGCTGTGATAGGAGAAGTAACCAACACTGGTAGAGTGGTGGTAAAAATGCACAACCAAATTTATGCCGACATCCCTTCTGCCCCACTTTCGCAACAATCTCCACAATACGATCGCCCTTGGGTTTAGTAACATAAAGCAACTAACTATCTACCGCCTCTAATACTACTTCTTTGTTGTTTTTTAAGGCACTGTTGAATTTTAAATTATTTAAAATTCAACAGTGCTTATAACTGCAAATAGCATCAAAAAGTTGTACTTTTTCTGCCTTAAAATATTGACAAAATTATTTGTAAAAGTTAAAATACCTGCCACACCATAGAAAAATAAAAAATAACAAAATATTATAATGAATTTTTCTGAAGATTCTAGGGTGAAAATTCCTACTACACTACATTTAACAAGGCTTGGCTACAATTATTTATCAAAAAATTCTACTCAAATACATTCCCAAACCAACATTTTTACCGAAATTTTTTTTCAAAGCATTGCCAAAATTAACCAAAACATCACACAAGATGATATTTCAAGATTGCTACAAGACACTAAATTAAGCCTCGAAAACGAAGATTTAGGAAAGGCATTTTATGAAAAACTCACTGCCACTTCTGGCTTCAAGCTGATTGATTTTGAAAATTTTCATAACAACACTTTTAATGTAGTAACCGAACTTTCCTACAAAAATGGTGATGAAGAGTTTAGACCAGATATTACCTTGCTAATAAACGGCATGCCTCTTGTTTTTATTGAGGTTAAAAAACCAAATAATAAAGAAGGTATTCTTGCCGAAAGAAATCGTATCAACAAACGTTTTACCAACCCTAAATTTAGAAAATTTATCAACCTCACTCAATTAATGGTTTTTTCTAATAATATGGAGTATGATAACGAGCAAATTGAACCTGTTCAGGGAGCTTTTTATGCTTGCACTTCTTATTCACAAGCCAATTTTAATTATTTTCGAGAAGAAGAGGTTTTTGATTCATCAACTCTATTGCAACAAGAAGATGAAAAAATTGAAAATTTAGTTTTAAAAGATAACAATTTAATCGCCATAAAAAATAGCCCCGAATTTATTACAAATAAAAGCCCAGAAACTCCAACCAACAAAATCTGCACATCATTATTTGCTAAAGATCGTTTGGCTTTTTTGTTAAAATATGGCATTGCTTACATAAGTAAAGAAAGCAAGTTAGAAAAACACATTATGCGTTATCCGCAGTTTTTTGCCACCAAAGCTATTGAAAAAAAGCTAAACGAAGGCATAAAAAAAGGCATTATTTGGCATACACAAGGTAGCGGCAAAACCGC
>JAUMFK010000120.1:0-1610 GCA_032119875.1 Rickettsiales bacterium
AAAAAGCTTTAAAAAGCCTCAAGCTGTATGGATATACAGCTTTCGTTTTTTAAAGTTTTTATCTCAAAAATATTTTGTTAGATTAATTAATTTTAAAGTTGAAATGGTATTATTTTATTGCTATTTTTTTGTTTGTCAACTATTTTTAGGCAATGCATGTTAATTTTTTTTAAACGGTCTTGACATATATTTAGCATCAATTTAATATTGATAAAAGCAGTGTTGCATTCTAAATTTGAAATTCAACAGTGCCTTAAAATATTATTTTATACTATTTTATTAACACCAAAATGACAACCCAAGCACCAAAAATATCAGAAATAAAAATAACCGAAGAAAAAGGTTTTTTTGCCAATAAAAATTTTCA
Organism: Rickettsiales bacterium; assembly: GCA_032119875.1. Lineage (GTDB taxonomy): Bacteria > Pseudomonadota > Alphaproteobacteria > Rickettsiales > UBA1997 > CAILUF01. Next base: position 368 of record JAUMFK010000120.1, read on the forward strand.
ATGGCATAACATTAGCAATTTCTCGGTAATAGCAGGAGTAAATGGCAGTGGCAAAACAAAATTACTTCAATATATCAACAATAAATTTAAACTAACTCACGAAAATTTGCCACAAACTTTTATTATGCGATATATAGGTGTTGGTTATATGCCGCAATCATTATTGTATATAAATGGTGGCACTCCATCCATAAGTCATCAATTTTTCATAAATAATAAAGATAACACTCTTAAGATACTTAATATAGATGGCGATACTATATCTACAGAACGATCTGATTTAGTGCCTAGCATCTTCAATAAAATGAATCTCCCACCTCAAGCTAGCCTAATTGATAACTTAGATCGTTCGCTTGTTCATAGCATTATCAATGAGAGAAAGAAATTTCATTTAATGATAAAAGAATTTAGAGAAGAACTTGATAAGTTAGAAAACCTTGAAACAACAACATACAAAGAGGCAATCTCAAAATTATTGCCAGAAGATCCGAAAAACGATAAACCTTGGGATAAAATAGATCGTATATTTAGTGATTTTGATTTACCAATAAGAATTGATAGAATGAATTTAAATAGTGAAATTACCTTTATTCGATATCCTTATCACCAGCAACAATTAAAAATTTCTGATTTATCTACAGGAGAACAAGTGGCATTTTCATTAGCATTATGGACTTGGGGAAACACCATCGGTCAAACAACCGAAGTGTTATTAATTGACGAATTCGATGCTCATTTAAACCCCACAATTGCTAAAAAATTTATTGATATTATCAAAAAATATTTTATTGATAATGCAGTGCAGGTTTTTATGACAACTCATAATCCATCAACTATTATTTATGCTAAAAAAAACGAAGCAAATATAATATGGATGCAAGATGGCATTATTGATAAAGAAAAAGAATATCAAGAAATTATACATGATTTATCAAATGGGCTGATTGATGTTTTTGATTTTTATAAAGAAATTCAATTAATAATTAAAGATGGCAAAAAATGCGTTGTCTACACAGAAGGAAAAACAGATAAACAATATATAGATGATGCAATTCAAAAACTTGGTAGAAGTGGTGAATTTAAAGATATTTATATTTTCGGGTCAACTGGAGCTTTAAGTATCAAAACATTTATTAAAACATGTATTATGAATTTACCAACTGATAATCAAATAAAAATTGCTCTCTTTGATAATGACAAAGCGGGCCAAGATGCAAAAAAAGAAATTTTTAAAGATGAAGAA
>JAUMFK010000121.1:0-8287 GCA_032119875.1 Rickettsiales bacterium
TTGAGAGCGATAAACAAACTAGATACTTCTAGAATGGTTGATTTATTAAGTGAAAGCGGGCAAGAAAAACTAATATTGTTAAAAGCTTCTCGCCATTGATAAAACAAGGCTTTTTGCTGTTCTTGATTGCTTTGCCAATATTGTTGTTGTAGGTTATTTAACAACACAACGAGTTGCTTACAATATTTTTGCACTGCCAAATAAGTGGCAATTAGTTTAGGAGAAACATCATTTAAAACAATTTTTTGCAAATTAAAATTATTTGCCAAATAAAAAAACATTGCCCCACCTCCCAAAAATGGCTCGGCATAATTAAAATTATTTTGTTTGCTTGGAAAAAAATTTTGCAACGAAGCAAGCACAAAATTTTTACCACCTGCCCACTTGATAAAGGGTTTCATATGTTTTTATAAAAAGATAGTTTTTGCAAAAATTTTACATTTTTTAAATTAAAATATTGATTAATTTTAAAGTTGAAATGATATAACTATTCTTTTCTAGCTGGGCTAGCATAATAAATGCCAAGCAATTTTACTTCTTGCGAAAAAAAACCAAGCTCTTCAAGTGCCAATCTAACATTTTGTTGTTGCGGATGCCCATTAATACTAATAAAAAAACGAGCTTGTTTTGAAACTCCACCAGGAATATAGCTTTCGAGTTTAACAATGCCAACATTATTAGTGGCAAAACCACCCAAAGCTTTGTAAAGAGCTCCAGAAATATTGCGAATAGTGAAAAATAACGAAGTAATAACTGGTTGCAAAGTAAAATCAATTTCAGGTTGAGTTTTAGAAATAACAATAAAAATAGTAATATTTTGTTCTTTAGCATCTTGAATGTTTTTTGCTAACAATTGTAAATTATATTTTTCAATGGCAAAATCCGAACAAATTGTTGCTAAATTTTTTTGCCCAGTTTGCTTATGATGTAAAAAGACCATCTCGGCAGAAACAGCAGTATTGATGCTTTCTTGTTTTTCTAGGTTAAGTTTTTGTAAAAAATTTTGGCATTGCATTAAAGCTTGTGGATGCGAAATTACCTTGGTAATATTGCTAATTGAAGATCCTTCTGCCCCTGCTAACTGATGATTTACTACAAAAAAATGTTCAGCAATAATATTTAGCTGATATTTTTGTAGTAAATGATGAATTTCAGCAACTCTGCCAGCATAAGAATTTTCTAGTGGCAATAAACCATAATTTACCTCGTTTTTTTCAACTGCTAAAAAAACTTCTTCAAATGTTGTGTAATGTTTAGTGGTAAATTGCGGGTAAAACTGCATACAAGCCAAATGTGAATTGGCTCCAGCAATACCTTGAAAAGCTATTTTCATGGCAAGATTAATTGTTGTCCGGGTTGTAGAGTTAAAAACTGTTTTTCACTGATATTTTGCTGTTGCAAGGCTTGTTTTAAATCAAAAGCTGGATCAAAAAAATTATCAGAAGCCATAGGGAAAGTTTCAAAATGCATAGCCACAGCTTGTTTTGCTTGTAATTGTTGCATTGCTAGCACTGCCTCTTGCGGGCTAGTGTGATGCTTGCTCATAAAACTTTCTGGTTTATAGGCTCCTATTGGTAAAAAAGCCAAATCAAAACCTTGAAATTGCTTGCCAGCTTCTAAAAAATGATTATCAAAACCTGTATCGCCAGCAAAATAAATTTTTGCTAACTGCCCACTGTTAAGTTTTGCTTGTATGGCAAAAGCACCCCATAAAGTAGCATTATTGCCAAATAAATACCGTTTTGACCAGTGTTTGGTAGGTAAAAAACTAATGTTTAGATTTTGATTAAATATAAAAGACTGCCCCCAATCAAGCTCGGTGCAGTTTAATTTTAAATTTTTGAGGTTGTTTAAAAAATAACACATACCTAAACCTACAAAAAAATGCGGATTAGAATGCTCTTTTAGTTGTTTTACAGTTGGCAAATCAAGATGATCGTAATGAGAATGGCTAATTAATACTGCATCAATTTTAGGTAAATCGGTAAAATTAATGCCGGGTTTTTTGGCTCTTTTTGGCCCAGCAAAGCTAATAGGGCTTGCTCTTTTTGACCAAATAGGATCGGTTAAAATATTTAACCCTGCAAGCTGAATAAGAAAAGTAGAATGCCCTATAAAAGTGCTAATAATTTGGTGGTTATCAACTTTTTTAGCTGGCACAGTAGTGATAACCTCAATTTCTTGTTGCGGCCACTGTGTTTTGCCGTGTGTTTTTATGTATTCTTGTTTAGACTTATGATAAGAAGAAAAACTTTTTGCCCCTTCGGAATTTAAATTATGAAATTTTTTACCATCAAAATGGCTTGAAATATTGCCATGATAATAATTTTTTTCGTTAAAAACAATGCAAGAAGTAAGAATTACCAAAGCAATAATTATTATGATAAGTAAAAAAATTTTCATAGCAAATTAAATTTTAATAAGTTAGAATTATTTTAAATTACTATATTTTGTTAAGCAATAAGTTTTGTTTGAAAATAAAATTATTGACATTTTTTTTGTTAAAATACTATAATAAAACAATTGCATAATTAACTTGTGCTATTTCTCATTTTTAAATATATTAACCTTATATTTATGCTTTAAAAATAAGAAATAGTATTGTATTTTTATTTATTTTTATAATCACCGTTTCATATGGCTAAAAACAGCGATAAAAACAACAAAAACCACAATTTTATTAATAACTTTTCCAAGCAAGAATTGCTTGATTTTTATCAAGAAATGTTGTTAATTCGTAGGTTTGAAGAAAAGGCAGGTCAGCTTTATGGTATGGGCTTAATTGCTGGTTTTTGCCACTTATACATTGGGCAAGAGGCTATTTCTACTGGCATGCATCACACTATGCAACAAGGCGATAAAGTAATTACCACATATCGTGATCATGGCCATATGATTTCTTTAGGTTCTGATCCTAAAAAAATTATGGCAGAGCTTTTAGGCAGAGCCGATGGCTCTTCTAAAGGAAAGGGTGGCTCAATGCATTTATTTGATCTAGAAAAACATTTTTACGGTGGGCATGGCATTGTTGGGGCATCGGTGCCAATTGGTGCTGGCTTGGCTTTTGCCGATAAATACAATAACACTAACAATATAACTTATTGTTATTTTGGCGATGGAGCTGCTCATCAGGGGCAGGTTTATGAATCTTTCAATATGGCAAAACTGTGGAATTTGCCTATTTTATTTATCATCGAAAACAATCATTATGCTATGGGAACTTCGGTTTCACGATCTTCTTCTATCACCGAGCTACACAAAAGAGGGGTTGGTTTTAATATTCCGGGTTTTAAAATTAATGGCATGGATATTTTTCAGGTGATAGCCGAAGGGCAGAAAGCAGTTGATTTTGTTCGATCTGGCAATGGCCCTGTATTGCTTGAATTTGATACTTACCGTTATAGAGGGCATTCAATGTCTGATCCTGCAACCTATCGGTCTAAAGAAGAGCTTAATTGTAAAAAAGAGCAAGATCCTATCGATGGTTTAAAAAACAATATTTTAGAGCATAAAATAGCTAACGAAGAAGATTTTAAATCTATCGAAAATAAAATAAAAGCACAAATAAATGATGTTGTGGAGTTTGCAAAAAACAGTCCAGAACCAGCAGAATCAGAGCTTTTAACCGAAATCTATCATTAACAAAATAACCAAAACACACATATGGCTACTTTACGAAAACTCACAGTTCGAGAAGCTTTAAGAGAAGCAATGGCAGAAGAAATGAGGCTAAACCATCAAGTTTATATAATGGGTGAAGAAGTTGCCGAATATAACGGTGCCTATAAAGTAACTCAAGGATTATTAGCCGAATTTGGGGCAAAAAGAGTAATTGATACTCCAATCACTGAGCATGGTTTTGCTGGTTTGGCGGTTGGTTCGGCTTTTGTTGGCTTATGCCCAGTGGTTGAATTTATGACTTTTAATTTTGCCATGCAAGCAATTGATCAAATTGTTAATTCAGCAGCCAAAACTAATTATATGTCGGGTGGGCAGGTAAAATGCCCTATTGTGTTTAGAGGGCCAAATGGCCCTGCCGCTAGAGTTGGGGCACAACATTCTCAATGTTATGCTGCTTGGTATGCCTCTATTCCGGGGCTAAAAGTTGTTGCTCCATATAGTTCTGCCGATGCCAAAGGTTTATTAAAATCGGCAATACGCGATCCTAACCCTGTTATTTTTTTAGAAAACGAAATTACTTATGGCTTTTCTTTTGAAGAAGAATATGCACAAGATCATTTGGTTGAAATTGGCAAAGCTAAAATATTAAAAGAAGGCTCCGATATTACTATTGTTGCTTTTTCTTTAATGGTTAAATATGCTCTTGAAGCTGCAGAACAATTGCAAGAAAAATACAATATTTCGGCAGAAGTTATCGATCTTCGCACTATCAGGCCTCTTGATACCGCCACAATTATTTCTTCTGTGCAAAAAACAGGCAGATGCCTTACTGTTGAAGAGGGCTTTCCTTTTGCTAGTGTTGGCAGCGAAATTGCCTATGTAATTATGGATCAAGCATTTGATTATCTCGATGCACCAGTCAAAAAACTTGCTTCGGTAGATTCTCCATTGCCTTATGCTGCTAATCTTGAAAAATTAGCATTACCAAAAACTAATAATATTATCGAATCGGCTTTAGCAATATGCAAAGGCTTATAAAAAGTAAAAAATGCTAAACACTCGTAATTATCTCTACAATTTAGTTGATAACTATCAAATATCTAAAGGCTTTTTTATTTCTTACTGTATTTGTTTTAGTTTGATTATTTATTTTTTAATCACTGCTTTTTTTGGCAACAAAGGTTTTTTTGCTTACAAAAATGTGTTGTATAATTTTAACGATCTGCAACTAAACAAGCAAATTTTACAACAAAACTTACAAGCAAAATCTAAAGCGGTTGAAAACATGAATCTACAATCTCTCGACCTCGATTTAGTTGATGAGCAATCTAGAAAAATTCTAGGCTACATCAATAAAAATGAGGTGGTATTATATCGTAAAAACCAATGATTACCATTAGAAACGAAATATATCGTAAATTATTTCACTTTTGCCTAGTTTTATTGCCAATAAGTTTTCTTTTAATTAAAGATAAAAAAATATTTTATATCTTTTTATTAGCTACAACTTTTTTCATTGTTCTTGCCGATTTAGTTCGCACAAAACATAACGGTTTAAATAAAATATTTTTAGCTATTTTTGGCAAAATTATGCGAGATTACGAAAAAACCCAATCAACATTATCTGGTTTAAGTTATGCTTTTCTTTCAGCGAGTTTAGTTTTTACCTTGGCAAAACCAGTTGTGGCAATAATGGCATTTTTTATTTTGGCAATTGCCGATGGTTTTGCCTCTATTGTTGGCAAAACCATTAAAAGTCGGCCTTTCTATCAAAAAACTTTGGCTGGCTCAAGTGCTTTTTTTTGCCTAGCAATGCTTGTGGTGTTAGTTAGTGGCTGGTGTTTTAATTATAAAAGTTGGTATTTTTATGTTTATTCGTTTTTTGGTGTTATTTTTGCCACTGCTCTTGAAGCCAGATCTGATTTATTAAAACTCGATGATAACTTGGTGGTGCCATTAAGTTTTGCCTTGGTTTTATCTTTTTTAGATATTTTATGGAATTTTTTATAATAAAATTTATAGTGGCACTGCTAAATTCTATATACCGCTATTTAAAAATATTTAGTTTTATTGATTTTATAAATTTATTTACAAACTATAAAAAAACATCTTGACAAATAAAAAAATTTCTTTATAGTAGCAAATAATGTTATATTTTATAATAACATTATTATTAATACCTCTTTCATTTTTAAATCTATAAATAACTTTATATTTATATATTTAAAAATGAAAGATAGTATAATTTTTTACTAAATTAAATATATTTTTTTATATGAAATTAATTCCTAAAAGTCCTAGAGAATATTTTAGAAAAGATACTCTAGGACTTACTAAAGAACAAATAGAACAGCTTAACAACGATTATAATGCAAGACTCAACGACCCTAAATTCTATAAAGCAAGAAGAGCAGAGTTAAGGAGATTAGAGCATCGTATTGGAGCTGGAGGTCTTCTGGTCGGTAGTGCAGTCGTTGTTGGTGCTATTGTTGGTTTTTGTACTGTTGGACCCGCTACATATGGGTCTCTTGCTCTTTTTGGAGCAGCGATTGGTGCTGGTCTTGGTGCTGCTATTGCTACGGGTAGTTTTGGTATTCTTGGTGTTTGTGCATCCATGACCTATCGTCATTATTCGCAATGTAGTAGAGAATACAGATCACAGAGAGACGAGATGTTAGAACAAAACAAAAAAGCAAAAGATCTACTATCACCTAGATCTTCGCTTATTGGTAACATTGAAGCAAATCCGTTAGAATCTAACGACTTACAAATTCAACATAACTAATCGTAAGATTAAAACTAGTTTTGCATTAATGAAAAACTAGTTTAGTTTAAAAAACTCTATCTGTATATTAAGGCAGGTAGAGTTTTTGCAGTGTTTAGCAAAAAAAAGATGGTAGCTAAATTTGGAGTTTAACAGTGCCATTATCTACATTCATCTAGTAATTTATTGAGATAATTAGTAAAATCGTTGTTCTGTTTTTTTACATCATCAGCATTATAAAAAGGCAAACCGATGATTCTATATTTATCGTTGATTGGGGCATAAACACCTTCATATTTTTTATCGCCATATTTTGCTTGCTCTTGCAAAGTTTTTAAAAAACTTTCTTTCCAGCCTTCTTGCGAGTTAGCAAAACCCTGATCGGCATCTTTAAATTGACTGCCCTTCACTTCTAGCAAAACTTGATAACAAAAACCGCAAGCAAATTGAATAAAAATCATAAAATCTGGGCAAAAACCTTCACCGTTGCTAAAATTATAAATCTTATAAACTTCTTCGTTTCTCAACAAATAAATTTTTTTATCTTTGGCGATTTTGTTGATAAAATTCTGCTCTAAATAAGCAAGGCATTTTTCTTCATCTTCATTTAAAAAAGATTTTTCCATCACATACCAATCATTTTCTTTGCTAAATATTTGCTCAACAATTTTTTGCTTCGGATAAGAAAAGGCATCGCCAAAATTGCTAAAACGAAATTCTGTGCTACCAATATATGGTTGCGAATATTGCTTGATTTTGCCAGCAAACCACTGCAAAAACTCAATGGCAATCTCTAACCTTTGTTGATTTGTAATATCAGCAAGATCATCTTTATCATTTAACACCAGATCAATTTTACAGCCTCCAAATAGCCTATCGTCAAGCAAATCATCAATACTTTTAATGGCAAATTCGTTTTGCAAACTGCTAAACGATAAATTTTGCAATTTATTGAGGGCTTTTCTAAAAATATGTCGATCGAGTAGCTCATTTACAGCAATTGTTTCTTGTTTTGTGCTTGATTGCTTGCTTGGTAATTTCTGCTCTGCCACTTGCGAAGCAGAATAGGCAATGCTTAAATCTAGGCAAAATGTTGTTTTTTTGATATCGTCGATCGTGTTTTTTTGCCTATTTTTATTTGCCACTTTTTCATTAACCAAAACTTTGCCAGTTTTATAAAAATTCGAGTCTTTAAATTGTTGCTTAAAATCAAGCTCAATCACTTGTTTGCCAGTGTCGATGTAGCCGTCTTTTGCCAATTCTGCACTTAAATGCGAAATATATTTTGATTCTTCATCATAAGTGTGATAAATCAACTTTTCTAAAATTGACAATTCGCAACTAAAATCGTCATCAAATTTTCTTTTATTTGGCAAATGATTTTGATAGTTAAACGGGTAATATCGCACTCCTCTGCCAATTAATTGTTTTTCTTTGATGGTGCTTTCTGGAGTTTTTTTGTTGCTTCCGCCTGCATTTTGCCCTTGATACAGCCTTACAATATCAAACAAATTTAACACATCCCAGCCTTCGGTGAGCCTATCAACTGTAAAAATGGCGGTAATGGGGTTATTTTTGCTTTCTAAATTATTTAGCAATTCATCTTGTTGAGCAGTGGTTTTTTCTTTGGTTTTGGTGCCGTTAGCAGAGTTGGTGATAATTAAATTGCGATCTGCAAAATTATTTTGCAAAAAATTAACAATTTCAAGCAATGAAATTTGTTGTTTAGCAATATATTGCCAAATGCTATCAAATATTGATTTTGCGGTGTTAAACAACTCTTTTTGCCTATCTTGATGAATATTAGTTTGTTGTTTTAATAATAATAAATCTTCTACACACAAATTAGCGATCAAAGCCTTAAATTCGGCAAAATCTGCAAAACTTTCGGCAATTGTTTTA
>JAUMFK010000122.1:0-1675 GCA_032119875.1 Rickettsiales bacterium
CATTAATGGCGATTTATCAACTGCTTTTATTAAACAAGAGTTTCCAAAAGGTTTTTGTGGTAGCAACCTAGATTCTGAAGCAACAGAAGTTTTAATCATTGTTGCTTTAAAAATATTTTTACAAAACTATCAGCGAAATTCTCACATGACAGGGCAACTTCATAATCGACCAAAACAAATATCTGATCGTTGGGTGATTATGTTTGAGCAAGAATCTTTCTTGGTAAATATTTTACAAAACGAAAAAGAATATTTAAAAATAGAATGTGATAAAAAAGAAATCGATCTATCTACTTCTTGGGGCAATGGTGAAAAGTTGTTTCGTGGCGAGGTAAATGGTAAAAATATTGGGGTAAAAATTCGCAAAAACGATAGTGCAGGTAGTTATTTATTACAATATTCTGGGCTAGATATGTTTGTGAGTGTTCGATCTCCAAGAGTTGCCGAGCTTAGTAAATTTATGCCAAAAATTAACCACAATGCTAAACCGCAAAACCTTGAAGCTCCGATTACTGGTAAAATTATTCGATTTAAAGTAGAAGAGGGGCAAGAGGTAAAGGCAGGGCAAGAGCTTGTGATTATTGAGGCAATGAAAATGGAAAATATCATAAGAGCCGAATGTGATATTAAAATTGCTAAAATTAAATTTAAAGAAAATGAAACTATAGGTATTGGGCAAGTTATTTTAGATTTTGCTTAATATTTTTAAAGTATATTTATTATAAACATATATGGTTAAAAGTGTTGCTGACGATCCTATTTTAAGACACTCCCGAAATTTCGCTATAATCTTTTTGATTCTTGTATTAATTTTTGGTATTTTTTATTATGTTGCTGGGGTGATGCTTATTTCTTTTACCGCCCCAAATCTTGATTATACAAAAAAATTTTTTGCCAAAGGTTTTATCGATCAAATTATTATCATTGCCAAATCTTTCTATAATTATTGGTTATATTTTTTTCATAATTACAGCAAAATTAATATTTCTAGTAATAACGGTTTTTTATTAAAGTTATTAATTTCAACTTTTTTGCCGATATTATTATTTGCTGGTGTGGTATGGTTTTTTAGAGCTCCTATAATTGATTGGCGACCTTTTAAAAAGCCAGAATCTATTCATGGCGATGCTCATTGGGCTTCTAAATCTGAAGTAAAAAAAATGGGCTTAAGATCTAAAGAAGGGGTTTTGCTTGGCACTTTTGGAGGTGATTTTTTGATTGCCAAAGATTATCAGCATATTTTATTATTTGCTCCAACTGGCTCTGGTAAAGGTGTGGGTTTTGTTATTCCAAATTTGCTATTTTGGAAAGAATCAGTTATTGTGCACGATATTAAACTTGAAAACTACGAATTAACTTCTGGTTGGCGCAGAAATAATTTAAAGCAAAAAGTATTTTTATGGAATCCTGCCGATCCAGACGGTATCAGTCATTGCTATAACCCTATGGATTGGATTAGCAATAAACCAGGGCAGATGGTTGATGATGTGCAGAAAATCTGTAATTTTTTGTTGCCTGAGCAAGAATTTTGGCAAAATGAAGCAAGGGCCTTATTAGCAGGAGTGATGCTGTATTTGGTTGCCGATGAAAATAAACCAACAACTCTTGGCGAAGTGGTTCGAACTTTACGCAACGATGATGTTGTTTATAATTTAGCGGTAATTCTCGATACTAT
>JAUMFK010000122.1:1685-10187 GCA_032119875.1 Rickettsiales bacterium
TTCTACCGCTAACTCTTCACTCGAATTATGGGCAAATCCACTTATCGATACCACTACTGCGAGTAGCGATTTTAACCTACATGATTTAAAAATAGTTCCGCATACTATTTATGTAGGTCTTACTCCCGATAACATCACTAGGCTTAAACCTTTAATGGGTATGTTTTATCAGCAGGCGGCGGCTTTTTTTACTGCTAAAATGCCTCAACCAAACGAAAAATATGGAGTTTTGATGCTGATGGATGAGTTTCCTACTCTTGGTAAAATGGAACAATTTTTAAATGGTATTGCTTATTTTAGAGGCTATAAAGTAAGGCTATTCTTGATTATTCAAGATACCGAACAGCTTAAAGGTATCTATGAAGAAAGTGGCATGAACTCATTTTTATCAAACTCTACTTACCGTATTACTTTTGCTGCTAATAACGTTGAAACTGCCAATCTTATTTCACAACTTATTGGCAATAAAACTGCAACACAAGTTTCTTATAACAAACCAAAATATTTCGATCTTAACCCTGCTTCTCGTTCTTTAAACTTATCCGATGTGCAAAGGGCTCTTATTTTACCGCAAGAAGTGATACAACTACCTAGAGAAGAGCAAATTTTACTTATCGAATCGCAACCGCCAGTTCGCTCTAAAAAAATCAAATATTTTGAAGACAGATTTTTTACTTCTCGACTTTTACCGAAAATCAAAATTCCACAACAAGCTCCATATATGCCAGATCACTCTGCATTAAGATCAAAAAAACAAGATAAATAATATGTTAACAGCTAGTATTTATAAGGCTTTATTAATTGGCGATCCTGTTAAGCAATCTTTGTCGCCTATTATTCATCAATATTTTTTACAGCAAAATAATTTGATAGGCAGTTATGAGGCTTGGCAAGTGACAAAACCAAATTTAACTTCTGTTATCAAGTGTTTAGTTGAGCAAAAATATGTTGGTTTTAATGTTACTATTCCGCACAAAGAAGAGGTTTTTTTGCTTTGCCATAAATTAAGCAAAACTGCCAAACTTATTGGGGCGGTAAATACTGTAAGCATTTTGGCAGATGGTAGTTTATATGGTCATAATTCTGATGCTTTTGGTTTTTATGAAAATTTGTTGCAACAACAACCAAATTTAATTTTAAATAATCAATCTGCCCTAATTATAGGAGCAGGAGGTGCTAGCAGAGCTATTCTTTATAGCTTAATTAAAGCTAAAATGTCTACTATTTTTATTACCAATCGCAACCAAAATAAGTTAGATAAACTCTTGACCGATTTTACTTCTCTTGCCAAACAATATCAGGTAAAAATTATGGCAGTTGCATGGCAAGAATACATTAAAATAGTTCCTCAAATTACTTTATTGGTTAATGCCACTTCACTTGGTATGTTAAATCAAAACGAGTTAAACTTTGATTTTAATCAACTTTCTTGTCAAACTACGGTTTACGATATTGTTTACAAACCGCTTTATACTAAATTATTGCTTGAGGCTCAAAAAAAAGGTTGCCCAATTGTTACTGGTTTAGGAATGTTAGTTTATCAAGCAATGGTTGGCTTTGAATTATGGTTTAAACAAAAACCAAGTTACAACATTGAATTACAGCAACTTTTATTATCAAAACTATGATTAATTTCTTTCGCTCTTTATTTTCTCTTTGCAAAAAGATTTTTGGCTATTTTTTATTATTTTTTATCATCACTTTTTTGGTAAAAAATCGCAACATAGTAACTGTTAATTTTTCGCCTTTCGGAGTTGTGCAAACTAAAATGTTTATTTTAATGCTAGGCTTTTATTTATGTGGCATTCTCACTGTTTTATTAATTTTTTCTAAACGTTTATTAATCACTTTTTTTGATAAATTTAAAAATAAATGAACCTCTATTCTATTGTTAAGCCACTGTTATTTTGCTTAAATCCAGAAAGTGCCCATAATTTAGCTATCAAAACTTTTAGTTTTGCTCCAAAATTTAGCAATCTGTTAAGTGTCAATAAAAATTATAGCAACTTGCACCAAAATTTGTTTGGTTTGCAATTTAGTAATCCCATTGGTTTATCTGCTGGATTCGATAAAAATGCCCAAGCAATTACTGCTCTTAATGGCTTTGGTTTTGGCTTTCTAGAAGTTGGCACCATAACTCCAAAACCACAAAATGGCAATGAAAAGCCCCGACTTTTTCGTTTAGAATCAGATAAAGCAATCATCAATCGCTTTGGTTTTAATAATTTAGGGGCAGAAAAAATCTTGGCAAATGTCATGCTTGCTAACCAGAAAAATCAACAAAAAATTTTAGGAGTAAATATTGGCAAAAATAAAGATAGTCAAAACGATGCTTCCGATTATATTTTTTTGCTCGAAAAATTTTATTTACATTGTCAATATATCACCATCAATATTTCATCACCTAATACTGCTAATTTACGCGACTTACAAAGTAAAGATAATTTAGCAGTTTTTTTAGCCGATTTGCAAATTGCCTATCAAAAATTACAACATCTGCATCAAAAATTTTTGCCAGTGTTTTTAAAAATCTCTCCAGATCTTGATTTTGCTCAACAAAAACAACTCGCTTGTTTAGTTTTAGAGCATCGTTGGATTTCGGCTGTTATTATTAGCAACACCACAATTGACAGAAATTTATCTTTAAAAAGCTCTGATTATTTTCAAAATGGCGGTCTTAGTGGCAAACCTTTGTTGCAAAAATCAAACCAAGTGTTGAAAAATTTTTATCAACTTACCGAAGGCAAGGTAAAGTTAATTGGTGTTGGCGGAATATCTTCGGCAGAAGATGTTTATCAAAAAATGTGCTATGGGGCATCTTTGGTGCAAATTTACTCGGCTTTTATTTATGAAGGCTTTGGTTTGGTTGAAAAAATTAAACTTAATTTAAGTGCTAAATTAAAACAAAAAGGCATTAATAATATCAGCCAAATTATTGGTATCAAAGCAAATTGAGTTAAATTATACCATTTCAACTTTAATTTTAAAATTGAAATGGTATTATTGCGATTTAAATATAAAAAAGGTGTTGCATTTATTGAATTATGGTGGTAAAATTTCTTAAAAATGTTATCAATATTAATTTAATTAAAAATTATATGGCAGGCAAACCTAAAGCATCAAAATCAAAAAGAAGCTCTATTTTATTTAAAATGGTAAGCACAGCAAATACTGGCTACTATTATTTAGCCAGAAGAAATCCTAAACAAAAAACAGAAAAAATGGTGTTTAGCAAATACGATCCTGTTATTCGAAAACATGTTGAATTTAAAGAGCAAAAACTATCTAGCTAATGTCTTCTTTAACCTCTCTTACTTCTCAAATTATTACCTTGGTTAATAAAACTGCCATTTCTTGTTACGATTATATTGGTAAAGGCAATAATCATATGGCCGATCAAGCCGCAGTTGTGGCAATGAGAGAAGGTTTAAATAATATGCCAATTTCAGGTGAAGTTGTAATAGGTGAGGGCGAGAGAGATGAAGCCCCTATGCTTTATATCGGCGAAAAAGTTGGTTTAGGTGGTGAAAAAGTTGATATTGCTCTTGATCCTCTAGAAGGCACCACAATTTGTGCAAATATGGCCGAATCTTCTTTGGTGGTTGTGGCTTTTGCTAGTAAGGGCCTTGATAATCAAGGCGGTTTTTTGAATGCCCCAGATGTTTATATGCAAAAAATTGCTGTTGGTCCAAATTTACCTCAAGGTATTGTTAACCTCGATGATTCTGTTTCTAATAATCTCAAGAATCTTGCTTTGGCTAAAAAATGTTCTACTTCCGATTTAGTTATTATGATTCTCGATAGGCCACGGCATCAAGAAATAATTGCTAAAACCCGAGAAACTGGTGCGAAAATTCGTCTTATTACCGATGGTGATGTTGCTGGTGTTATTGCCTGTGCTAATCCTAATTCTGGTATTGATTGTTATTTAGGCACAGGAGGTGCTCCCGAAGGTGTTTTATCTGCTGCGGCTCTACAAGTTGTTGGCGGTCAAATGATGGGCAGATTAATTTTTGATAATAATCATCATCAAATACAAAGAGCCAAGCAAATGGGTATTTCTGATATTAACTTACAATACACTGCTAGCCAAATGGCAAGAGGTCATATTATTTTTGCTTGTGCTGGAGTTACTTCTGGTTATATGCTTCCTGGTGTTAAAAAAAATCATAAAAGTCATTTTACCGTTCACTCTCTACTGCTTAATTCTCAAACTAAAGAAATTATTCAAACTAAAACTAAATATTTATCATAATGCTTGTAGCCAATTTTTCTGATCTTTTAAATAATATTAAAGAGCAATTAGCTGTTATTACGAGGTGTCTTTGACCCTTCTTCTCTTTCTTTAAAGTTGCAAGAACTCACTTCGCAAACAATTCAAGAAAATTTTTGGCAAAATAAACAGCAAGCTCAACTTATTTTACAAGAAAAATCTATTATCGATAATAAACTAAATAAATTCCATTATCTAAATAATACTTTTAACGATTATTCGCAATATTTACAATTAGCTTTAGCCGAAAATGATACTTCTCTTTTATTTGATTTAGAAAAAACTTTTCTCGATCTAAATAAAACTGCAAAAAATTTTGCTATCGAATGTTTATTTAATAAGCCAACCGATTATAATAATTGTTTTATCGATATCAATGCCGGAGCTGGTGGCACCGATTCTTGTGATTTTGCTTTAATGTTATTGCGAATGTATGAAAGATTTGCTACTTTGGTTAATTTTTCAAGTGAAATAGTTTCTTTTTTAGCCGATGCCGAAGCAGGTATCAGATCGGCAACTATTAAAATTAGCGGCCAATATGCTTGTGGTTGGTTAAAAAATGAAACTGGTATTCATCGTTTAGTAAGAATTTCGCCATTTAATGCTAATGATAAAAGACAAACCAGCTTTGCCTCTGTGTGGGTTTATCCTGAAATAGATGATCATATTGAAATCAATATTTTAGAAAAAGATTTACGAATCGATACTTTTAGAGCTTCTGGGGCTGGCGGACAACATGTTAATAAAACCGATTCGGCAGTGAGAATCACTCACTTACCTACCAATATTGTAGTGCAGTGTCAATCAGATAGATCACAGCTTCGTAATAGGTCGGAGGCTATGAAAATGCTAAGATCTAGGCTTTATGAGTTAGAAATTAGCAAAAAAAAAGCTCTTGATAATTTAAATGAGGCAAATAAAGCAGATAATAGCTGGGGAAATCAAATTAGATCTTATGTTTTGCATCCGTATCAGTTGGTAAAAGATTTGCGAACAGGTTATGAAACTAGCAATACTTCGGCAGTTTTAGATGGAGAAATATTAGAATTTTTAAAAGCAAGTTTTTTTATACAAAAATAATAATACCAAATATTTTATGGCACTGTTGTGGCACAAATTTGTTTTAATTTTTATTGAAAATAACTGAAAAAAAATTCTCTCTAAAATTGTCTAGACCTTATTTTACTATAATCTAGCATCGACGACTGATGGACTGACTTGTTTCTAATTGATGTGAAGATATAGAGTTATTAGGTATTCGTTGTATTTCTGGTTGTTGAGGCGGTTGTTGTTCAGTTTGCATTTCTGGTTGTTGAGTCGGTTGTTGTTCAGTTTGCATTGTTTGTTGTTGAGGCGGTTGTTGTTCAGTTTGTGTTTCTTGTTCTGTTAATGGACGCCCTATTACTACTAACATACCATTAGCATCTATTAATGGTAATCCTTCTGCTGTTGCAGATCCAAAAATGTGCTTTAATAAAGGAAGACAAGATGTAAAAAAAATTCCACCAGCAAACATGCCGATTATTCCAGTTCCACCAGAAAACGAATCTGCAACACTAAAAGTAGTGGCACAGCAAGAATTTCCTGCAAAACCAAGAAGCATACCTTTGTCAAACTCGCTTGGAAAACTATCATCTATCTCTACTTCTCTACTTAAACATCCATTTTGTCTTGCAATATTATAAACGGCAATAGCTAGAGCTGCAGAGGTAGAACCACTCACTGCACCAAAACAGGTAACAGCGGTGCCATATCCAATAGCTGGATTATTAGGAGGCATACAAGCAAGAGCAGAAGACATGCAAAAAAATGCCAACTTATTGCCAGCAAAAACGCCAATTTGACGAGGAGTTTCTGGAGCAAGACATTCTGGAACAAAACATATGTAGTAGCGACTCATAAAAAATAAATTAAATTAGCAAAAATTAAAACAAATTTGGGATGAAACAGTTCTTTTAACTATCTTTTTTTAAGTTATGATTAGGGATAGTAATAAAACTGATGTTGGTGAGATTGTATTTTTGTAAAATTGAAAGTAAAGCGGTAATATTGCTGTAAACGGTATTTTTATCGGCTTTTAAATATATTTCTTGCTTATTATTTTGTTTGGCAATTTCTGCTAGATGATTATCTAAATCTTTTAAATCACTTAATTTTTCTTCTAAAAAATAATCACCATTTTGATTGATAGAAATTGTAATTGACTGATTATTATTATTAAATTCTTGAGATTGATCTGCAGGTAGTTCTAGCGGTATTGCCGAGTGAATACTAGGAGCACAAACCATAAGCACAATCAATAACACCAAAAGCACATCAACCAAAGGAGTAATGTTTATTTCGGTAAGAGGGGCATGTAAATTATCGTTATCAAAAGAATTTAACATTTTTTTATCAATAAATTGAAGCAAATATTTTCGGACAAATGCCGCAGATGCTGAATAAGTAATTTATTATAACGAACAATACCATTGTAAGCCAACATTGCTGGAATTGCCACTGCCAAGCCTATGGCGGTAGTAACTAATGATTCGGCAATTGGCCCTGCTACCACCGAAATAGAAGCATTGCCACTTGTGGCGATTTTTTCAAAACCATGATAAATTCCTAAAACTGTGCCAAATAAACCAATAAAAGTTGAGCCAGAACCAATAGAGCCAAGTAAGGTAAGCCCTTTATCGAGATTGCAACGGATTTGATCGAGTTTCTGCACTAATTGAGTAATTATGAATTCTTTTTGCAGATCTAGGTTTAATTCAAGAATATTTTTTTGTTGTAAATTTGGTATAATTGCAAACAATGAAAAAATAAGCGGATTTTTAGAAATATCTTTATATTGTTGAGTTTCTAAAAAATTTTGTTCAAAATTAATGTGTTTAGCAACTTTTAAAGCTTGAAAATGCTTATAAAGTTGGTAAATTTTCAAAAAAATAAGATACCAACTGCATAAAGAAGCTAAAATTAAAATAATCACTACTAAATTAGCAACTAAATTATTTTGGGCCAGCACTGAAAAAACATTCATATTTATTAAGTGAGTTGAAATTTAATAGGCACTAAAACAGAAGCTGAAATATTTTGACCGTTTTGTTTTGCGGAAATAAAACTCCATTTTTTTACCGCCAAAATTGCCGATTCATCTAGGATATCAAAACCACTACTTTGATGAATTTTTATTTCGGCAGGTGAGCCATTTTCTTGCACTACAACCAATAAAATAACCTCTCCTTCCATGCCCATTCGCTTGGCAGAAGCTGGATATTTTGGAGGAATATTGTTTAAATATTCTGCATCAAATTGTGGAGCAGTAATATTAGAATTATTTAATTTAGCTTGATTGTTTTGATTATTGCTAAAATTATAATTTTGACCTTTTTTACTTGCTGAATTTGTTTTGTGAATAGAGGTTTGTGTGGGTGTGATTTGTTTTTTAACAACATTGTTTTGTGAGAATATTTTAAAATTTAAACCAGTTGAAATTTGCGATTTTATTGCATAATTAAAATTAGAGGTTGATTGATTAAAAAAGCCGCCACAAAATAACATAATATGCAATAAAGCAGAAAATAGCAAAGCAAAATATTTAAAATTATTAAATATTACCATAAAAACTTAAATAAAAAAACTTAATTTTAAAAATTAAAATATTGGCACTGTTGAATTCCAAATTTGTTTTAATTTTTTGCTAGTTTTGAGAAGAAATTTTAGCTATTTTTAGCCTCATATTAAACATATTAGGCTAAAAATAGCTGAAATTTATACCAAAAATAGCAAATAAACTAAAATATAATTTGGGATGCAACAGTGCCATATTGTAAATTATCTTTTTTTGATAGTCAATATCATTTTTGTAAAAATTTTAAAATTATTGAAAATTACTTTTGCAATTTAAATTTAGATGTTTAAAATTTTTTTAATTATGTTGCATCCCAAAGTTATTTTATTTGGCAATTTTGAAATGCAATCATTATTTTAGTTATTGGAGGGATGGCCGAGAGGCTTAAGGCGTCGGTTTGCTAAACCGATATATGGTTGAAAAGCTATATCGGGGGTTCGAATCCCCCTCCCTCCGCCATATTGTGGTGTTCTTATTAATTCAAACCGCACTGTTATTTTTTCATTTTAACTTTTTGGCTAAAAAGCTTCAAAAAGCCTCAAGCTGTATGGATATACAGCTTTCGTTTTTTAAAGTTTTTATCTCAAAAATATTTTGTTAGATTGATTAATTT
>JAUMFK010000123.1:0-6753 GCA_032119875.1 Rickettsiales bacterium
ATTTCTTCTCAAAACTAAAATTAAAACAAATTTGGAATTCAACAGTGCCAAGTTATGAATTGTTAATAAATAATTTTATTCAAAAACGAAATCACTAAATAACTTTTCTTTAAAAAAGATGCAAAAAATAATTTATAAATTGAAAATGATGCAAAAAGCTCTACATTTCAAATTGATTTTTACAAATTGTAATTTTTTTTTTGAAAAAAGCAATCTTAAATAAAAAAAATATTGCAGTTTTAAGATTTATCAATACAATATTTGATTATTTATTAAAAAAATCTAACCAAAATCTTACATTTTAATGCCAATCGATATAGCTAATTCTTATATTTTATCGTTGTTAGTTTTTCTGCCATTATTGGCGGGTTGCTTTTTGCTACCTGTAAAGTTTAAAAACAGTTTATTTTATTATTCTTATGGGGTTTTTATTGCTTTAATTGAATTAAT
The DNA here is from genome assembly GCA_032119875.1 of Rickettsiales bacterium. Classification (GTDB taxonomy): domain Bacteria; phylum Pseudomonadota; class Alphaproteobacteria; order Rickettsiales; family UBA1997; genus CAILUF01. Next base: position 451 of record JAUMFK010000123.1, read on the forward strand.
TATTGCCATAAGTTTAATTTTTAAATTCGATTTTCATAACAAAAACACCTATCAATTTATTGATAAATTTTCTTTAATTAGCAATCCAGATATTAGTTATTTGGTTGGTCTTGATGGTTTATCTTTTTCTTTAATTTTGCTTACTGTGTTATTGATTCCCTTTTGTTTGTTGCTTAGCATAAAATCTATTAAGCATCGAGTTAAAGAATTTGTGATATGTTTTTTATTTATTGAAACTTGTATTATTGGTTCTTTTGTTGCTCTCGATATGTTTGCTTTTTATTTTTTCTTTGAAGCAAGTTTGGTGCCGATGTTTTTTATTATTGGTATTTTTGGCGGAGAAAACAGGGTTTATGCTAGTTATAAATTTTTCTTATACACTTTGGCTGGGTCGGTTTTTTTCTTAATTGCCATTATAGCTTTGGCTTTATATTTTAATACTGCCAATATCGAGCTTCTTGCTAAAATATTGCCACAGAAATTACCTTTATCTTTTCAAAAAATATTTTTCATTTTATTTTTAGCTTCTTTTGCTATTAAAATTCCGATGTTTCCAGTTCATACTTGGTTGCCAGATGCCCATGTGCAAGCGCCAACCGCAGGCTCGGTTTTATTAGCAGGAATATTAATAAAAATGGGAGCATATGCTTTAATTCGCTTTTCTTTACCATTTTTTCCGCAGGCTGCTGTATATTTTGCAAATTATATTCTTATATTTAGTATTATTGCCATTGTTTATGCTTCAATTGTGGCTTTGGCTCAAGAAGATATGAAAAAAATGATCGCTTATTCTTCGGTAGCTCATATGGGTTTTGTTACTTTGGGCATTTTTAGTTTTACTCAACAAGGAATTAGTGGTGCGATTATGCAAATGATTAGCCATGGCTTGGTTTCTGCTGCTTTATTTATTTGTGTTGGTGTAATTTACGATCGTTTGCACACTAAAAAAATAGCCGATTTAGGAGGTTTAGTTCATAAAATGCCACAATTTGCAGTGCTGGCATTTATTTTTACTATGGGGGCAGTTGGTTTGCCTGGCACTAGCGGTTTTGTGGGTGAGTTTTTATCAATTATAGCAGTTTTTTCGGTAAATAAAATTTATGCTTTGCTGGCTGGCTTGGGTGTGGTTTTGGGTGCTTTATATATGCTTATTTTATATCGTAAAGTTTGGCTACAAGAAATTACTAATCATAAGGTAAATAAAATTGCCGATCTTAATCTGCCTGAAAAAATATCTTTAATAACCTTGGCAACCTTGATTATTTTATTTGGTTTTGCTCCAAATTTAGTGTTGCAATTTTTTAACGATTATTCTTTAAATCTTGTTAATATTATTTCTAATTCTAAAATATAGTTTCTAAAACCATGAACTTTCAATTTTTGATACCTGAATTAACTCTTGTTATAGGTGCTTTTTTGCTATTAATAATCGGGGTTTTTTACAAGCAAAAAACAATGTATGCACAGCAAAATCTTTCAATGTTTTTGCATTTTTTTGCAATTGTTATTGTTGGTTTGTCTTTGGCTTTCTCCACAAAAAATTTTGTTGATCACGGTTTTATTTTTAATTCTATGTTAAAAGTAAGTCCGATCACTTCTTTGGCAAAAACTATTGCTTTGTTGTTATTGCTAGTGGTAACCCTGATGGTTATTCGCTATGTTTTAGAGGTTGATAAATTTAGCCCTGAATTTTTATCTTTGTTGTTTTTAGCAACCGCAGGTGGCTTAATTATGATTTCTGCTAACGATTTTTTTGTATTTTATACTGGTCTTGAATTGCAAGCTCTTGCATGTTATGTTTTGGCATCATTTAATCGTTGGTCGGTTAAATCTTCTGAGGCGGGCATTAAATATGTTATTTTAGGTAGTCTAGCATCTGGTTTGTTGCTTTATGGTATTTCTTTAGTTTATGGTTATAGTGGCACCACTAATTTTACAAATCTTAACCAATATTTAGCCAATTTTAACAAAGATAATTATCCGCCAATTGCTTTAATTTTTGGTCTTGTGCTTATTGTGGTTGCTTTATTTTTTAAGATTGCTTCTGCCCCTTTTCATATGTGGGCTATTGATGTTTATGAGGGTTCTCCAACAGCAGTAATTGCCTTTTTTGGCACTGTGGTAAAATTTACTACCGTCATTGCCGCCACAGTATTTATGATAAATTTATCACTTGTAATTTTAGCAAAAATCTTAATTTTGGTGGGTTTTATATCTGTAATAATCGGCAGTATTGGGGCTATTGCTCAACAAAATATTAAAAGGCTTCTTGCATATAGTTCGGTAGCTAATGTTGGTTTTATTTTATTAGCTACTGCTACTTTACAAAAAGAAATTTTCCCTAGTATTTTGATTTATGCTACTATTTATTCTTTTATTTCACTTGGTTTGCTAGCATTTCTTAATATCATATTAAGTGCTAATAATCAAGAATCTGATCTTGAAAATCGCAAAATATTTAGCATTACTGCACTTGCTGGTTTATCTAAAACTAATCCTGTAATTGCTTTTTGTTTGGCAATCTACTTCTTTTCTATCGCTGGCATTCCGCCTTTAGCTGGTTTTTTTGCAAAGTTTTATGCAATAAAATCAATAATTATTGGCGGTAACATTATCATTGCTATTGCAGTTATTGGTTTTACAGTGGTTTCGGCTTTTTATTACATCAGAATTATCAAAATAATGTATTTTGATCAGCCAAATAACATTATTACTCTCGATGATTTTGTAAATGCTAAGTTTGTGATTTTAATTTTTGCTATTTTTAATTTAATCGCAGTGTTTTTTATTGAAAAAATCGAAAAAATCATTTCTTCTTTTTTATAAACAAAATTTATGACAATTAACTTCACCAAAAAAACTAATAAGCCTTTATGTGGCGAAATTTTAGTTTCGCCCGATAAATCTATATCTCATCGCTCGGTAATATTTGCTTCTTTGGCATATGGCATTAGTAAAATTTATAATCTTTTAGAAGGTGAAGATGTTTTAAAAACAATCTCTGCCCTCCATTCTATGGGGGTATCAATAGAAAAAAAATCCGATCATTGGCAGGTTGTAGGAGTTGGTTTATTTGGTTTAGATGAGCCAAATTTTGTGCTTGATATGGGCAATTCTGGCACTTCTACTCGTCTTTTAGCTGGTTTAGTTGCTACTCGTAATTTTACCACTTTTTTTAACGGCGATGCTTCTTTACATAAAAGGCCAATGCAGCGAATTTTTACTCCGATGCAACAATTTGGGGCAAAAATATTGGCTCGACAAAATAACCTATTGCCTTTTGCTGTGGTAGGCAACGATAATGCTATGCCGATTCATTATCAAATGCCTGTGGCTTCTGCCCAAATTAAAAGTTCTATTTTGTTATCTGCCCTCACTACACGCGGTAAAACAACCATTATTGAGCCAGAGTTATGTCGCGATCATACCGAAATCATGATGCAATATTTGGGTTTAAAGCTCGATATTACAACAAATAATTTAGGTAAAACAATTAGTTATGAAGGTTTGCAAGAGTTTAATGCTAACAACTTTTTTGTGCCAGCCGATATTTCTTCGGCATCTTTTTTTATGGTAGCAGCTCTTATCATTGAGGGTTCTGATATTGTTTTAAAAAATGTCGGAATTAATCCTCTTCGCACAGGTATTATTACTAGCTTGCAAGAAATGGGCGGAAACATTACTATTTGCAATACTCAAACTTTAAATGGCGAGTTGGTTGCCGATATTAGAGTTTGTTATAGCAAGTTAAAAGGCATCAATGTTCCTGCTAGTCGATCGGCTTTTATGATTGACGAATATCCAATTTTTGCTGTAGCTTGTGCTTTTGCTTCTGGCACCACCACCATGCACGGTTTAGCCGAACTAAAAGTTAAAGAAAGCAATCGCTTAACAATGATTGCCAATAATTTACAAGCCTGTAATGTAAAAGTAGAAGTTGATACGAATTCACTTGCTATCACAGGCGGTATTTTACAAGAAAAACAGCCAATTAAATTAGCAACTGCTCTTGATCATCGTATTGCAATGTCTGCACTTATCATGGGTTTAAACCTCGATTACGGCATAGAAATAGATAATTCTAATATGATAAACACAAGCTTTCCACAGTTTTTTGCAATATTAAAACAGTTTCAATAAACTCTTGCAAACTTAAAAAATAAGCATTAAAATTTAATGCAATAATATTTTAACTTCTTAAATATTTTAACTTCTTATGTTTAGCATTAATGTTAGATTTTCAAAAAGATAATAACTTAAGCAATTTTGGTAAGGCAATTTTAAAAGATCGTTATTTGTTACCAGAAGAAAATTTTCAGCAACTATTCGCTAGAGTTGCTAATGCTTATGCTAATGATTCTGCCCATGCTAATCGTTTGTATCAATACATTTCTGATTTATGGTTTATGCCCGCTACTCCAATTTTAAGTAACGGTGGCACTAAACGAGGCTTGCCAATATCTTGTTTTTTAAATGAATCTGCCGATTCCCTCGAAGGAATTGTCAATTTATGGAACGAAAATGTTTGGTTAGCTTCAAAAGGTGGGGGTATTGGCAGTTATTGGGGCAATGTTAGATCTATCGGTGAAACAGTTCGAGGTAACGGCAAAACTTCTGGTATTGTGCCATTTATTAAAGTGATGGATTCCCAAACACTAGCAATTTCGCAAGGTAGCCTCAGAAGAGGTTCAGCGGCTGTTTATTTGCCTATTTATCATCCCGAAATTTATGAATTTATTGATATTCGCAGGCCAATTGGTGGCGATCAAAACCGTCGCTCTCTTAATTTGCATCACGGAGTAGTTGTAACCGACGAGTTTATGAAAGCGGTTGAAAAAAACGATGATTTTCAATTAAAAAGCCCCTACACACATAAAGTTGTTGAAACTGTTAAGGCTCGAGATTTATGGATCAAACTCCTCACCACTCGAATCGAAACAGGCGAACCTTATATTTTATTTATTGATGCTGTAAATAAGGCAATTCCTGCCCATCATAAAAAACTCAATCTTATGGTTAAAACTTCTAACCTATGCTCCGAAATTACTTTACCAACAGGTGTCGATCATCTTGGCAATAATCGCACTGCGGTTTGTTGCTTATCTTCTTTAAACCTAGAATATTACGATTCTTGGAAAGATAACTCCCAGTTTATTTTCGATATAATGGCATTTCTTGATAATGTTTTGCAAGATTTTATAAATACTGCTCCTGATTCTATGATAAAAGCCAAGTATTCTGCCATGAGAGAACGAAGTATAGGGCTTGGAGTTATGGGTTTTCATTCGTTTTTACAAAGCAAAAATATACCAATTGAATCGGCAATGAGTAAGGTGTGGAACAAAAAAATCTTTCAAAAAATTAAACAAGAAGTTGATTTAGCATCGCAAGAATTAGCTAAACAAAAAGGTTCTTGTTTAGATGCTCTAGAAGTTGGTATTAACGAAAGGTTTTCTAATAAAATTGCCATCGCTCCTACCGCTTCAATTTCTATTATTGCCAATAATTCTTCACCAGGAGTAGAGCCTTTTGTAGCTAATTCTTTTACTCAAAAAACTCTTACAGGCTCGTTTAATGTGCGAAATAAAAATTTAGTGAAAGTGCTTGAAATGAAAGGAAAAAATACCGAAGATATTTGGTCTTCTATCACTACTAACGAAGGTTCTGTTCAGCATCTTAATTTTTTAGATGAGCATGAAAAAATGGTTTTTAAAACTGCCCAAGAAATAGATCAACGTTGGATTATCGATTTAGCAGCCGAACGCCAAGAATATATTTGTCAAGCTCAAAGTATTAATTTGTTTTTGCCAGGTAATGTTTCTAAAAAATATCTGCACGAAATACATTTTAGAGCTTGGCAAAAAGGTTTGAAAAGCCTTTATTATTGTCGCTCAACTTCTATTCAAAGGGCAGATAAAGTTTCGCATAAAGTTGAACAAAATGAAATTAACCTTAATAACGAACAAGACAACAAATACGAAGAGTGCTTGGCTTGTCAATAAAATTATTTTTTTATGAAATTTATTTCAACCCGTCTATCTTCTCCAGCTTTATCGTTTAGTGAAGTTATTTTGCAAGGTTTAGCACCAGATGGCGGTTTATATGTGCCAGAGTTTTTGCCATTATTTAACCAAAAAAAACTCTCCGAAATGGCAAAAATGAATTATCAAGATTTGTTTTTTGAAATAACCTATAATTTTGTATCACAAAGCATTGGCGAAGATGTTTATAAAAAAATTATTGCCAAGTCTTATGAAAAGTTTCATCATCAAGCAATTGCTCCACTCAAGCAACTTGCTAATA
>JAUMFK010000124.1:0-1088 GCA_032119875.1 Rickettsiales bacterium
GTAGAAATGCTATTATTAATTAAATAAAAAACAAGTTATTTTATCAAATTTTTTTTGGCATGTTATACCATTTCAACTTAAAATACATTGTTAGATATTTAATAAATCTAACTTCATCTTTTTGGCTAAAAAGCTTCAAAAAGCCTCAAGCTGTATGGATATACAGCTTTCGTTTTTTAAAGTTTTTATCTCAAAAATATTTTGTTAGATTGATTAATTTTAAAGTTGAAATGGTATTATTTATGGCACTGTTGGATTTTAAATTTAAAATTAATCAATCTAACAATTTATGTTAAGTTGAAATGGTATTATACCAAATATCATTATAGTATTTGGTATAATCGTAAATTATAAAGGACGAAATAAAATACCATTATAAGAAACTGTTTCTAATTGGGCAAATGAAGAATCAGAATCATTACTATTTTCTCTTACTATCATCTGTGGAGATGGGGTTGGTTGTTGTTCTTTTTGTGGGGTAAGGTCGTCTATTTCATTTGGTTTTTTTACACTAATTGCGGCACAACAAGTAAAAGGATTGAAAAAAGGGTTTCCTTTCAATACAGGTTGGCGAGCATATCTTATTGATGCACCAGAATCATAGGTGTTTTCTCTTGAAGGGATATCATCATCTAATTCTTCTTTATTTGATAATAGGTCATCAGGGTTTTTAGAAACAAATGTTGTATATTTAAAGTCGGGTCTGCGCTCTCCTCCTGGAGGATCGTCTCTGCCACCTACTCTATTTGCTCTTATTTTTCTAGCATATTTCTGCTCAGATATAGATTTTTCTTCTTCTGTTTGTGGATTATTGCAGAATTCTCCTACTTCTTTTTGCGGATTACTGCAGTAAGCAAGAGGGTCAAATGACCATAGTTGTTCAAAGAGTTCTTGAATACTAGGCATAAATATATATAAATTAAAGTTATTTAAAAATAGATTTTATTAAAGAAAATCAATAATAATAATAATATTTATCTTTTTAAATAGCAAGTGGTTTTTTTGGTATTTTATGGCACTGTTGGATTTCAAATTTATTTTATTTTTATCATTTTTGGTATAAATTTTGGCTATTTTTAGCTATTTTT
>JAUMFK010000124.1:1098-10852 GCA_032119875.1 Rickettsiales bacterium
CACGATATTTTTAATATGAGGGTAAAAATAGGTAAAATTTCTCTTCAAAACTAAAATTAAAATAAATTTAGAATGCAACAGTGCCTTAAAATATTTTTAGTTTTTGAGCTATTTCTTCGGATATTTCTTGTATTTCGGCAAGTTTTTTGCCTTCAACCATGATTCGAATTAAATTTTCGGTGCCAGATTTTCGAACCAATATTCGACCTTGATTGCCTAGTTTTTGCTGTTTTAGATGAATAAAATTTTGTATTTCTGTGTGCAGTAATGGGTTTTGTTTGCTGGTGAGAGCAATGTTTTTTAATACTTGTGGATTTGGAATAAAAATATTAGCAAGTTGATGCATTTTTTGTTTGCTGGTAATTAAAGCCGAAAGCACTTGCAAGCTAGCCAATAAACCATCGCCAGTAGTTGAGTAGTTAGATAAAATTAAATGACCAGATTGTTCTCCTCCAAAATTATAGCCATATTTCTGCATAGCTTCTAACACATATTTATCGCCAATATTAGTGCGAATAGTATTTATGCCAATATAATTTAAATAATCTTCAAGAGCCAAGTTTGACATTTGAGTGATAGCAACGGTATCTTGTTTTAATTTACCTTCATTGTGTAATTTTTCGGCAATTATGGCAATTAGTTTATCGCCTTCAACAATATTTCCTAGATCGTCAACAATTAGTAATCTGTCGGCATCGCCATCAAGAGCAATGCCGATATCGGCTTTTTCTGTTAAAACTTTTTCTTGTAAAGCTTGTGGTTTAGTAGAACCGCAATTATGATTAATGTTAAAACCATCTGGTGTGGTGCCTATTTCAAGCACATTGGCCCCAAGCTCTCTAAGAACGGTAGGAGCTATGTTATAAGAGGCTCCGTTGGCACAATCAATAATAATTTTTAAACCAGTTAGGCTTTGCTGTTTAGGAAAAGAATTTTTTACAAATTCAATGTATCTACCTTTAGCATCGTCGATTCTTTTTACTTTGCCTAAATTAGTAGGTGGGGCTAAATGTTGATTAAGATCTTGTAAAATTAATTTTTCGATTTCGTGTTCGGTTTGATCGTTTAATTTATTGCCGTTGTGATGAAAAATTTTAATGCCGTTATCTTGGTAAGGGTTATGAGAAGCAGAAATCATAATGCCAGCATCGGCTCGAAGTGATTTGGTAAGCATAGCCACCGCAGGAGTTGGCACTGGCCCTACTAAAAACACATCTAAACCTACAGAAACTAATCCAGAAGTGAGAGCTTGCTCTATCATATAGCCAGATAATCTGGTATCTTTACCAATTACTACTTTTGATTTTTGTTGATTAGAAGTAAATTTAATACCAACCGCCATGCCAATTTTTAAGATAATATCAGGAGTGATAGGAAAGCTATTAGCAACACCTCGAATACCATCGGTGCCAAAAAATTTTTTTGTCATATTAATTTAAGTTTTCAAGATAACGATTATTATTGAGTAAGTGATTTTTTTCTTCTAACATTAGGTTGCGATCAATTTTTGGATTACTAGGATGTATCATGATTTCGATATTTTGATGTTTGGTGGTTTTTAAAAATTTAGTAATTAATTGTTGAGAAATTTTGCCAGTGTAAAGGATGCTAAAAAAATAAACCTGCCCAAATTTTTGAGTATTGTTAAAGAAATTTAAAAAGCATAAAATAAACCATTTTATTATGGCACCGTCAAACAAGAAAGATTTTTGGTAATTTAATTTTATTGTGTGAAAAATATTTTCGTTGATAATTCTTAAATAATTAATTTTATGTTCTAAAACTTTTTTCTGCACTAAACTAAATATTGCAGGAATGCAATGAATATGCCGATGGCTATCAAGATGAGTTAATTTAATTTTGTGATAATTACAAAGATCGATCTGGGCTTGTAATTCGAGTAAAACCTCTTGTTGTAGTTGTTTTTTCTTAAAAATACTTAATAGCAACAATTTAAGAAAGCCGTTTTTAAAGCGATTATTGTGGTTAACTAATAACGAATTTGGTTGATGTTTTGCAGAAGCAAAACCAGTGGTTAAATTAAAATGTAAGCCTATGTTGAGATTAGGATTTTCTTGGGCAATTTTTACTGCTGAATCAAAATATTGACAACCGCAAATTAAACTAGCAGAATGCAGTTTTTTTTGCAAAAACATTTGCAACACAGCAAAATTAACTCCGGGACTTAAACCAAAATCATCGGCATTGATTCTAAGTTGCATTTTTTTTACCAGAAATTATTTTGGCAAAATAAAGCGGCCTTCCTTTTGATTCGATGTGTATTCGACCGATATATTCGCCGATGATGGCTAAAATCATGAATTGCAAGCTTGATAAAAACACAATTAAGCAAATAGTGGTGGCATAGCCACTGATGTTTTTATTAGAAGTGAAATGTTCATATATTGTATAAAAGCCAAATAATGCCGATAAAATAGCACAAATAATGCTAAAAATAATTGAAATTCTTAAAGGTTTGATAGAAAATTGCAAAATTGCATTAATTGCTAAAGAAAAAGATTTAGATAAATTATAATGAGTATTTCCGCTAAATCTTTTAGGGGCTTCAAAAGTTATTTCAGCATAATTATTGATACCAAGCCAGTTTAACATGCCACGAAACATGCGAGAATCTTCTCTCATATTTTTTAAAGCTTCAACATATTTGCGGTTTATCAGGCGAAAATCTGGAGTGGAAGCAGGAATATGAGTATCGGATAAAAAATTGATAATTTTATAAAAACATTTGACAATTAATGAGCGAAACCAACTTTTTTCTTGATTGTTGCTGATTTTAGTAAGAACTACACTATAACCTGCTAGCCATTTTTCAATTATTTGTGGCACAATTTCTGGAGGATGTTGTAAATCTGCATCCATAAATAAAACTGCATCACCTTTGGCATAATCCATACCTGCAGTCATGGCAATTTCATGGCCGAAATTTCTGGCTAGATTAATGATGGTTATTTTGGAATCTTGATTAGCCAAATCAATGAGAATAGGCAAGGTATTGTCGGAACTGCCGTCGTTGACAAAAATTAATTCGTAATTGATGTTGATAATGGGGTTAAGATTTAACAATAATCGTTTATATAATTCTAAAACATTGCCTTGCTCGTTGTAGGCAGAAATAACAATGCTTAACATTTTTGGGCTAGAATTATTATTAGATGTTTCTTGCAAAAATAAACTGTGTTGCATTTTTTTAGTTAAGATTTGTGGTTTTTTTATACACAAAATTTTTATGTAAAAAATAAACTGCAATGGTTAAAAGTATAATACATAATAATTGAGCAAAAAATTTATTGCAATGAAAAATATTTATAAAAAACCACAAAAGCCAAAAATTATTCAAAAGATAAAACAAATAAACTAAATTCACTTTACAATATTCGAATAGCCAATTGTGTTTTGTTTTGAAGACAAAAATTTTAAAACTGATAAAAGAATTAATTACCGAAAGAAAATGGCTAATAGTTAAAATAATTAAGTAATGAAAGTGGTTTTGTAAAAAAATTTGCAATAAACAAAATAATAAGTAGCCAAAAACAGTGTTGTAGCCCCCAACTATTAAAAAAAGTAATTTTTGTTGCTGGTTGATGTTGAGTTTTTGCCAAAAATGATTTACTAAATTATTAATTTTCAAGTGGTATAATTTCATATAAACATTTATCTCTTTCTGAAATGCATTGTAATTGATTTAAAACTTGTTGTTGCTGTAAAGTGAGTTTTTGATAATTTCCGCTATCAATGATTAAAAATTTTAAATTAAAGTCGTTTTGAGAAGCTATTGATAAAATATCGTCTGCTTGAATAATTTTCATTTTATCTTTGCTAAACCAGTAAAGACCAAAAATTTTTCTAGGGTTATTAAGTAGGGCATAAAGTTTAAAATGATTAAGATCGGCAATTTGTAAAATTGGCTTGGTAAGAAAAATTTCGTGATTGATTTTTTTTGCTAAAAAATCTGGCTTAATATAGTAAAAAGTAATAATTAAAATTAAATGAATTGCAAAAGTAAAGTGAGCTAAATTTAAAGCTAGATTGCTTAATTTTTTTTCTGAAATTATGATGCTTATCAAAATGCAAAATGGCACTAGGGCATAAATTACATAAGTGCCAATCATGTTTTTCATAAAAGTAAGAATAAACATTGGAGCTAAAAAAGAAATTACCAAAAAGCTATATTTTTTTTGTAAAAAATTTTTGACGAAACTAAAATGCTTAATAACAACAAGCCAAACAGGTAAGGTGGTAATAATTAAAAACCACCAAATAGCTCCAAAAAACACTTTATGAGCATGTCCGTAGCGATCGCCTTGCCAACCAGAATTAATAAAGCGTTGAAAATTTTCTCCTAAAATAAAATATTCTAAAAACCCAGGATAAACTTTTTCGGCTAAAATAAACCATGGCAAAGATAAGCTAACAAAAATAGCACTACCAACAACTATTGGAAATTTTGTAAAAAACTCTTGCCATCTTTTAGCAATAAAAAGATAAATAAAAATTGCTATACCAGGAAAGGCAATGCCAACAAAACCTTTTGTAAGAATTGCAATCGCAGAGCCTATAAAAAAACAATAACCGTAAAAATTTTTAGGTTTATTACTGTTAATTTGCAACCAAAAAGAACAAGAGATTATTGTCATGCCAAGCAACAAAAAACTTTCTGTCATGATACTAGAAAAAGCATAGCAAATTAATGTGCAAGAAATAGTTAAAACACTAAATATAGCAACTTCGCGATTGTAAATTTTGCTGGTTGCTTTAGCAACAAAAATTAGAGTTAAGATTAGGGCTAATAAATGGGGTAATCTGCCAGCAAATTCGGTAAAGCCTAAACATTCAAAAAAAACAGCAGAGGCCCAAAAAGCTAATGGCGGTTTGCCAAAAAATGGTTCATCTGGTGAAAAAAAAGGCATCAAATAATTATTGGTAAGTGCCATTCGCATAGCAATTGAAGCATATCGAACTTCGGAGATCCAGTAAAAATCGTAGCAAGCAATCAAAATAAATTTACTTACTAAAATAAAAAATAACAGCCAAATTATTTTTTCTTGGTTGTTTAATTTTTTGTATTCTGTAAGCATGTTTTTGGCAATATAAATTTTATTTTATATGATAAAAAATATTATGCAAAGCTAATAAATAACCAAATTCTTGACAACCTGCAATGCTAGCATTTACAACTTTACTAACGAAAGAATGATGCCTAAATTTTTCGCGTTGATAAATATTAGATAAATGTACTTCTATTTTATAGCCAGTGAATATTTCAAGAGCATCGGCAATGGCAACAGAAGTATGAGTGTAGCCTGCAGGGTTGATAACAATTGCTTGTGCTTTGATGTTAATTGCTTTTTGTATTTGCCCTATTATTTCGCCTTCATGATTAGATTGAAAAAAATCGAGATCGATATTGAGTTGATTGGCTAAATTAAAGCATTGTTGCTGGATTTTATCTAAACTATTTTCGCCATAAATTGAAGTGTTTCGCAAGTGTAGCAAATTAAGATTTGGACCATTGATAATAAAGGTTTTTATCATGTTTTTTGGTGATGATTATTGATTTTTAAAAAAATAAAAGCGGTAATAAAAATTGAAAAAAAGTAGGTAATGCCAATTATTGCCAAAGTAAGCCAAGGTTTAATGATTAAACCAATAATGATGGAGCCAATAATTACCAAGGTAAGAGGGATGTTTTTATTTTTAATAGGAATTTTTTTAATAGAAATTGTAGGCACTTTACTTGCCATAAGTGCAGCAATAAACATTATATAGCAAATAACTAACATTTGATTGCAATAAAAACCTTCGCCAAACTCAAAAAGCAAAACCATAGGAAGTGTAGATAGGGCGGCGCCAACAGGAGAGGGTATGCCTTTAAAAAAATATTTTTCTAAAATAGGATTGATAGCTTCTTTGGTGCTATCAACATTAAACCGAGCTAGCCTGATGGCGGTGCAAACTCCAAAAAACAACACCATTGCCCAATCTAGACCATATATTTCGCCATAAGAATTAAGCCAAAAATAAATAATAAAACTAGGAACGATGCCAAAATTAACAAAATCAACTAACGAATCAAGCTGAGCACCAAAATCGGAAGTAGAATTAAAAAATCGGGCTAGTCTGCCATCAACACCATCAAGCACTCCTGCAATAATAAGTAAACTTACCGCAGTTAAATATTGACCTGCAAACGAAAAACGAATGGCAGTGAGTGCCAAACAAAGCGCAGTGAGAGTTACTATATTTGGCAATAAACGAAACAAGGGTGAAAAGCTTTTTTGAGTGGATTTTTTGCTTTTTTTCATATGTAATTTAAACTTTACTTTCAAAAAAAATATTGGTATTATTTATGTGGGCTACATAAAATATTATTGCCTAACAAATTATATTGCAATTAAAATTTAATTTTATCTTTCCATGTCTTATCAAAAACTGGCAAATTGCCTTCGTTTTTTAGCTATCGATGCTGTTGAAAAAGCTAATTCTGGGCATCCGGGTATGCCAATGGGTATGGCTGATGTTGCCACTGTTTTGTTTGCCGATGTGTTAAAATTTTATCCTTCTCAACCAAAATGGTTAAATCGCGATCGCTTTGTGCTTTCGGCAGGTCATGGCTCAATGTTGCTTTATGGCTTGCTTTATTTATGCGGTTATCAAGATGTTTGTTTATCTGATTTACAAAATTTTCGTCAACTTCATAGCAAATGTGCAGGTCACCCCGAATTTGGTGAGCTTGCTGGCATCGAAACTACCACAGGGCCTTTGGGGCAGGGGGTTGCTACTGCTGTTGGTATGGCAATTGCTCAAAAAATTTTGCAACAAAAATTTAGTGCAGAATTGCCAGAATTTAGCGATTTATTTCAACATAAAATTTATGTTTTAGTAGGCGATGGCTGTTTAATGGAAGGTGTGGCTTTAGAAGCTCTTTCTTTGGCAGGGCATTTAGGGCTTAATAATTTAGTGGTGCTGTGGGATAATAACTCTATTTCAATTGATGGCAAAACCACTTTAGCAGTTTCTGAAAATATTCATCTTAAAATGCAGGCAATGGGCTTTTTAACTCATAGTGCTAACGGTCATGATTTTACCGAAATAAAACAAGCTTTTGCAAAAACCACTGCTAGCACTTTGCCAGTTTTTTTAGATTTTAAAACCATTATTGGCTATGGTGCCAACCAAAAAGCAGGCACACAACATGCTCACGGTTCGCCTCTTGGGGCGGTTGAAGTGGCAAATGCTCGCAAAAATTTAGATTGGCAGTTTGAGCCTTTTGAAATTCCTGCCGATTTGCAACAACAATGGCGGCAAATTGGGCAAAAAAACTCCGATCACTATCAAAAATGGCAAGAAAAATATCAACAACTGCCAGAAAAAACCAAACAAGAAATTGATTTTTTACTTCACAAAAAATTTCCTTGTGATTTTTGGCAAAAATTTGCAAATTACCAACAACAAACCAACCAAACAGAGCCTCAAGCCACTCGCAAATCTTCTTGGCAAGTGCTTGATTTTTTAACCGCTCACTTGCCAAATTTATTAGCAGGTTCTGCCGATTTAACCGAATCGGTTCTTACTAAAACTACTCATAGCAAATCAATTAAGCCAACAGATTTTACAGGCAACTATTTGCATTATGGAGTAAGAGAGCATGCCATGGCGGCCGTTATGAATGGTTTAGCTTTGCATTCAAATTTTATTCCTTATGCTGGCACTTTCTTGGTTTTTGCCGATTATTGCAAGCCCGCCATTAGGCTTTCTGCTCTCATGAAACAGCAAGTTTTTTATATTTTAACTCACGATTCTATAGGTTTAGGCGAAGATGGCCCAACTCATCAACCAATCGAACAGTTAGCAATGTTGCGATCTATCCCTAATTTACTAGTATTTAGGCCTTGCGATTTAGCCGAAACCATTGCCAGCTATGAACTTGCTTTAAAGGCCACAGATAGCCCTTCTGCTTTTATTTTATCTAGGCAAAATTTGCCTGCTATTGCCAAAGCGAATCAAAACTATCAGCAAGGTGCTTATGTGGTTGCCGAAAATACATCAAATTCTCAAAGCAAGCAAGTGCTTATTTTTGCTTCCGGATCAGAAGTGCAGATTGCCATGACAGTTTTTGAAGCTTTAAAACAACGAAATATTGCTTGTAAAGTTGTTTCGGTGCTGTGTTTTGAGTTATTTAAAAAACAAAACGAGCAATATCAACAACAAATTTTATTAAATCATCAAGCACAAGTTCTTCGAGTGGCAATTGAAGCGGGAAGTTCTTTTGGTTGGCATCAATTTATTGGTATTGACGGCATTTTTGTAGGTATCGATAGCTTTGGAGCTTCGGCAAAAGCCTCTGATTTATTTACATATTTTAACATTACCGCCACTTCTACTTTACAACAAATTTTAGCAAAATTATAATTTATGAAAATTTTTAATTTAATTAATAAAATAGGTTCTTATACTATTTTAAATATTGCAAAACTTGGTGAAATAATTTTATTTGCAGGCAAAGCTTTATGGCATTGTTTTAAACCGCCTTTTTATCCTAGTTTAATTGCTAAACAAATTTTACAAATTGGCTATTTTTCGTTGCCTGTGGTAGGGCTTACCGCTATTTTTTCGGGGGCGGTGCTTGCTTTGCAAAGCTATTCTGGTTTTTCGAGGTTTAATGCCGAAAGCACAATTGCCACTGTGGTGGTGCTTTCTATTACACGTGAATTAGGGCCAGTGCTAGCAGGGCTGATGGTTGCAGGCAGGGTTTCGGCATCGATAGCGGCCGAAATTGGCACTATGAAAGTAACCGAGCAAATTGATGCCTTAAAAACACTTTCTACTAATCCGTTTTCTTATCTTATTGCTCCTAGAATTTTAGCATCTATAATCATGATGCCTTTTTTGGTTTTGGTTGCCGATATTATTGGAGTTTTGGGCGGTTATTTAGTGAGTGTGCATAATTTACATTTTTCACCAAATGCTTATTTAGCCAACACTTTTAAATATCTCGAGCCTATTGATGTGGTTTCTGGTTTAGTAAAGGCTGCTTTTTTTGGCTTGATTATTGCTATTATGGGCTGTTTTTTTGGCTACAACTCAAACCGAGGGGCAGAAGGAGTGGGCTTTGCCACTACTAATGCTGTGGTTTCGGCTTCTATTTTTATTTTGCTTTTTAACTACATCATTACTGGTTGGTTTTTTGCTTAACTTTATTTTTTAGTTTATGATAAACAAAATTGTCATCGAAAATTTTCGTTGTTTTAAAAAATTTCAGCTAAGTAGATTAAAGCAGTTAAATATTATTGTAGGCGATAACAACTCTGGCAAAACTGCCTTGTTAGAAGCGGTTTCTATTGCTTGCAAGCCAACATTAAAACATTTATTTTGGCTGGTGCAACAGCGAATCGAAAACCCCGATTCTATTGCAAGCATCAAAGAAGAGCTTGATTTTTTATTTAACACTGTTAACGAAAAAGCGAAAATAGAAGTTGAAAATGAAGCTGGCGAATTTTTTATTGATGTTGCAAAAAATATCGAAGTTGATTCGCAAAAATCTTTCTCTCTATATGCATCTAAAAAAGAATGTTTCGCTGTCGATATACATTCTGGAGTGCAATTCTCAGAAAAAGAGATATGTGAAGAAAGGCAATTTATTTATAATGAAAAATTATCAAGCAAAGATTTTTCTCAATTAAATGCCGAAATTAAAAGCAAAAAATCCCTAAAACCAGAGCAGTTAAATAAAATC
>JAUMFK010000125.1:0-8404 GCA_032119875.1 Rickettsiales bacterium
AATGGTATAATACCATTTCAACTTAAAATACATTGTTAGATTGATTAATTTTAAAATTGAAATGGTATAATACCAAAATGCAGCAGTGTTATTTTATATCATCAGCAAAAAAAACACTTTACATTTTGCAAAAGATAGTTTAAAAATATTAAGGCACTGTTACCATTTCAAATTTGTTTTAATTTTAGTTTTGAGGAGAAATTTTAGCTATTTTTAGCCTCATATTAAATATATTGAGCTAAAAATGGGTAAAATTTATACCAAAAATGGCAAATAAATTATATTTTTTATGACTATTCTATCTGACAAAACAATTGCCAAACTAGTTAAGCAACACAACATGATTGAGCCTTTTATTGAAAATCAAATCAAATTCAATCAAGCAGGTGAAAAAATTATTTCTTACGGCAATTCTTCTTATGGCTACGATGCCAGAGTTGCCGACGAATTTAAAGTTTTTACCAATATCGATTCTGCCATTGTTGATCCGAAAGATTTTTCTGAAAATAGCTTTGTCAATCGCAAAACTGATGTATGCATCATTCCGCCAAATAGCTTTACCTTGGCAAGAACAATTGAATATTTTCGCATACCAGAAGATGTTTTAGTAATTTGTGTTGGTAAATCAACCTATGCTAGATGCGGTATTATTGTTAATGTAACACCGCTTGAGCCTGGTTGGGAAGGGCATGTTACTTTAGAATTCTCTAATACCACACCCTTGCCTGCTAAAATTTATGCTTTTGAAGGAGCTTGTCAATTTTTATTTTTCAAAGGTGATTTACCTTGTTTAAACCCTTATAATAAAAGGCATGGCAAATATATGAAGCAAACAGGTGTAACTTTGCCAAAAGTATAAAACTATGATTCTTTCTGTAAAAAATTTAAATATTATTATTTTTCTACTAGTATTTTATAGTTTTTGGCAAGCAAAAGCTGAAAGCAATCAAAACCCCGAGGCAGTTAATAATCAAAACTATGTTTCTTTACCAACTTATGGCACTCAAGATCTAATCAATACTTTAAATATTCCAGTCAACCCCGATTCTTTTTTAGCTCAAAATCAACAAATTAACAATACTTTTAATCAAAATTTATTTAAAATAAACACCGAAGAAAGTTTGTTAAACAAAATTTATAAACAAAAAAAAGATGAAGCTCTCGATCCTTACATTGTTATACAATCTCCAAAAATAGAAACCGAATTCAATCAAAAACTATCACCATACGAACCAAAAATCCCCACTCCTGCTAGATTTTTTTTAACCGATTTATCTATGCCAGAAAATTTTGGCAAAACCAATAATCTCGCTAAAAAAACTGGCTCTTTTTATAGAGCTTTTGGTGAAATTATTTTTATTCAAGGCAATATTGCCGATTCTTTTGGAGTGCCAATTGCCAATGTAGTTTTAGAAATTTGGCAAACCAATTCGGCTGGTAAATATCATACTTTACTTGAAAAAAACAGTGAATTTTTTGATAAATATTTTAATATGTCTGGTCGAACCATTACCGATAATTTAGGAAATTATCATTTTATCACTATTATGCCCGGTAGCTTTGGTGGCAGAGCTCCGCATATTAATTTTAATGTTTATCATCCTAAATTTGGCAAACTCGAAACCGAAATGTATTTTGTCAATCATCCACAAAATCAAACCGATTATCAATATTTAGCCTATTTACCACAAGAACGAGATTTACTCACTGCCGATGTTAGAACTATTGATTTTATTAATCCAGAGGCAATAAAACTGTGCACTTTTAATATTATCATGAAAGGTGTTCACCAATTTAAAAAATTCTAAAAAATGCAACAAAAATCACAAAGACAACTACAAATGGGCGAAAATCTTAAAAGAATTTTGGCTGAAATTTTTTTACGCAATAATTACGGATCGTCAAACAACAACATTACCACTATTTTAGAAGTAAGCATGAGCCCAGATTTAAAAAATGCCAAAATATTTCTTGATGTTTTTGGCAACAATCCTCATAATATAATTGAAAAAATCAATAACATTTTACCACAGATTCGCCATCAAATCGCCCAAAAAATTACCGCTAAAAGCATTCCAGAATTAATTTTTGTGCTAGATGAAAGCTATAAAAATGCTCATCAAATTGAACAATTGCTAAAAGAAAACGACCCAAAACAACCAAAATAATCTATGAAACAACTCGCTATTTTAGGCTCTACTGGCTCTATTGGTTGTAGCACTTTACATTTGGTTCGACAAAATCCTCAACTTTTTTCAATAAAATGTTTAGTTGCTCAAAATAATTGGCAAGCACTATTGCAACAAGCTCTCGAATTTCGGCCAGAAGTTATTGTTATAGAAAATGAAAATTATTTTTCCTGCTTACAACAAGCAACTCCCAAACACACAAAAGTATTAGCAGGAAAACAAGCGGTTTTAGATGTTTTGCAAACAAAATATCACTTGGTAATATCGGCAATTGTTGGTATTGCAGGGCTTTTACCCACCATAACCGCAATCAAAGCAGGCAATGATATTGCTTTAGCAAATAAAGAATCATTAGTTTGTGCAGGTTCTTTAATTACTGGTTTAGCAAAATCTCTTGGCACCAAAATATTGCCTATCGATTCTGAACATAATGCTTTATGGCAAATTTTTAATGAAAATCCAAATTTTGTCGAAAGCATTGTTCTTACAGCTTCTGGCGGGCCTTTTTTAAATTTTCAAGGCGATATTAAGCAAATTACCAAAAAACAAGCCATAAAACATCCTAATTGGCAAATGGGAGAAAAAATTTCGGTTGATTCAGCAACAATGGTAAATAAAGGGCTAGAAGTAATTGAAGCTTATTATTGATTGACCGATTTACAACCAGATAAAATTGAGGTTTTAATCCATCCGCAATCAATTATTCATGCCATAGTAAATTATCAAGATGGCGCAAGCATTGCTATGTTAAGCAAACCTGATATGCAAATTCCTATTAGTTATGCTTTAAATTTTCCAAATCGTCTATTACAACCTAAACAAAAACTTAATTTATTAGAATTGGCAAATTTACAGTTTTTTGCGGTTAACGAAAAACAATATCCCGCTTACAAATTATGCAGACAAGCTTTGCATCAACAACAATCAATATTAATCGCTCTAAATGCTAGCAACGAAGTGGCGGTGATGAGTTTTTTACAAAACAAATTAGCCTTCTGGCAAATACCAGTTGTTATCGAAAAAACCATCAACACCATTGAGCCTAGTGATTGCTTATGTTTAGAAGAAATATTATCAGTCAATCAACATTCTGTTGCTTTGGCAACAAAAATTATTAACAACTTATGAATATATTAATTTCAGCTATTTTACACAATTTTTTATCGTTTATCGCTATTATGTCGATAATAGTTTTTTTACACGAATTTGGACACTTTATTGTGGCACGTCTTTGTAAAGTAAGAGTGCTAGAATTTTCTATTGGCTTTGGCAAAAAACTTTTTAGCCTTACCGATAAAAAAGGCACCGAATGGCAAATTCGCTTATTGCCTTTTGGTGGATTTGTAAAAATGTATGGCGATCGCAATATGGCTTCTATGCCAGATTCTACATCTTCTATCGAAATATTATCTGCAAAAGATGCTTTTATTAATAAAAATGTTTATCAAAGAATTGCAATTGTTATTGCAGGGCCTGTGGCAAATTTTTTATCGGCAATTTTTATTCTAGCTTTGTTGTTTAAAATTTATGGCATGCAACAAACTAGCACCACTATTGATAGAATCATACCAAATTCTCCTGCCGAAGTGGCTGGCTTTAAAATAAACGATCAAGTTTTAGCAATTAATCAAAAATCAACAAAAACTTTTGCTGATGTTATTAATTTTATTGCCATCAGCACCGAAAAACAATTGATATTTAGCATATTAAGAGATGGTAAAAATATTGATATTGCCGTTTCACCAATTTTACAAGAAAGAAAAAATTACTTCGACGAAATTCATAAAGCCAGATTTGTAGGAATCGGCTCTTCTCAAACTAAACACATTACTTTTTCGTGGATAGCCAGCTTAACACAGGCCACAATTGAAACTTACGACTTATCTACAACAATTTTGCTAGGAGTAAAACAATTGCTATTCGGACAGCGATCAATATCTGAAATTAACGGTCCAGTAAAAATTGCTAAATATTCTGGTAAAACAGTAGAATATGGCATGGTGGCAGTTTTGTGGTTTATAGCTCTGATTTCGGTAAATCTTGGCATCATGAATCTTTTACCAGTGCCAATACTTGATGGCGGACATCTGCTATATTATTTATTAGAACTTATTTTGCAAAAACCTATTCCGGCAAAAATACAAGAATTTGGTAACAGATTAGGAGCAGGTTTTTTATTTTTTCTAATGTTTATAGCTGTTTATAACGATATCTTTAGTTTGTTTAAAATTTAGTTTAAAATTAAAAATGGCAAAAAAGTAAAATAAATTTAAGATACAACGGTGCCATTATGGCACTGTTGAATTCCAAATTTGTTTTAATTTTTTGCTAGTTTTGAGGAGAAATTTTAGCTATTTTTAGCCTCATATTAAACATATTAGGCTAAAAATAGCTGAAATTTATACCAAAAATGGCAAATAAATTAAAATATAATTTGGGATGCAACAGTGCCATTATATATTAAAAAATTGATTCAGTTTATATTGTAATAAAAATTTTATTTTACGAATATAACCAACTTTTTCGATATTTTCTAGTGAAAATAAATCGAAGCGATATTTTTGACCATCTTTTATTGTTAAAATAAGTTCGCCAAGTTTTTGATTTTTCTGCACAGGGGCAAGAACAGGGTTATTAATTTTTACTATCGCCTCAATTTTGTTGATATCTTGCTCTTTTGGTATGGTAAAAGAAATATTCTGATTCAAAATAGCTTTTACTTTATTTTTTTCCCCTAGCCACACATTAACTTTGGCGAGAATTTGCCCTTTTTGAAAAATAGAAATTTTTTTATACTCGTTAAATCCGTAATCAAATAAATCGGTAATAATTTGCTCACGTATTTTAGGTTTTGGAGCTTTATTTACCACCGCCACCAATTTACGATTTTGCCTTTTTACAATGGCGGTAAGCCCATAACCTCCATCGTTTGTATAACCAGTTTTGCCACCTAAAATACCTTCATAATGCTTGCTAATTAAGGGGTTGCGATTTCTTTGTGTGATGTTGCGATAAGTAAATTCTTCGATATGTAAAAAATCTTTGTATTCTGGAAAATCCGAATAAAGTCGAGCGGTAAGAGTGGCAATATCTTTAAGTGTCATGTAATGCCCTACCTGATTTAAACCATGCGGATTTTTAAAGCTTGAGCCATACATACCAAGCTCTTTAGCTTTTTTATTCATTAACTCAATAAACTTATCATAGCCCCCGGCCGTTGATTCGGCCAATGCAATAGCTGCATCGTTGCCTGAAACCGCCAACAAACCTTTCACCAAATCTTCGATAGAAACAATATCGCCATAATTTAAAAACATTGAAGAGCCAGATTTTTTCCAAGCATCTTTACCAATCAAGCACTGACTAGAAAGATTAATAGCACCTTTTTTAATCAGATCAAAAACCACATAAGCGGTCATGAGTTTGGTCATAGAAGAAGGAGCAAGTTGATCGTTAGCATTTTTAGAAAGCAAAATTTCTTTACTATCGGCATCGATTAAAAAATAATATTGAGCATTGTGAAGATACAAATATTTTTCAAGCACAGCATTAGCAAAAACAGGCTTAATCAAGCAAAAACAACTAAACACATAAAAGAATAATTTTTTCAATAATTTCATGATTAATTATTTTCGGTTGGTTTTGTTGTTGCTTCGTTTGGTGCTGATTGCGAGGTTGGTTCTGTTAAGGATTGATCTTCTTTTAGAGGATTATCTTCTGGGTTAGAATTATTGAAATAACTAGCTTTTTTATAGCGATTGCCACTTATTGCCTGATTTTTTTTGATAGCATAAAAACTATTTTCTTCAAGGAGTTGATCTTTTTTAAGATATTCTTTGATTTGATTTTGATAAATTAACTCTTTTTTTTCTGCGATTAATTTTTGACTGATAATATTTTTAACAGAACTTTGTTGTTGTTTGATGTTGGAGATGTTTTTTTGTAATATATCGTTTTGAGAAAAAGCATAATTTTTATTATTGTCATAGATTGACACTCCATATTTATCGACAGCAGGCACATTGATAGAATCAAACTCTAAACCAACTCGATGAAATGGTTTATTGGCAGTAGAATTATAGGCGATTTCAAAAATTCGTTGCGGATCAGAGCCGATACCTTGTTGTGGCTGATAATTTTCGTAATACGGAAAAGATCTTGGCGGAAAAGGTTGCCCAAAATAGATAGATCCGATATAATAATCGAAGGTAAGCTCGTTTTCATCTTGTGGAAAATGAAACTGATCATAAGGAGTTTCAAAATCTACTGCCATAGTATCGGATTTATTTTTCGCAATACGATTTTGGTTTATTGATTTTACTTCTTTAGAAAATTTTTTTTTAAAGCTTTTGTTACCTTTTAAGGCTTGATTTTCGTATTGAGAACAAGAAAAAGATAAAAGCAAAATTAACCAAAGAAAAGTGAAATTTTTATTAAGCATAAATTAATTTTTAATAATCACAACTTCTTGCCCAGATTTTTTAATTTTTTGCATCTCTTTTAAAGCAATTTTACGATTTTGATAGGGCCCTAAAACTGTTCGATAAACGGTTTTATTACCTAAATTTGCTTCAATAGTTTGCAAGTTTTTATTTTTTGATTTATTAATAAAATCGGTAGCATTTTCTTGGTTATTGAAAGAACCAAGTTGTAAATAAAATTGCTTTTCTCCTGTGTTATTAAGAATTTTTTCGGCTTTTTTAAACGATTTTAGATTGTTTTTTTTTGATTTATCAAGGATTTTTTCTTGAATATGTTTAGTTTCGTTGACATATTTACCTTGAATAATCATTTCTTCTTCTGCTTGTTTATTAGAAAAGGCTGGATTTGGCACTAAAGAGTTAGTAACATTTTCGGCAAAATCATATTTTTGTTCGGCAATAGTTTTTGATGATTGTTGCTGATTATCACTATATTGATTGCTCACAGCAGAGCTATCAGAATTTGAAGCCTCGTTTTTGTTAAATGCGGTGTTAAGCGAATTTTGAGGAATTATAGGTGGATTATTTTTAGCAACTTCGGTAGTTGTTTTGCTGGCAGAGTTTTGATTTGTTTCTTTATTTAAATTAGGGTTTGGCAAATTAACCGATTTAGAATTATTTAATATTTGTGCATTTTCTTCTGGCACACGAAACTTAATAGGCTTCGATTTACCTGCAAGATTAACAAAGCGAAGTTCGGTTGATTTATTTTTATTACAAGAAACAACAAGAAAAATTGAAATAATTACTAATAAATTGCTGTAATATTTTAGTAATTTAAGTTTTGATAACATAAATTTTTTTGGTGATATTTAACATGAAAAACAATTATAAAAGTTTTATTTTTGTTTTGCAAATAAAAAATAACAAATACTAGCTAAAATAATACTAAACATAAAACCAAAAGTAGCACTAAATATCATTAAAAAACTAGTAAGTAAAATGCCAAAAAAAGCTCCCAAAGTGCCAATTAATTGAAATGTTGCTCCTGCTTGCATTTCTTGTTGTTGATAACAATTGCTCATCATGGCAAAAACCGAAACAAAAATAAAGGCAATGCCACTGCCATATAAAAAATATAATAATAACAACAAAAAATAAGAATGATATTTAAAAAATACTAGCAAAAGAATAGCGATAAAGCAACAACAACAAATAGTAAAGCCAATTTTTATTAAATCTTTTTCTTGATATTTTTTTAATAAAAATCCTGCCACCACATCAAAAATTGTGCTTGTCATGTAGGCGGTAATTAATAATCCTGCATTTTCTGCTGAAAGATTAATGCTTTTACCAAAAATAACTGTGCAAGTCATTAAAGTGTAAGTTTGAAAATCAAGAAAAAATCTAGCTAAAAAGCACTGTTTATTTTTTTGCCAAAAACTTTGTAAAGTAATTTTATCGGCAACATCAAAATTATTTAAGTTTGAGGAAATATGATTTTTAATTGGTAAAAGCACTAACATAGCTAGCAAAACAAGGCTACTAGAAAGTGCAAATGCAACATAATTAATTGCTCCTAAACATTTTACCAAAATAGGCCCAAAAGCCAAACCAAGAGAAATAGCGGTGCTAAAAAAGGCCACTCCCAAGCCTCTATTTTGCTGATTTAAAAAAGTATTAAGCCAAGCAAAACGACTCACAGCTATAATTACCCAGCAACATCCTAAAATAAAAGTAAAAATAAACCAAATTAATAAATTATTGACAGTCAAATAAATTAATAAAACTACC
>JAUMFK010000126.1:0-2941 GCA_032119875.1 Rickettsiales bacterium
AGAAAATCAGGTTTGTGAATTTGTTAAGAATCTAGGCAATGAAATTGTAAAAAGCATTTGTTTATAGATGGTCAATTAAAAAGTTGAAATGGTATAACTTCATCTTTTTGGCTAAAAAGCTATTTTATGGTTTTATAAATTTTTTTTGTCTTAATAGTCTGTGGCTACTTATGGCAAATCTATGGGCTTCGTCGCGTATTTTTTGTAAAAAATATAAAGCCACAGAGTTTTTTTCAAGCTTAATTTCGGTTTGATCTGGCAGGTGAAATGTTTCGTTGCCAGCATTTCTATTTTCGCCTTTGGCAATGCCAATAATAGCAATATCAAGATCTAGCTCTTGTAAAACAGTTTTTGTTGCTGAAATTTGTGGCTTGCCACCATCAATCAATAATAAATCTGGCAAAACTATTTGATTTTTATTGTTTTTTGAAGCAAATCGCCGATAAAGCATTTCTTTTAACATTGCAGTATCGTCTTGATGATTTTGAGTTAAATTTTGCAATATATTATTTTGAGATAAATTAGGGTTGTTTTGTTGTAAATAAAATTTACGATAACCGCTCTTAATAAAACCATCAACCCCAACCGCAATCATCGCTCCTACCATATTAGTAAAATTAGTATGGCTATTATCATAAACTTCGATTCTTTGAGGAATTTTATTAAGTGAAAAAATTTTTTTAATGTCAAGTAAAATTTGTTTAGTGCTTAAATTATGAGAAATTTTTTGTTCTAAAGCTTGCCATCCTAAATTATATTGTTCTTGTAATAAATTAAACTTCACACCTTTTTTAGGATTTTCGATAATAATTTTTCTATTTGCTAAGTTAGTTAAAAAACTTTCTAACAAAACATGATTATCAGGAAGAATATTGCAAATTAATACATCAGGAGGTTGATTATCAAGGTAAAACTGCCCAATAAAATCAGATAAAAAACTATGCAGATTAATATCATTTTCGTAGTTAAAAAAATATGGTTTTGCTCCATAATTTTGACCAGCTCGATAAAAAGAAACATAAACACAAATTTTATTTTGCAAAGTGATTGTATTTAATAAATCAAAATCACCAGTAAAAACAGTATTGATGCTCTGTTTTTGAGAAATTATATTGAGTGCATTTAGTTGATCTCTTATTTCTATGGCTTTTTCGTATTGTAAATTCTCGCTGTATTGATGCATTTTTTCTTGCAGATCTGCCTTCACTTGCTCTGTTTTGCCAGATAAAACCGCAAGAGAATTGTTAACATTTTTATAATAATCTGCATGCTCTATCAAGCCCACACAAGGGGCGGAACATTTTTTTATTTGATAATCAAGACAAGGTTTTTTTCGACTATTAAATTCGGCATCGCTACAGCCCCTGATTAAAAAAGTTTTTCTTATTAAATCGATAGTTTTTTTTACCGCAAAAGCATCGGCAAATGGACCAAAAATTTTTTGACTTTCTGAGGTTTTTTTGCCTCGATATTTACTGATTTGTGGAAAATAATGTTTAGAAATAGCGATTTGTGGAAAAGTTTTGCCATCTTTTAACAAAATATTAAACGGAGGAAGTAATTTTTTAATGAGATTATGCTCGAGTAGAAAGGCTTCTAGTTCGCTATTGGTAAGAGAAATTTCGATAGTTTTTGCTAAAGTTATCATTCTTTTAATTCGCAGAGAAAGGCTGGAAAAATTAGTGTAGTTAGCAACTCTTTTAGCAAGATTTTTTGCCTTGCCTACATATAAAATCTGATGGTCTTTGTCAAAAAATTGATAAACACCGCTTTGAGAAGGAATTTGTGGTAGAAATTGCTTGATATCTTCAGCCGACATTTTTGCTTTTTTTATATTTGTAGACAATCAATAAAAACAACATTGCTATTGCAATAAAAATGATAATTTTAATATTATTCAATAAATATTCTTGATGCAAACTAAAGTAATAGCCAAAAATCACCAAGATTGTTGTCCAGATTGTTGAGCCAAGTGTGGTATAAAGCAAGAATTTTATGATGTTCATTTTAGCAATGCCAGCTGGTATTGAAATAAAATGACGAAAACCTGGTAATAATCTGCCTATAAATATTGATATTTCGCCGTATTTGCTAAAAAATATTTCTATTTTAGTGATAGTATGTGGTTTTATCCAAAAAAATCGCCCAAATTTTAGTAAAATTGGTTTTCCAAGCCATAAAGCTATATAATAACTACAAAAAGCACCTAAAACATTGCCAAAAACACCGCAAAACACCACTAAAATAAAATTAAGCTGTTGTTTTGCCACCGCCATACCAGCGGGTATCATTATTGCTTCGCTAGGAACTGGTATTAAGGTGCTTTCGAGAAACATGCCTAAAAAAATACCAAAATAACCAAATTTAACAATAATTTCAATCAACCAATAGTTGATTTGTGCAATAAATTCTATCATTTTTATAAAAATTGATTAATTAATTGTAAAATATCTTGTTTGTTCTGTCTTGCCACTCTTTTTGCTTCAATAATAGATTTTATTTTATGATAAGAATTATTAAGATCGTCATTTATTATCACAAAATCATATTCATGATAATGGCTAATTTCATTTTTTGCCTCCTGCATTCTTTTATTGACAATTTCAAGAGAATCTTGCTCTCTAGCTTTTAATCTTCTTTCGAGTTCTTGTAAAGAAGGAGGTAAGATGAAAATTGAGACTACATCGTTTTGTTGATATTTTTGCTTGATCTGTCTAGCTCCTTGCCAATCTATATCAAACAAAACACAATGACCATTGGCAAGGTGATGATCAACTTTTTGTTTAGGTGTGGCATATTTGTTGTCAAAAACTGTAGCAAATTCTAAAAGCTGATTGTTATTTTGCATTTCTATAAATTGAGAATCAGAAACAAAAAAGTAATCGATGCCATTTTGTTCTTGAGGTCTTTTTTGGCGAGTAGTAGCAGAAATTGAAAGTTT
>JAUMFK010000127.1:0-1593 GCA_032119875.1 Rickettsiales bacterium
GTAAAATAATTATTATCAACAAAGCTAGAATTTGAGTTTGTGATGTGGTTTTTTGACCCCTCCCCGAAGGCTTCGCCTTCGACCCTCCCTCAAGGGGAGGGTGATTAGATCGAGGAAATATTATCGCCCTAGAATGCGGTATTTAAATGCGATATTTATTTATGTAAATGGTATTAGTAATATTTTAATTTTTCGGTTATTTTGCCACGAAAAACCCAGTAAGAAAAAATAGTGTAGGCAATAATGCAGGGCAACACAACAAAAGCCCCGGCAAAAATTATTAATAACGATTGTTTGCTAACACTGGTATCTTGAATTAAAATTTTTTCAGGCACAATGAATGGGTAAAAACTATATGCAATACCAACAAAGCAAACCACAAAAATGCCAACGGTTAGTAGCATCGGCAGATAAGAATGTTTGTCTTGGGGCAGCGGCATTTTTTTTAAAATAGCAAGCAAAACAAAAGATAAAAAAGCACCAATTATGGGCATGGGCATTAAATAAAACAAGTTTGGCAACGAAAACCATTTGTCAAAAATTCGGTCGCTTGTTAAAGGAGTGATAATCGAAATGATGATCATGCCAATTATGGTGAAATATAAAGAGGTGATCGCCATTTTTATTGCTTTTTTTTGTAATTCTTGTTCTGTTTTTAAAATCAGCCAACTAGAGCCAAGCAAGCAATAGCCAAAGCACAAGCAAGCACCGCAGATGATATTAAAAATTAAAGCATAAATAGAGTTGGCAAAGCCTAAAATGTAAGAACCAAGCATAAATCCTTGCATAAAAGACACAAGAAAAGAGCCGACCGAAAAAACAACATCCCAAGTTGCTTGATGATGATCTTTAGCTTTCGACCTAAAATCAAAAGCCACTCCTCTTAAAATTAAGCCGATCAGCATTAGAGTGGTAGGCAAGTAAAGACTTGTGAGAATTTCGCCATAACTAGCCGGAAAAGCCACAAGCAAAATGCCAACAGCAAGCACCAGCCAAGTTTCGTTGGCATCCCAAAAAGGGCCGATAGAAGAAATCATAAGGTCTTTATCTTTTTTGCTTGCCTTAAACATTAAAAGACCAATTCCCAAATCGTAGCCGTCTAAAATTACATAAATCAGCACCGCCAAGCCGAGCAATATGGCAAAGATAATTGGTAAAAATGATAAAAAAACTTCATTCATAAAAAGCAAAATTTATTGTGTTTTAATGGTGTTGACATTTTTAATATCTTGTCTTGCCATATAAAAAATTACTTTGATAAAAGCAAAAATCAACACAACATAAACCAAGCTATATAAAATCAAGCTAGATAGCACAAATTTTGTTTGCAAATTAGCAGAAACCGCATCGGCCGTGGTAAGCAGGTTGTAGACCAAAAAAGGCTGTCTGCCAATTTCTGTTACATACCAACCTGCAACCGTTGCCACCCAGCCAGAAAATGTCATAAAACTCATGATAAACAACATAATTTTTGGCTGTGTTTTGTGTTTTAGCAAAAAATAAAGAGCAAAACTGGCGACCACAAGCATCAATAAACCAGTGCCAACCATAATGCGAAAACTATAAAAAACTCGTGCCACTGGCGGATGGTTG
>JAUMFK010000128.1:0-807 GCA_032119875.1 Rickettsiales bacterium
TTTGTGCTGTAGTCCAAGAACTATTATATTGTTCCATTAAAGTTAAGAATTTATTCACAGGATTGATTTTATGTACGGCAATTAAAGTATAAGAGCTTGACTCGAGGGTTATGGGCATCATTGATGTGTTATAAGTTGCTAGATAATCTTTGTTGCCATCAAAATTAATAACAGGCATATCTTTAAAATTAGCAGAACTTGATAAATATGTTGGTGTATTATCTGCTTCTTCTGAGCGAATTATTTCGGTAGCACTTCCACCAGCACTGATTACTTTACTTAACCAAGAATAAACTCTACCATCTTGTGCAACAATAGAGCTAGCATCGTTGGCATCTAGCCACAAAGTAAGATTAGGAGCTATTTGGCTATTACTTTCAACAAAACTTGTAGGCAAACATGTGCCATTTAAAACCCTTCCTAGTAGCATATTATTACAATCGGCAGTTATATTTGCTCCTATAGGAAATTTAGTAAAACCATTACTGCACGAAATTGAATCGCCATGAGTGAAAGTTATTAACTCGCCACCTACTGTTCTGCCTGCAATATTTGGATTTAATATTCTGCAACTATTGATGGTGCAAGTGCCTATTGTGAGAGTTGAGTTATTGATAGGGCAATCTAATTTACCTTCATTAATTGTAGCAGGAGGAATGATACTGTTTAATGGCTTGCTATAACCATAAGGGCATTGTGCTCCTTGAGATTCTCTTACATTGGCAAGAGTAGAAGTAGAGGCTTCACTTAATATAGTTGCATAAATTTCGTTATGATCGTATGTTTTGATACTTTCTAAAGGGCTAC
>JAUMFK010000128.1:817-11232 GCA_032119875.1 Rickettsiales bacterium
CTCACACGGCATTTGTTTATAGTGCAACTACCGTTTATAGAAGCAGTTCCGCCATAAAGAGAGCAGTTGGCAGAAATAGTGCCATTATAACCTCTATCACAAGTAAGAGGTGCCACATTGACAGTGCCGTTGGGGGTATTTCTAGTGGCATAGCCAATAATACCATTGATTTTGATGCAAATTTTAGGTGAAAAACCCCATTTGGTGGCAAGATAATCTTGCACTTGCACTCTTTCTGCTTCGCTTAATGATTTATTATAAATAATTATTTCTCCTAATTTACCTACAAAATCGTTAGCAATGTTAAGAATACCAGAAGCAGAATTAATAGCAGAAGAAGTGTTGTTGTTGATGATTGGCAAGGCATTTTGATAGACCGATGTGCCACTGCTTGATTTGGCTATCGATATTAAAGTTGGGCTTGTGCTATAAGATGAGCTATCTGATTGATAGGAAACAGCAGAAGAAAAATCAAATTTAAATTTATTGTTATCGGCAGAATTAGTTGATATTTGCATTAACTTATTATCTCCATCTTGCCACAACAAGCTTGAATTTTTGCTATTATTTTCTGATTTCTGCACAATAAAAATAGTAGAATCGGTATTACTGGCAATAATTGTATTTTTTAAAATGTTGGCAGAAAAAAATTTGGTTCCATCTAAATTTAAAGCTGGCTTATCGTTGATAGCATTAGAAATTCGAGAAGTAGGTGATGAAGCGGTAAAGGTAGTGTTGGTTTTTAAATCTTTCCATGTTGTTATGTTGCTTAAATCATTGCCAAAAGAATTATAAGTATTATCTTTGGCTTCAAGCCATAAGCCAATATTATTATAATAGGCAGGGCCGCAACCTGTTATGGTTAAGTTATTGCGAGTCGGACAACTATACGAAATTGCTGCCCCAGTAGAAACATATCCAGAAGCAGAATTACAAGATAAAAAGTTAGTATTAGTTGTGCTAGAAGAAAAATCAAGTTTGATATTGCCTTCACTTGTAGCAAGAGTAGAAACAAAATTAGAGCTTGGAACCACTGACCAATTTGCTTTATTATCTTTACTTACTACAAACTGAATATTAGCATCCCCCTTATTTTCATACCACCAAATATCAACCAAAACATTATCGCCACTATTTAGATTTATACCTGTATTTTGAGAATTAAGTTTTCTACCATAAACATTCCAATCATTAATAATTTCTTGATTATTTACTTTCACAACAACCCCATCATCTGAATAAGTGCCAAAATAATGCAATCCAGTTGTGTTTGCTTTATAATAACCAGTAAAATTAATTATAACATCATTATCTTTACCAGTATTTAAAACTGAACCTCCGCCCCAATTATAATCAATATTTGCAACAATTCCAGAGGTTAATAAAGTGAGGTTATCTCTTGTTGGTTGACTAGACCAATCAGATTTTGTGTATGTTTTATAATTTACACCATTAATATCGTTATATGCATAGCCAGCAAAGTTGTTAAGAATATTGCTTGTATCTTTTGTAACTGAGCAAGTTATTCTGTTGCAGCCTTCAAAAACCGCAGGAGAATTATGTGTGGTGCAAGTATATTTTGCTGTTCCATCGTAGCCAGTAGCACAAGTTAAATTTTCTACTGTTTTTGGTATATCGCTATAATCAAAACTTGTTGCAGAGCCAACATTATAGCCAGTGGTGGCAGGATTTGTGCAGGTTATTCTTACACAAATACCGCCATTTATTGTGCCAGTAATGCCAGCAGAATTGTTTTCTAAACAAGAGGCGGTAAGAACTGCACCATTAGAAGTGTAACCTTTAATACAATAAATTGTTTGAGCATGGCTTATTTCTGAAGCTTCTGCAGCATTAGCAGTGGCAGCGGCATATTGGGCTTTACATTTATTAGCAACACAAGCACCTGATATAGTTATTGTAGAATCGTGTTGATCGCATAAATATCTGAGAAGAGAAAGATCATCGTTATAACCTGCGGCACAAGATAATAAGCCTTTGCTAGCTGGTTTATTATAGCTTACCAAAGTTGTATCAGAAGTTTGAATTCCGTTATATAAAATATTGGTAATATTTGCTGTGGAAACTTTACACATTTTACCTGCACAAATTTTATTGGTGGAATCGAAATATTTAGAATCGTCATCACTTCTATTTTCGCTAGATAAAGCACATCTGCAACTAAAGGTTGTGGTTTGATATTGATTTGTATCTGCTTGACAATTTTTTTGTAGGATATCGCCAGCATAATATTGAGTGGAGGTATCTAGTATGCTGCAATCTACTTTGCATTCTTGCAAATTATAAGAATTGCAGAAATTTTTATCATTAGCTCTTAAATCTTGAGTGTTTTTTAGGCAAGCTTTTTTGCATTGAGGGTCTACTTTAATATCAACTCCTCCCGAAAAACATTGTATAGTGGTTGTAAGATTTTTTGTAAAGGTTTGATCGGTTAGATTAGCAACATATTTTTTTATGTTGTTTTCACCATCATCTTTGCAAGTATAATTTAAGTTAAGCGAATCGCCACTTGGTATTGTGCGATAGATGCCGTTGCTAGTGTGCAATTCGCCTTCATAAAACTTATTTTCATTCATATTGCACAACTCTGAAGATGTTTCTGATGATGTGCCTAAATCGCTAAATTGATTAGTTTTATCAAAATCAAAGCTACTGTCAATTTTTTCATCGCCAGTATCAAAAATTTTGTAGTTAGCATAGCCATCTGGAGAAAAATCTTTGGTGCCTACCGCAGGAACAGTATAGCCATAATAATTGCCATAACGATTTATAGAATCTTCTTTGGAAAGGCCCAAGGTAACATAAGGTATTTCGCCATAATAGTAAAATTCTGATCCTATTTGTTTAATTTGTGCATCAATACATATGTTATTTTCTGCTCTTGTTGCCGCTATTCCGTTGCCATTTTGAGCAGGACAAGGCAAAACGGTGTATCGGCAATCTTTACCATCAATGCAACCAGCACTGTTTTTTAGTTTGATTGCTTCAATTTTACTTTTGATATTTTGTATTTTTTTGTAATCTGTTTTGGTTTGTTTATAGATATTTTCAAAACTATTTACTGCCAAAAAACTAATTGCCACAAGAGCAAAAATAATCAATAAAATAGAAGCATCAAGCAAGCTAAAACCATGTTTAGTTGGTTTATAAAAATTTAATTGCTTTTGCTTTTTTAGCATATTTATTGAAAAAATGTTTTTTAAACTATAAAATTTTAAGCATGTGCCATAAAGGTTTCATTTTAAAGATATACTTTATTTTTTCAATTATCTTGCGGTTTTTGATTGATAAAAAGTTATTATTTAGCTTAAATTGAAACAATTTTATAATGCAACAAAATTTGGTAATTTTTAAATTATAACAAAATATAATTGCTTTTAATACAAAACAATTTTAAAATCATGTTTTTTTTATGGCACTGTTGCATTCCAAATTTGTTTTAATTTTTTGCTAATTATAATTCAACAGTGCCATTATATGCCATTTTATTGTTAAGTTATGATTGAGCGATATTCGTTGCCTGAAATGAGTTTTATTTGGCAAGCAGAAAATAAATATCAAATTTGGTTTGAAATAGAAATGCTTGCCACAGAGTGTTTAGAGCGGTTAAATATTGCTCCAACAGGCACTGCATATCGGCTTCGACAAAATTTTCTTAAATCTGGCGGTAAGTTTGATATTGCAAGAATAGATGAAATAGAAAAAACTACCAAACACGATGTTATTGCTTTCTTAACTCATTTAGCCGAGCTTACTGGCGAAAACTCTAAATTTATTCACTATGGCATGACTAGCTCTGATGTGCTAGACACTGCTTTATCAATGCAACTAAAACAATCTTGCGATTTATTAATCATTAAGCTAGAAAAACTACTTAATGCTCTTAAAAAACAAGCTTTTCTACATAAAAATAGCATCTGTGTTGGTCGATCGCATGGTATTCATGCCGAGCCTACAACTTTTGGTTTAAAAATGGCGCGATTTTATGCCGAATTTAACCGAAATCTACAACGTCTCAAAATGGCGAAGCAAGAAATTGCTGTTTGTGCCATTTCTGGTGCAGTAGGAACTTTTGCCAATATTTCTATGCAAGTGCAAAATTTTGTAGCATCAAAACTAGAACTTACTTCTGAAACTATTTCTACTCAAATAATTCCAAGAGATCGCCATGCTTTTTTCTTTGCCACTTTGGCGGTTGTTGCATCTAGCATCGAAAATATTGCCATCGAAATTCGACATTTGCAACGCACCGAAGTTTTAGAAGTCGAAGAATTTTTTAGCCCAGGGCAGAAAGGCAGTTCTGCTATGCCTCACAAACGAAATCCGGTATTAAGTGAAAATCTAACTGGTTTGGCAAGAATGGTGCGAAGTGCTGTAATTCCTGCTCTAGAAAATGTTGCTTTGTGGCACGAAAGAGATATTTCTCATTCTTCGGTTGAAAGATACATTGCCCCTAACTGTTGCATTACTCTT
Source organism: Rickettsiales bacterium (assembly GCA_032119875.1). GTDB lineage: Bacteria > Pseudomonadota > Alphaproteobacteria > Rickettsiales > UBA1997 > CAILUF01. Next base: position 5,309 of record JAUMFK010000128.1, read on the forward strand.
GATTTTGCTTTGCATCGGCTTACTTCTTTGGTTGAAAATTTATTGGTTTATCCGCAAAATATGCAAAAAAATCTCGATAATTTAGGTGGCTTGGTTTATTCGCAACGAGTTTTGTTGGCACTAATTGAAGATGCCAATATTTCTCGAGAGCAGGCTTATGCTTTAGTGCAGAAAAATGCAATGAAAATTTGGCAAAAAGAAGAAACTAGTTTTTTGTCTTTACTTGAAAAAGAACCAGAAATAATCAATAAACTAGGCAAAGAAAAATTACATTCATTATTCGATATTGATTATCATTTAAAAAATGTCGATTATATCTTTCAACAAGTTTTTAATAATTAATTCAATGGATTTATTTTTTGAAGCCTTAATGCAAGTGAAACATGGTTCTTTGCTAATTTTATTTCCTAATGGTGAAAAAAAATTTTTTGGCACTAGCACCGATAATATTTGCGAAATAGTAATTCTTGATGAAAATGTTTTAGCTAATGTATTTAGCGGTGGCGATATTGCTTTTGGCGAAGCCTATATTAATAATCAGTGGACAACCCCAGATTTACCAAATTTACTAGCTTTTTTTACTCTTAACAGTAAATATCTTGAAGATTTTTTACATCAAAATCGTTGGCAAGCTTTTTGGCTTTATTTAAAATGTTGGTTTAATAAAAATACTAAACAAGGTAGTAAAAAAAATATTCAATTTCATTACGATTTAGGTAACAATTTTTATAGTTTGTGGCTTGATTCTACCATGACTTATTCTAGCGGTTTGTTTTTATCGCCTAATCAAAATTTGCATCAGGCTCAAATTAATAAATATAATCACATTATTAATAAATTAGAAAAAGGCTCAATTCTTGAAATTGGTTGTGGTTGGGGCGGTTTTGCTAATTTAGCATCTAGTTATGGTTTTGAAGTTACAGGTCTTACTTTATCTAAACAGCAACAGCAATATTGCCAAGAAAATTTTAAAAATCAATTTTTAACAAAATTACAAGATTATCGCGACGAAAATTCTATTTACAACAATATTGTTTCTATCGAAATGTTTGAAGCGGTAGGCAAACAATACTGGGAAACATATTTTGATAAAATTAGTAAATGTTTAGTGAGTACAATATCAAAATCGAGTTGATTTTATTCAAAAACATATTTTTCCAGGCGGGGTTTTGCCAACAAAAAACATTATTCGCCATTTAGCTAAAAAATATAATTTTAATATTATCAGTGAAACTGCTTTTGGGCTTGACTATGCTAAAACACTAATTCTATGGCTAGAAAATTTTAATCAACAATTAAATTTAGTTTTACATTCTGGTTTTGATATGCAATTTGTAAGAAAATGGCAATTTTATTTAAGCTATTGTTATGCTGCTTTTATTGCTAATCGCACCGATGTTGTGCAGTTTGAATTGCAAAAAAATTACTAAAATTATGGCAAAAATAATTTTTATGGGCACCTCCAGTTTTGCCTTGCCTACTTTATATAATCTTTTACAAAACAAGCAACATCAAATTATTGCTGTTTATACCAAACCGCCACAAATTGCGGGCAGGGGGCAGAAAATAAATTTAAGTGCGGTTCATCAAGTGGCTTTAAATCATAATTTACCAGTTTTTACTCAAAACAACTTTACCAAAACAGAAACTATTTTAAAGTTTGCATCTCTTGTAGCCGATATAGCGGTGGTAATTGCTTATGGCTTATTGCTTCCGCCTGCTATTTTACAAGCTACAAAATTTGGTTGTTTTAATTTACATCCTTCGAGTTTGCCAAAATTTCGTGGAGCCGCCCCTATTCAGCGAACCATCATGAATCAAGAAAAAAATCTGGATGTGTGTATAATTAAAATGAATGCAGGGCTTGATAGTGGCGATATTGCTAGCAAAAAAAATATTATCATTGCTAATCAAACTTATCAAGAAGTTGCCGATAAATCATCTCAAATTGGTGCCGAACTTTTTTTAGAATTATTGCCAAAAATAGAGCAGGGCAGTGTTTTGTATCAGGTGCAAAATCATCAATTAGCGACTTATGCTAAAAAAATTAATAAAGACGAATGTTTGCTTGATTTTTCACAAACAGGTGAACAATTAATAGCAAAAATATTAGCATTAAGTGGTTGTTTAGGGGCATATTTTTATCATCAACAACATTTAATTAAAATTCTTTCTGCTAGTTTTTTAAAACAACAACCAAACCATAAAATAGGCGAAGTTTTGCCAAATTTTAATATTTGTTGTGTTAATGGTTATATACAGCCAAAAATAGTGCAGAAATCAGGAAAAAAACCTGTTAATATTTCTGATTTTTTACTTGGTTATCGATCAAATTGTGATTGAATTTATACCATTTCAACTTTAAAATTAATCAATTTTATTTAGGGATGGTTTTTATTTGCACTGCATGTAAAATGTTGGTATTAAGAACCGATTTTAGTGCTTCATTTACCATTTTATGTTGCATAATTTTGCTTTTATTGGCAAAAGATTCATCGGTAATGATGATGCTATAATGATTGTTATCATCAACCAAAGAATCAATAATAATTTCGGCAGAAGGAAAAGATTTTTTTAAAAGAGTGAGTAAATTATCTTTGGTAATTGGCATAAAAAAGTTAGTAATATCGTTTGAGAGTAGTGATGTTTTGTGGGTTAGTTGTTTGGTTATTGTTAATGGTAATATTATGAACTTTTTGTTTAAAATCGGCACAATGACCAGTAAAAAAAGTTATCATCACAATAGAATCGAGCATACATCTTATGCCGTTTCTAGTTGTTGAGCCATAAATATTGGTAGGATAAGTGCCCCACCAAATAGGAGTGGTAAAATTAGTTGAGCCATAGTTTGGTTTAATTAAAGTGATGTTATATTCTTTGACAGGTAAATTTAAAACTGCAGGAGTGTAGCCATGGCTTTGACCATCGATGATAATTTGGGCATTGCTTGGATTGCTGTTAATAGATATATCTCTTAAATTGTTATTAAAAAACCCGCAAGAAAAAGTGCATAATAAAATTATGAGGCTAAATGTTTTTTTCATAGATTAAAAAAATTATTTTTTCCAACGGTTATGAACCCAAAACCATTGCTCTGGATTTTTTTTAATAATATTTTCTAGACTTTTATTTATTTGTAAAGTAAGTTTTTTAATATTTTGCGGTGTATTTGTTAAATTATTTGTGTTAAGCGAGTTTTCAAGGTTAAGAGAAAACAAAAATTTTTCATCTTTACGCAAAATATAACCTAAAATTAAAGGAATCTGATATTTAATAGTAATTTTTGCTAGTGAGGCCGAGGTTATGGCGGGGTGATTAAAAAAATCAACCGCAATGCAATCGGTAATTTTTTGATCTGCCAAAACAATTACCCATTCCCCTTTTTTGATGGCGCTAATGATTTGCCTGTTTCCTTGTGTGCCTTTTTTAATTAACGAAACTCCTCTTAACCAAGCAGTGATTATTTCAACATAAGGATTGTTAAGGGGGCGATAAACAGTATGCACATTTAAGCCTTGATTTAACAAAATTTTAGGGCCAATTTCCCAGTTGCCAAAGTGAGCAGAAAAAATAATGCCACCAGTTTTTTGTTGTTTTAATTGCTCGATTAATTGTTTAGTTTGTGAATTTATTTCAACAAATTTTGTTAATTTTTTACCACACATAGTGCCGATATGCACAAATTCGGCAATAATTTTGCCTAAATTAAACCACATTTTAGTTAAAATTTGTTGTTTGTTTAGGTTGTTTATATGAGGAAATGCCAAAGAAAGATTGTTGTAGGCTAATTTTTGCACTTTTAATTTTTTTCCAAAAAAAATAGCCATTTTTCCTGCAATATTGCCAATTAAATTAACAGGAAAAATTCGAAAAATAATTAGACCAAAAAGCACAAAAATTGTTTCTAGTAGATAGCGAATTTGTTTTAACACAAAAAAATATTTATTGTAATACAGAATTTTTAACCATTTTAATTAACAATTCTGGATTGTCAAATATTAATTCAATATCTAAATAGTTGATTTTTTGCTGTATTTTTGTTGAAAATTTCACCCAATCTTTTTTAGTGGTTATTGGAGTGAGACCATAATTTTGGCTGTGATTAATAATTTTATGTAGATCAGAATCGCTATAAGAATAATGATCGGCAAAAATTTTAGTTTCTAGCAATTGTAAATTATGTTGCTTTAATAATTGAAAAAATTTTTCTGGATAGGCCAAGCCACAAAAAGCAAATAATTTTTTTTGTTGAAATAATTGTATATTTTTGATAATAATATTAGTAAAAAATATAGGTTTATTGTATATTGATAACATTTGATGTAGAGCTTGATTTTGATTAATAACAACAAAAGCATCTGCCAAATTTAAACCGCTAGTAATGCTTTGCCTTAATGGCCCTGCAGGTAATAAAAACTTATTGCCAAATAGCACAAAACCATCAATTACAAGCAATTTTAAACTATATTGCAGGGTAAAATTTTGCAAACCATCGTCTAGAATTATCGCTTGACAATTTGGTTGATTTTGTTGAATAATTTCTGCCCCTAAATATCGATTTTTATTGATTGCTACATTACCAACTTGATTTAATAATAAAGCTTCATCGGCAATGTTTTTGGCTTGATTTTTTATAAAAAAATTTTGCCGAATTTTATTGCCTAAATAACCTCTGGTTAAATAAGAAAAAATGATATTATGTTGATGAAATAATTTTCCCAAAGCGAGTGCCACAGGTGTTTTGCCAGAGCCACCAGCAATAATATTGCCAATGCAAATGCTTGCAATGTTAATTTTTTGTGGTTTGGATAGACTTTTTTTTAGCAAAAAAATCAAAAAATACAACCCAGAGAATGGTAAAAGTAAAATTGCAATAATATTTTTACTTCTCCAAAAACTCGGTGTTTTCATGATAAGATTTTATCGATCAGGAAAACAACTTTGTTCTCTAGAAGTTTGCGGTTGTTGTATAGTATTTTGTGGATATATACTTTGTTGTGCTATTAGTATGTTTATCTGGCTTTGTAGTTCTTTTTGTTCTTCAGGAAATTTAGAAAAATCTTTTATTATAGATTCTTGCATGAAATCTATAAGTTTTTCGCTACATATATTTGGTGTAGCTGTTGTAAGCATATTTAAGAAGGTTGCTATGTTATTTTTAGGATCTAGTTTTAGGTACCACAAAAAACATTCTAAAGTTAATTGTTTGTTTTTATCTAATAGATGTTTAGGTACCGATTCTATAAAATTTAGTCTTAATGTATCTACCTCTTCTTGTTTTGATTTTGTTGATGGTTCTTGATATAATTTTTTCTTCATATTTATTTGTGATTTTGTTTATTTGGTTTTTATACTGGTGCGGATGGAGGGACTTGAACCCACATGCCGTGAGGCGCTAGATCCTAAGTCTAGTGCGTCTGCCAATTTCGCCACATCCGCTAATTTTTTTAAAAAATTTTAACAGATATTTTTTTATAAGCAAGTAAAAAAATACAATAAAAATATAGCTAAATTATTTTTTTATTTTAAAATAATCAAAAATATAACTCAAAATAATTTTTCCATGAATGTAAAATCAAAATTTTTACAACAATTTATTGCCAGAGGTTTTTTTGCTCAATGCACCAACCTAGAGCATCTTGATTTACAACTATTTAATGCCCAAAATAATCATCAGCCACTTGTTGCTTATATTGGTTTTGATTGCACAGCTCAATCTTTGCATGTAGGTAGTTTAATGCAAATTATGGTGCTTCGATTATGGCAAAAAAATGGCAATGTGCCGATTGTTTTATTAAGTGGTGGCACCACACAAATTGGCGATCCTTCTGGCAAAGATGAGGCTCGAAATTTATTAAATTTAGCACAAATAACTGAAAACACAGCAGGAATTCAAAAAACTCTAAATTCTCTTCTTGATTTTA
>JAUMFK010000129.1:0-4473 GCA_032119875.1 Rickettsiales bacterium
AAGCTTGGTTAAAGCAAACATTTTAATGCTTTCAAGTTTTGTTTTTTTGGGAGCAGAAATGTGTACTACCATTTCAACTTAAAATACATTGTTAGATTTATTAATTTTAAAGTTGAAATGGTATACTTTACCAAGTGGTGGCAAAATGGCAAGATACATATTTTTAATGTTTTTTAAAACCACATCGATATTTATTTGATCTAAATTTATTTGGTGCATTTTAATGTTCTGGTTTAGGGTGAAATTATAAATTATGGCACTTTTGATATAAATCTCATTTATAAGTAAAAATGGTATAAATAATTTTTATTGGTATTTGCCAGAAAAATAAACTAAGGGCTTGAAATTATTTATTTTGCCAAAATCAACAACTTCGCCAATAATAATATGATGATCGCCCATTTTTATGACTTTATGCCTTTTGCATTCAAGAAAAGCTAAAGAATCGTAGAAAATTGGATTACCGTATTTGCTAAAAAAATAAGGGGCAACGAACCATTTTTGAGAATTTTTAGGGGTAGCAAATGCCGAAGAGAGCTCTTTTTGTTGATCGCTTAAAATATTAAAAGCAAAATATTTGTTTTTTTTAAAATAAGCAAGATTTGCCGATTTATTATCTATGCAAAACATTACCAAAGAAGGATTTAGAGAAACAGAAGTGAAAGAATTTATAGTCATGCCAAAAAATTCATCGGCAAAAAGTTTTTTAATTTTATTTAATAAATTATTATTAAGAAAATTTTGCCATTCAATTAGTTTTATTAATTTTTTTTGTTTAGCAAATTGATTGGCAATGGTGATTCCCCAATGGTTAGTGTGTAAAAAATTATGCCAAAAATCTTCAAATTTTTGACTAATTTTATTTTTTTGAAAAGAATTTTCGTGAAAAAAATCAGTAGAAAAAAAATTTTTTTTTCTAGCACAGGCAATAATAACCCCAGTAGTAAAGCAACCCAAGGTTTCTTTTAGTTTTTTTGCATCAAGTGCCATTTGAAATTATTTAATTATTGACATTATGCTTTGTTGTAAAATACTAAACAAGCCACTTTGTTGAGGAATAATGATAGGAATATAAAATTGCAATAACAATAAACCAAGCAATACCAAGCCTAAAATAAAAATAGTAGCATAATTAGAAATGATGCCATTTTGAATTTTAGAGCAACCCATCGAGGCAAAACTACATATTTTAGCAAGAGCCTTAATAATGCCATCAATAATTATGATATCAATAATTTTAGCAAAAAATTTTGCTAAATAAAATAACGGTTTTATTAAAACAGCTTGGTATATTTCATCAAAATACCATTTATTAAAGGAGATTTTATAAAAGAAATTGAATTTTTTAGCAATTTTTTGAGGTAAATTAGTGGCAAAAATATATAATAACCAAGCAAGAAAAATTGCCACAACTCCAACTGCAAGAGGTAAAATTTTGATAAAAATAGATAAATGATGCATTTCGTTGTATAAGCTAAACTTATTAAAGCTAGACATAATTGCTTCTAGCAAAAAGTTTTGAGTGGCAGAAGCGAGATTTAAATATTTATAGCCAAAATAACCAGAAAAAATTGAGCCAATTGCTAAAATAAAAAGTGGAATTAACATAATTTTTGGCGATTCGTGAGCATGTTCAAAAGTATGGTTATCGAGCCTAGTTTTGGCATGAAACACTAAATATAATAATCGCCAAGAGTAAAAAGCAGTAAGAAATGCCGAAGCAATACCCATATAAAAAGCAAACTTGCCAAATGGATTATGGCTTACAAAAGCAAATTCTAAAATTGCATCTTTAGAATAATAGCCAGCTAATGGGGGAATGCCTGCCAAAGCCAAAGAGCCAAGCCACATCATGGCACAAGTAATAGGTAATTTTTTAGCAAGACCGCCCATTTTAGTGATATCTTGTTTATGATGCAATGCATGAATTACACTACCTGCCGAAAGAAATAACAGAGCTTTAAAAAAAGCATGAGTAGCTAAATGAAAAATTGCAGAAGAATAAGCAGAAAGACCGCAAGCAAAAAACATATAGCCAAGTTGCGAGCAGGTTGAATAAGCAATAATTTTTTTGATATCGGTTTGAGTGATGGCAATTGTAGCTGCAAATAAAGCAGTGGCGGCACCAACAAAAGTAACCACATTTAAAGCCAAGGGAGAAGCTTCAAACAAGCTAGAACAACGAACCAACAAAAACACTCCAGCAGTAACCATGGTGGCGGCATGAATAAGTGCCGAAACAGGAGTGGGCCCTTCCATGGCATCGGCAAGCCAAACATGTAAGCCAATTTGAGCAGATTTGCCCATTGCACCAATAAATAAAAGCAAACAAATGGCATCGATATTAGAAATATTTTTGCCAAATAAAGTAAAATTATCGCCCGCTTTATGGCAAATCAATGAAAAAACCTCTTGAAAATTAATGGTTTGAAAAGTGAGGTAAATTAAGGCAATACCTAAAATTAAAGCTAAATCTCCAATTCTGTTGGTAATGAAAGCCTTAATTGAAGCATTGTTGGCAGAATGTTTTTTAAACCAAAAACCAATTAATAAATACGAGGCAACTCCTACACCTTCCCAGCCAAAAAATAACTGCAAGAAATTATCAGAACTCACCAAAACAAGCATAAAAAAAGTGAACAACGATAAATAAGACATAAACCTAGCCAATGATTTATCGTGGTGCATATAGCCAATAGAATAAATATGCACTACACAAGAAACCAAAGTTACTATCACAAACATTAAAGCAGTAAGAGAATCAAGATAAATTTCCCAGTCAGCTACAAATTTGCCGATGTTAATAAAATTAAATAAATGATAACTCTGCGAAGTGCGATCATGGTAGAATTTATAAAATACCGCAATAGCAAAAACTGCCGATAAAAACAAGCAAAAAGTGCTAAAATATTTGGCAAAATTATCGACTAAATCTCGCCGTTTAGCAAAAATTTGTAAAGCAAAAGCTGGCAATATAAAACCAATTAAAGGTAGAAAAACTATGAGTTTAGCAAGCATTTTTTAATGAAAATTTTTAATTATAATTTGAAATAAAACAAAATAATAATAAAGCAAGATGAAATGTCAAATTTTATTTTAAAATTTTGGTAATTATGGCAAACTTTTTAAATCTTTCAAATTTAAAATTTAGTATTTACTTAAAAGAAATTGAGTTTAAAATTGAGTTGTAATTCAAATTAATTTATTTATGAACACAAATCCAAGATACTTACATTTTTATAATTTATTAAAAAATGACCAAAGTTTAAGGAGTGATCCAGAATTTATGCTAAAGTAATACCATTTTAACTTAACATGCATTGTTAGATTGATTAATTTTAAAGTTGAAATCGTATAAGATTCATCTTGTTCTTGTTAAAGAAATTATTTTTTAAAATTGTCTAGAGCCTATTTATTATTGATGGTATAAAATTCTTCACCGATATTAATTTCTGGGCGGTTATTAGCAACTCGCCATTGATTGGTATCGCGAAGTGAATAAATGCAACCGCAATATTCTTGTTTGTAAAATTCTTCTTGTTTAGCTATTTCATACATTCTACTGGCTCCGCCGTGTTTTCGCCAATTGTATGTCCAGTAGGTGAGGTGAGGATAATTTTTGGCTGCTCGCTCTCCGCAATTGTTTATTTGCTCCATGTTTTTCCAGCGTGAAATACCAAGAGAGGAGGTAAAAATATCGAAACCATTTTCATGGGCATAAAGAGCCGTTCTTTCGAACCGCATATCAAAACATTTAGTGCATCTTTCGCCTCTTTCTGGTGAATGTTCTAAACCTTTTGCTCGAGAAAACCAATTTTGCACATCGTAATCGGCATCGATAAATTTAATGTTTAATTTTTCGGCAAATTTAATATTTTCGTCTTTGCGTATTAAATATTCTTTTTTAGGATGAATATTTGGATTGTAAAAAAAGATAGTGACATCAATATTTGAAGCAAGCATCCGCTCCATTAAATCACCAGCGCAAGGAGCACAACAGCTATGCAATAAAACTTTATTATTTTTTGCTTGAAAAGGTAAAGTGAGTAAATAGTTTGAATTGTGTGCCATAGCAAAATTATTTTAAACTAATTTCAGTTAAAAAAGCATTATCAAGTGTGGTAGCTTGATGTAATTCTTTAAAATTAGCAGGAGAGCCCAAATAACGAAGCTTGCTGTTATGTAAAACTCCAATTTGATTGCATATTTCATCGATATCTGATAAAATATGCGAACTAAAAAAGATGGTTTTGTTTTTACTGCGGTAATCAAGCAACTCTTTTTTAAGAGCTATTCTTGCCAAAGGATCGAGCCCAGACATAGGTTCGTCGAGAATAATTAAATTAGCGCCAGATAAAAATACTGCTAATAAACCTAATTTTTGTGTCATGCTTTTAGAATATTTGGCAATTTTATCATGCAGAACTTGATAAGATAAATCGAGATTTTGGCATATTTTATAAGCTTCAACCT
>JAUMFK010000130.1:0-5869 GCA_032119875.1 Rickettsiales bacterium
CCCAACTTCGATATATTTTTTTGGAGATTTTAAAAAATCAACAACCTCACTAAGCTCTTGCTTTGCCTCATCTATGCCAGCAACATCTTTAAAAGTTATTTTATTTTTATTTTCTTGCAATAATTTTGCTCTTGATTTACCAAAACCAAAAGCACCGCTACCGCCTTTTCCAGATGCACCTTTAGCAAAAAATATCCATAAGCCAATCATGATTAAAAAAGGCAACCAACTCACCAAACCAGCAGTGATTTTTTCGGATTTACTTATTAAAGGCAAAGAATTAATGGCAACACCTTTTTCGTAAAGTTTTTCGATTAAATTTGGATAATAAGGTAAATAGGTATAAAAAGTGGAGCCATCTTTTAGAGTGCCGTTTAGATCGTTGCCTTTAATTTTAACTTCAGAAACTTCAGAATTATTAACTTTACTAATAAAATCAGAAAAATTAATATTGTTTTTTGAATTATTATTGCCATCAAGATAGGTAGATATTGCAAACACAATCACCAAAATTACTGCCCAAATAATAAGATTTTTTTTCATTTTTATAAGTTTTTTTTAAAACATTGCCTTTGAGATATAATGCCATTTCAACTTAAAATACATTGTTAGATTGATTAATTTTAAAGTTGAAATATTATAAAAACCCAAATCGTATAAAATGATACCATATTAATTATAATTTTCAACAACTAATTTTTATGCATAAACAAATTATAAGAAACAAGTATTTACAATTAAGAAAGCAACTTTCACCAGAAAAAATAAATGATTTATCAAAACAAATTTGTGAAAATTTTTTATTATTTGTTTCGCAAAATTTACAAAATTGGCAAAAACAACAAATAGCTCTTTATTATGCAACTAAATATGAAGTTTCTACTGCTTTTTTACAACAATATTTTCAAAAAAATAACCTGATGTATTGCTTACCAAAAATTAACGATGATAAATTAGATTTTTATGAGTTAAATCAAGAAACCAAATTAATTGCTAACTCAAAATTTTCAAATATATTAGAGCCAGAAAGTATAAAAAAAATTCTACCAGACATTATTATTGTTCCGTTAGTGGCTATTGACACAAAATTAAATAGATTAGGTATGGGAAAAGGTTATTATGATAAAACTCTTGCAAATATTAAAGCCATATCAATTGGCTTTGCTTTTGATTTACAGGTTTGTCAAGAAGATTTTTTACCACAAAAACATGATTATCGCCTTGATTATGTTATTACCGAAACAAAAATATGGCAAAAAAAATAAAATACTGGCACTGTTGCATCCCAAATTATATTTTATACCATTTCAACTTAAAATACATTGTTAGATTGATTAATTTTAAAGTTGAAATGGTATTAGTGGCCATTTTTGGTATAAATTTCAGCTATTTTTAGCCTAATATGTTTAATATGAGGCTAAAAATAGCTAAAATTTTTCTCAAAACTAAAATTAAAACAAATTTGGAATTCAACAGTGCCATAAAATATAATTTGCAATACAACAGTGCCATTATAAATACAATGTTTCATTTTCATTTAATTAATAAAAAGTTGAAAATACTAGTTGCATTTATTAAAAATAATTTTTATAATCTTAAATTAACTTGATTTTGTGCTTGTCATAAAACAGTTTTTTTATTAATTAAAAATAATAAAATCTTATGCATAAAACAGATTTAATTAAAGAAATAGCAAACAATGCCGATCTATCTCAAAAAGATGCTGGTAGTGCTTTAGATGCTTTTATTAAAGTTGTAACTAAAGCTCTTAAAAAAGGCGATACAGTTGCCCTTATTGGCTTTGGAACTTTTAAAACCATCAAAACCGCAGCTAGAAAAGGCAGAAACCCTCAAACTGGTAAAGAAATAAATATCAAAGCTTCTAAAAGAGTTAAATTTACCGTTGGTAAAACTTTAAAAGATTCTGTAAAATAGTTTCTGTTAGCTATTTTTCACCACAAAAATAGCAAAAGTTTGGTTGTTATTTAATACCATTTCAACTTTAAAATTAATCAATCTAACAAAATATTTTTGAAGTTTTTTAGCCAAAAAGATAAAGTTAGATTTATTAAATATCTAACAATGTATATTAAGTTAAAATGGTATAATATTCTTATTAAAAAAACACAAATTTGTGATGTTTTTTTATTTATATTTTAGTATCTTTCAATTTGTATTTTAAACTATAACTCATTTTTGCTAAAATAAGTGGTTCACTTATTTTACTTAACTCATCTTGGCTAGCAATTATTTTTTGCCTGTTATTTTGCTCATTTTTCAAAAGATCAGCTAGTTTATCGGCTTGTTGTTTGATATTTTGTTTAATATTTTCATCTAAATTAAGAAAATTGTTTTGTAAATCGGCATAAATAATATCGAGATCTTTTTGAGCAGAAATAGTTGTTTCAATTGATAATCTGTTAGCAATATCTTCTTTGGCAAATTGTAAAGATTGCAACAAAATGTTTTTTATTTCTGTTTCATTGAGTGCAAACGAAGTATTAACCATCACTTCTAAAAACTGTTTAGTTATTTTTTCGTAGGCTTTAACCGTAAGCAATCCATCGGCATCAAGAGCAAAAGTAAGCTCCAACCTCACCGCCCCTGCTGGGAAAGGTGGTAGATTTTTTATTTCAAAATAAGCAAGAGATCGGCAATCTTTAGCAAATTCTCTTTCACCTTGCACAATATGAAGTTTTATAGCAGTTTGATTGTTAGCATAAGTGGTAAACTCTTTAGTTTTATTAACAGGAATCGGTGAGTTTTTAAAAATAATTTTATCAACAATACCACCCATTATTTCAACTCCAAGCGACAGCGGATTAACATCTAGCAACAAATTATTTTTACTACTGGTTAAATTGTAGGCTTGCAAGCCAGCCCCAATTGCCACAACTTGTTCGGGATGTAAATTTTGCAAAATTTTTTCTTGCGGAACTAATTTTGCTAATTGTTGTTTTATGAGTGGAATGTAAGTTGAGCCACCCACTAAAATTAAAGCATCAAGCTGTGAAAAATCAAGGTTTAATTCGTTTATGAGATTACAAAATAAATCGATGGTTTGCTGTATAAAATCGCTAATTAAACAATTAAACTGCTCTTTTTTTATATCGTCTACAACATCTTCAAAAGTGAATCGCTCTTTAATTTGCTTTGCTTGAGATAAAGTATTTGCCCAGCCTTGTTTTACCAAAAGATGATCTATATCATCTCCGCCTAAATTATTGTTGCCTGCAACCCCCAAAACCTGAAAAACCTGCTGATGTTTTTTGAGAATAGATAAATCAAAAGTGCCTCCACCCAAATCATAAATGGCATAAAGCTGGCTTTCTTGTTGATTTTGAGTTTGCTGCCATAAACCATAGGCAAAAGCTCCTGCGGTTGGCTCGTTTAGTAAGCGTATAACCTGCAAGCCAGCCAACTCTGCAGATTGTTTTGTGGCAAGCTTTGCGGCCTCATCAAAATAGGCAGGAACAGTAATAACAGCTTTGTTTATTATGATATTTAGTTGTGCTTCTGCCATTTGTTTTAGATAAAGCAAAATATAAGAAGCAATTTCGATGATAGAAATTTTTTTATGAGCAATTTGTAGATAAATAACTTTTTCATTGCTGGTTTTTTTGCAAATAAGGTGAGAACTGTTAAAATTGATATTGGCTAAATCATCAATACCTTTTCCCATCAAGCGCTTACTAGAAGAGATAGAATAAAAAGCTTGTTTTATCTCGTTTCCTACTCCTAGCAAATTACCTTGGCTATCAAAATGCACCACAGAAGGAATTATAGATTGTTGATTACTATTGGCAATAATTTGGATTTGATCGTTAATAACTGCCGAAATTAACGAATTAGTAGTGCCAAGATCGATGCCCACAACAATTTCTTCTGATTGATTATGTTGTGTTGGTATTGGTTCGTTAATTTGAATTAAACTCATAGTTGATGAATATTATTGAGGGTTTTTTGGTAGTATTGAATTTTAATTAAATGCAAAGCAAAATCAATAAGCGAATTTGGCTGATTGTTGAGATAATTTTGATAAAGTGGTAAAATATTTTGCAAAGCAAGATTAATTTTTTGTTGTAAATCGTTTTTAACGGCAATTTTGTTGCTAGCATTTATGCTATTGTTTAAGGTAAAAACTTCTTGTAAAATTGCAGTAGTGGGTTTTATTTCGCAAGACTCGCTAAAAATATCTATTGCATGAAGTTTTAGCCAATAACAAGATGCTAAAAATGGGTTACTTAAAGTTTGATAGGCTAAATTTAGCTCGCTAGAAAAATTGCTATCATCAATATTTTGTAAATCTGGATGAAATTTTTGTTGCAATGCAAAGTATTGCTTTTGAACCAGCTCTAAATTAGGGCATGGATGGGGAGTGATTTGTAAAATTTCAAAATAGTTCATGCTTTAAAACTTTCTCCACAACCGCAACGGCCTTTTTCGTTAGGATTAATAAAATCAAAACCAGAAGAAAGATCGTCTTTTTTAAAAATCATTTCACTGCCAATTAAAAACATTGAAGCTTTAGGATCGATATATAAATTAAATTGCATTTCATTTTGATTATAAATCACAACATCATCAAATTTAGTAATATTTTTTTCGGCAATTGCATATTCTATGGTATAACTTAAACCAGAGCAACCCCTAGTGCGCACTGCAACCCTAATTCCTTGACAACTTTCTGATCTGTTTTGCAATAAATAAGTAATTTGCTTGGCGGCATCAACACTAATAGCAAGATAATTAACCACAGAATGCGAAATTGCTGATTTAACAAATTCTTTTTCCAAATTTTTTTCTGCAATGTTTTTTGTTTGATAGTTGTTAATAGCAGATTTTATCGCCTCTTCTGCCAATAAAGAAAAATCAAGATTTGCTAGCGAAAAAGATAATTCTTGGGCGATTTTTTCGTTGGTAATTTTATTAGCATCTACAATATTTTGATAAATCAACAATTCGGTTGCCAAAGAGCCAGCGGCAATTGTAGCAACTCTTCCGAATGTTTTAAATTTAGCATCAATAATTTTGCCTAATTTTTGATCGACTTCGATATGTAATTGCATCACATTGCCATAAGCAGGATCGCCAACCAAACCAATGCCCACATTTTTTGCCTGCTCGTTAAGTGAGCCAACATTGCGCGGATTTTCGTAGTGATCTAGAAGTTGTTGTGAATAAAGCATAGTTGTTAAAATAAATCAATATATTTCATTCTTTTTTATCTGTTGAACTGATAGAATTTTTTTTGTTATAATCTGCAATGGCAGCTTGAATTGCCTCTTCTGCCAAAAGTGAGCAGTGAATTTTAACTGGCGGCAATGATAATTCTTGAGAGATTTTTTTATTGGTTATGGTAACGGCAGCTTGTTTTAAATCTTGACCAATTAGCCATTCGGTTGCTAAAGAACTAGAAGCAATTGCCGAACCGCAACCAAATGTTTTAAATTTAGCATCAATGATTTTTTGAGATTTTTCATCAACTTCTATTTGCAATTGCATAACATCGCCACAAGCAGGGGCCCCAACCAAACCAGTGCCAACATTTTTTGCTTGCTCGTTAAGTGAGCCAACATTGCGTGGATTTTCGTAGTGATCTAAAAGTTTTTGTGAATAAGACATAGTTTTTAAAAATAAAGTTAATGAGATTGCCATTTAATTGAATTAAGATCGATACCTTTTTGAATCATGTCCCATAGTGGGCTCATATTACGAAGCTTTTGCACTTTATTTGTGATAAGATTTATGGCAAAATCAATTTCTTCTTCGGTAGTGAATCGACCCAAACCAAAACGAATAGAAGTATGAGCCAAATCTGCCCCAACTCCCAAAGCATAAAGCACATAAGAAGGCTCAAGTGAAGCCG
>JAUMFK010000130.1:5879-15343 GCA_032119875.1 Rickettsiales bacterium
CCGAAGTGCAAGCAGAACCAGAGGAAACCGCCAAATCTTTTATTGCCATAATCATTGATTCGCCCTCAACTCCTGCAAAAGAAAAATTTAAATTACCTGGATAGCGATTTTGAGCATCTCCGTTTAAGTAAACATGTGTAAGATCGCTAATTGCCGAAGCAAGTTTTTTGCTTAATTTACTTATTTTTTGATAATCTTGTTGCATTTCTTGTTTGGCAATTTCTGCAGCCCTACCCAAGCCTACCGCTAAAGCAGTTGGCACTGTGCCAGATCGAATTCCTCTTTCTTGACCTCCTCCACTAAACAAAGGCTTGATTCTTACTCTTGGTTTTCTGCGTACAAAAATTGCACCAATGCCTTTTGGACCATAAATTTTATGCCCAGAAATACTCATTAAATCAATGTTCATAGCCTCAACATCAAGGGTTATTTTGCCAAAAGCTTGAGCACAATCGGTATGAAAAAAAACTTGATTTTCACGACAAATTTTACCAATTTCTGCCAAAGGCTGAATCACTCCAATTTCGTTATTAATTGCCATAACCGAAACTAGGCAAGTTTGCTTGGTAATTGCTTGTTTTAACTGCTCTAAATCGATTAAGCCATTTTTCTGCACTGGTAAAAAAGTGATATTAAAACCTTCTTGTTCTAAATCTCGACAAGAATTGATTACACATTTATGTTCGGTAGCAAGAGTGATAATGTGATTTTTTTGATTACTTTTATAAAAATTTGCCACTCCTTTTAAGGCGATATTATTAGATTCGGTTGCTCCGGAAGTAAAGAAAATTTCTTTTTCATGAGCATTGATAACTCTGGCAACCTGATTTCGAGCAATTTCTACCAACTCTTCGGCTCTCCAGCCATAAAAATGACTGCGTGAATGCGGGTTGCCAAAATCGTTTTGCATAGTGTTAAGCATAACATCTATAACTCTAGGATCGATTGGTGTGGTAGATTGATAATCAAGGTAGATCGGTAATTTTAATGACATAATTTTTGCTGTAATTGATAAAATTGTTGATAAACATTAAGAAAATAATCAATTTCTTGCTCTGTGTTGCCTAAACCAAGACCTATTCTAAGCCCGCCTTGTAAAAATTTTTCTTCTGCTGATATAGCTTTTAAAATTCGAGATTGATTTACAGAACCAGAAGAACAAGCAGAGCCAGAACTTAAATAAATATTATGTAAATCGCAATGAATGACGGCAGTTTGTGAGTTTTGATTAGCAACCGCAAAAAATAAAGTATTAGGTATTTTTGCTACTTCTTGACTAAGAATATATAAATTATCGCCACAAATATTTTTTAAACCTTGTTGTAATTTAGTAATTAAATTGCCGATTTTGGCAAATTCGGTTAAATTTTCTTGAGCTTGCATGCAGGCAACAGAAAAACCAACAATTCCTGCCACATTTAAACTGCCCGCTCTTTTGCCTTTTTCTTGCTTGCTACCTAAAATTAATGGCTTAATATCTATGCCTTTACGCACCAACAAGGCTCCAATGCCTTGCGGACCTCTAAATTTATGAGCTGAAACCGAAGCAAAATCAACATTTAATTGCTCAAGATCTACTTTTATTTTGCCTACCGCCTGCACAATATCGCAGTGAATTAAACCAGATTTTTGATGCACTATTTTAGCAATTTCGGCAATTGGTTGAATGGCTCCAGTTTCGTTATTAGCAAGCATTGCTGAAACTAAAAAATTACTGTGTTTTGGCAGTTTTTCTTGTAAATCAAGAATATTGATAATTCCTTGTTTATCGCTAGTAATTTCAATGATATTTTTATTGTGCGGACGACAGTTAAAAACCGAAGAATGTTCAATTACTGAAAATAAAATATCGCTTATGCCTTCTATGCCGTTAAATACAGTATTAGTAGATTCGGTTGAGCCAGAGGTAAAAATAACTTCGTAATTGTGAGCATTAAGTAGATTTTGCAGATTTTTGCGTGCTTCATTAACTAGTTGATTAGCTTTACTACCAAATTGATGCACCGAAGAAGTGTTATAAGGAAATTGATAAACTTGATTCATTGCTAATAAAGCTTCGTTGCTTAAAGGTGTGGTAGCATTGTGATCGAAATAAACAGGTTGAGTAATCATAAGCTTTGTATGGTTATAGAATCTAGATAAGAATAGATTTGTTTTTCAAGACCATGCCATAAATGATGAGTTTTGCATTTGCTTTTATTTTGCAAGCAACCAGAATGCAGAGTTTGACAACGAGTCATTTTAATAGGCTCGCCAATTGCTTTTACAATGTTGGCAATGGTTATTTCTTGCGGATTTTTTGCTAAAATATAGCCACCACCGGGGCCTTTTAAAGATGCTACAATACCAGATTTTTTAAGGGCAGAAAAAATTTGCTCAAGATAAGACAAAGAAATATTTTGCGATGAAGCAATTTGATTTAAATTTATTGCCTTGTTATTTTGTTGATGACTGTGCCATATTTCAAGCACTGCCATTACTGCATAACGAGCCTTGGTAGTTAGAATCATAAAACAAAAAATTAACAAAAAATATCCTACTATTTTACTAGGTTATTTTTATGATGCAACATTTTTTATTAATATTTTCAGAATTTAGCATCATCTTTTATTCATAAAAAATTGTTGTAGTAATTTTTGCGATTGATCTGCACCAATATTATCATAAATTTCTGGCATTTTATAAGCGGTTTCTTGTAAATTAAGTAAATTATTGCTGATGGCACCATATTTTTGGTCGGCTAAAGCATAGAAAACTTTACTTATTCTACTTAATAAAATCGCTCCAAAGCACATAAAACAAGGCTCAAGAGAAATATATAAGCTACATTTATTTAAAAACTTTCTATTTTTTAAAGCTTCTTGTATTGCTAAAAATTCGGCATGATGGCAAACATTTTGTTTAGTTAGATTGTGAGCTTTTGCTAATATTTGATAATTTTCATCAATAATTACCGCTCCAACTGGCACTTCATTGTTTTGTAAAGCAATTTCTGCTTGCTGTATAGCTAATTGCATAAACTGATTTTGTATCATAATTCTTATGGTAAAAAAGTGCATCCGCCACTTATTTCTTGGCTTACTTGAGTAGTATTTGGAAAACTTATTGGTAAATTTAAATGACTACGTATTGCCAAATAAGCAAAAGCTTCGGCTTCTATACTATCGCCGTTAAAACCTAAATCTTCGCTGTTATAAATATTTAGATAGGAAAGTTGTTTTTTTATAGCCAAAGTAATGCCCAAATTTTTTCGCCCTCCGCCACATAAAACTAAATTTTTTGGCTGTTGCGGTAAAGTTTTTAACTTGTTTTCTAGCACTATGGCAAAAATATTAGCATAATTTGCTAAAATATCTGATGTAGATATATTTTGCTGAATTTCTTGTAAAACATTGTCAAAATCGTGTCGATGAAAAGATTGCTTACTGCTAAATATAGCTTTTTGGCTAATTTTTTGACATAAAAAACTATCAACCTTTCCTGATTGAGTAATGGTGCCATGCATATCAAAATTTTGCTGAAAATTTTGATGCATAAAGTCGTCAAAAGGTGCATTGCCAAAACAAAAATCATAAGCAAATAACTGATTTTCTTGATAATTACAATATGTTAAATTAGCAATTCCGCCAATATTTAAAATCACAACTGGTGAGTTTAATTTGCAAAATAAATGATAATGATAAATCGGCACAAGAGGTGCTCCTTGCCCTTGATGAGCTAAATCTTTGCTACGAAAATCACTCACCACTTTAATATTAGTGAGAGTAGCAAGCAGTTGCGGGTTGCCAAGTTGCCAAGTAAGATATTTTTTAGCATCATGATAAATTGTTTGCCCATGAAAACCTAAAAGATCAATTTCAGAGCTAGAGATTTTTTGATCTGTTAGAAAATTTAATACTAAATCAGCATGAATCTTGGTAAGAGAATATTCGAGATTTTTAATTTCTAGCAAATAAACTTTTTCTTGCATTATATGGCGAATTTGCTCACGAAAAGCATTTGAATATGGCAAATAATAATGTTTTAGCAAGTTTATTTTGTTAATGCCATCGCTTTGTAAATAGGCTAAATCTATGCCATCAAAAGAGGTGCCTGTCATTAAACCGATTGCTTTATACATAAATTATTGCAAAATTTTGTTAAAAATATTGATGATTGCTAGTTTTTTATCGAGATGAAAAGTTTTGATTGTGGCTAGCCGAAAATTAATAAACTCTTGTAAATCAATGATTTGCGAAATGTTTAAATTTAGGCTAGCAAAAACCTGTTCTTCACTAAATAAATAATTGTTTATACTATTGATTTTAAATTTTAACCAACTGTTTAAAAAATGACAGATTGTCATTTCAAAAATAATAAAATCAAAATCTTTTTGTTGAATAAATTTATTTAGCTTGCTTTGAAAATGATTTGTAACAAAACTTTCTAGCCACAGCTGATAAAAAGCAAGTAAATTTTTACCATACTGCAAAGCTATTGCAGGAGAATTTCCGCATAAAATACTCAAAAATTGCAGTTCAGATGGTAAAAAAACTATTGATTGATTATTTTGTAAAATGATTTGGCGAAAATTTTCAAAACTCAATGCTGGTATTTTAATTAAACAACATCGAGATAAAATAGTAGGCAAAACTTTATTTAAATGATGAGCTATTAAAATCAGAAAAGTGTTATTAATAGGCTCTTCGAGTGGTTTTAAAAAAGCATTACTTGCCTCTTTATTTAAACTGCAAATGCTATCAATAATGAGAACTTTTTGTTGTTTAGCAATAGAATTTTGTTGCAAAAACTCGTTTGTTTCACGTATTTGATCGATGGTAATAACACTTTTATTTGGTTGCTTGGTAATAATTTTAGTTTCAGCATCAATGCTAAATGCAAATTGAGTAGCAAAAGTTGCTTTACCAATACCTTTATGACCCGCTAAAATAATGGCATGAGGTAGTTTTTCTTGCCAAAATTGTTGTAAAAGTTGTTGCGAAATAGTTTCGAAGCCAATAATTTGTTGCATTTTATTGATTAATTTTGCATCATCACAACTCTTTTTTGATTAGTGTGAAGATCTTGTAAAGTTAGTTCGGTGGCATTGCCAAAATAACTTATGTTAAGCACTTTGGCAGAGAGTAATTCGCTGGTTTTTTCTTGATAAAAATCAATAATATTGCCTTCTCTAACCAAATTTCCACTACTAATATCGATGCTAGTTTGATTATCATAATCAAAACCGCTCCAAGCAGTGGCATTATTAGTTAAAAAACAAAAAACTACAAGAATAGTAAAAATATTTAGTGGTGATAAAAATATAGGCATTGTTTAAATTATTTCGGGTGGATAAAAAATAATAGAATTATTGTTAAAATCTGGATCGGAAAAAAAATGCGAGTTAAAAGTAAAATCATAAAAATCGGCATATTTTTGTTGAAGCTCTAAATTAGAAAATTCAATAACAATTGTTGTGCCAGCTTTATGTTGATGAACCTTTTTAATAATACCAATTTGCTTGTTTTCGCTATCAAAAACCTGTAAATTAATAAGATTTTCGATATAAAATTGATTTTTTTTAGTTTTTGGCAAGCTATTTTTGTTTATAAAAAATTCACTTCCCACTGCTTGTTCTGCTAAATTACGTGTATTAATGTTTTCGATAAAAGCAATAAGCACAATACCACTTGCAGTATTTTTGGCAGAAGCCAAATTGTAGGTGATCTTTACTGGTTGCTGATTTTGATTAAACAATTGATATTTACTAAAATCTTTTAAATTATCAGAAAAAACCAATAATTTTACCGCTCCTTTAATGCTAAATGGAGCAATTACTTTAGCAATTAAAAGATAGTTCATACATTTTCAAGCTCAATCATTTCAGAAAAGGTTGGTCTTTTTCTGATAATAAAAAATTTATCGTTATCAACTAAAACTTCTGGCACAAGAGGTCGGCAATTGTATTGATTTGACATAGAAGAGCCATAAGCACCAGCACTACACAAAACAAATAAATCGCCGTTATTAGGAATATTGATTTGTCTTTCAGAAGCTAAAATATCGGTGGTTTCGCAAACTGGCCCTGCAAAATCAAAAATAGCTTTAGAGCCAAATTTTTTAACCACAGGCAAAACCTCATGATAAGAGCCATAAAGCCCTGGTCTCATTAAATCGTTAATTGCTCCATCGATGATAATAAAATTTTTACTAGAAGTTTCTTTGCAAAATAAAGTTTTAACTACAAGCAAGCCACAATTTCCAACCACCGCCCTACCAGGAGCAATAGTTATAGAAACTCCTAAACCAGCAGTAATTTTTTGTAAAAGATTAGTATAATCGGCAATATTGATTGTGGGATTATTTTGGTAATCAATGCCAATGCCACCGCCAAAATCAAGGTTTTTGATTTTATAGCCTTTTTCTCTTAACAATAAACATAAATTTTTAATTTTGCTAAATGCAATTTCAAAAGGCTCAAGAGAGGTAATTTGCGAGCCAATATGAGTAGAAATACCGTAAATTTCAAGAGCAGGAAGTTTGGATGCCATAATATAAACCTCTTGCGCTAAATCAATATCAACTCCGAATTTATCATTTTTTCGACCAGTGCTGATTTTGTGATGAGTGTTGGCATCAACTTTAGGATTTACTCTTAAAGAAAATTTTGCTTTTTTATTAAGTTTTGTAGCTATCTCGTTTAATAAAAACATTTCATCGATAGATTCAACCGAAAAATCACAAACATTATTTTGCAAAGCAAAAGTAATATCTTCGGCGGTTTTACCTACACCTGCAAACACAATTTTTTCTGGTTTAACACCTACTTTTAAAGCACGAAAAATTTCACCAGCAGAAACGGCATCAATTCCGGCACCAAGATCTGCCAATATTTTAACCAAATGTAGGTTAGCATTTGCTTTAATAGCATAGCAAATTTTATAATTAATGATATGATGAAAGGCAAAGGCTTTAATAAATTGCTGATAATTTTCAATTAAAGATTGTTTAGAATAGCAGTAAAAAGGGGTTCCAACTTGTTTGGCAATGCTTGAAATGGCTGTATTTTCAATAAACAATTCGGTGGTATTTTGATTATTTTGATAGCTTAAAAATTGCATTTGAATAAAATTTTAATTAAAATTATTTTCTATTTTTCTAAATGATAACACTTTTTAAATTAAAATGCAAGACCGAACTTATTATGGCAGTGTTGAATTCCAAATTTATTTTAATTTTTACTTGATTTTTAGATAAAAAAAGCCAAAATTTCAGTGATAAAATTATTATAATTTATTTGTTTATGTCAAATTCTTCTCAAAATATTTCTGTTGCAAGCTCCAATAATTCTTATTGCGAAGCACAACCAACCACTAATAAAAAAGTGATTATTCTTGGCTCTGGCCCTAATCGCATCGGTCAGGGAATTGAATTTGATTACACTTGTGTTCATGCTTGTTTTGCTTATAAAGAGCAAGGTATTGAGGCAATCATGATAAATTGCAATCCAGAAACTGTTTCTACCGATTACGATACTTCACACAGATTATATTTTGAGCCTCTTACCGCCGAAGATGTATTAGAAATAATTAAAAAAGAAGCAAGTAACGGTGAGTTGCTTGGTGTAAATGTGCAGTTTGGCGGCCAAACTCCATTAAGTTTAGCAAGATTTCTACAAGATAACCATGTGCCAATTATCGGCACATCTCCCGATATGATAGATCTCGCCGAAGATCGCAAACGTTTTAAATTACTGTTGCAAGAGCTAAATTTATTGCAACCGCAAAATTATATTGCTTACTCACAAACAGAAGTCTTGGAGCAGGTAAAGCAAATCGGCTTTCCTATTGTAGTAAGACCTTCTTATGTTTTGGGTGGTAAAGGCATGGCAATTATCGATAATCTAGATTCTTTAGAGCAGTATTTAAAAGATTACCAAGATGTTTTTGCCACAGGCCCTTTGTTACTTGATCAATTTTTAAATAATGCCATCGAAATAGATGTTGATGCTCTATCTGATGGTGAAGAAGTTTTTGTGGCAGGCATTATGCAACATATTGAAGAAGCTGGTATTCACTCTGGCGATTCTGCTTGCTCAATTCCTCCTTATTCGCTTTCTGATCAAAGCATTAAACAAATCAAGCAAGCAACCACAAAATTAGCTTTAGCATTACAAGTAAAAGGTTTGATGAATGTGCAGTTTGCCATTAAAGACGATAATTTATATGTGCTAGAAGTAAATCCTCGGGCATCTCGAACCGTTCCTTTTGTGGCTAAAGCAACAGGAATCGCCATTGCTAAAATCGCCTCCCTCATTATGATTGGTAGAAAACTTGCCGATTTTAACTTACAAGAGCCAAAGTTTAAATATTTTGCAGTAAAAGAAGTGGTTTTGCCTTTTGCCCGATTTAACGATACCGACACTTTACTTGGCCCTGAAATGAAATCTACTGGTGAAGTTATGGGTATCGACAAAACTTTTGCTTTAGCTTTTGCCAAAGCTCAAGTGGCCGCGGGAGTAAAATTGCCAACTAGTGGTTTGGCTTTTTTATCGGTAAAGAATGCCGACAAACCATATTTAACAAGCATTGCAAAGCAACTAATCAAAATTGGTTTTAACATAGTTGCTACCAAAGGAACTGCCAAATTTTTAGCCGAACAAAACATTGCCGTAACCATTGTTAATAAAATCACCGAAGATAAGCCTCATGTTGTTGACATGATAGATAAAAAAGAAATTGATCTTATAATTAACACTACCGAAGGAGTGCAATCTGCCAAAGATAGCTTTTCTATAAGAAGAACCGCTCTAATTCGTGGCATTACTTATAGCACCACCATTACTGGAGCAAAAGCTTTAGTTGAGGCAATCGATTCTTACAAACAAAATGGCTGCGAATTTAATGTTTATGCTTTACAAGATCAAAACTAAACAATTATGCAACAGTTTTCTAAAATTTTAATTGCCACCAATAATTATGGTAAATTTAGCGAAATATCAGATTTACTAAATTCTATCAAAATCACTCCACTTGCAACATTTGAGTTTAACAACTTAACCGAACCAGAAGAAACAGCACAAACTTTTGCCGAAAATGCTTTCATAAAAGCTAAATATTATGGCGATGCAACCAATAATATTTCTTTAGCAGATGACTCTGGCTTATGTATTTCTGCATTGCAAAATCAACCCGGAGTTCATTCGGCAAGATTCACCATCGACCCTTCTGGCAAAAAAAATTTTCCTTGGGCATTTTATAAAATACATCAACAACTACTTGACATAGGCTTTGATTCTGTCAATAATTTAGCTCCTGCTTATTTTATTTGTAATTTGTGTTTGTATAATCCGCTTACCTATGAAACTTTTAATTTTGAAGGCAGGGTTGATGGCAAAATTGTTTTACCAAGAGGTGAAAACGGCTTTGGTTACGATCCTATTTTTTTAAGAAACGGCGATAATTTAACTTTTGGTGAACTTTCTG
>JAUMFK010000131.1:0-1394 GCA_032119875.1 Rickettsiales bacterium
ATATTTTTGAGATAAAAACTTTAAAAAACGAAAGCTGTATATCTATACAACTTGAGGCTTTTTGAAGCTTTTTAGCCAAAAAGATGAAGTTAGATTGATTAATTTTAAAGTTGAAATGGTATAACAATATCGAAAAATTATAGCTTTGATAGATACAAAGATAAGTTTTTTATAGCCTATTTTAGTAAATTTGCAGAATGATAAGAATTTTTTGTAAAATATATGTTTAAAAACCAAAAAGAATAACAAAGACGGCAGTTGTTTTAATTTGTGTTGTTTATAGCAAATTAATGCTATGTTTTGAGAAAAAATCCGAAGATTTTTTCTTATTTTTTTAAGGAGGTAATCCAGCCGCAGGTTCCCCTACTGCTACCTTGTTACGACTTAACCCCAGTCACTCCTCCTACCGTGTAGGGCTACCTCCTTGCGGTTAGCCCACCCTATTCGGGTAGAAACAGCTTCCATGGCTTGACGGGCAGTGTGTACAAGACCCGAGAACGTATTCACCGTGGCATGCTGATCCACGATTACTAGCAATTCCAACTTCATGAGGGCGAGTTGCAGCCCTCAATCTGAACTGAGATGGCTTTTAAAAGATTTGCTCCAGATTGCTCTTTCGCTTCCCGTTGTAACCACCATTGTATCATGTGTGTAGCCCAACCCATAAGGGCCATGATGACTTGACATCGTCCCCACCTTCCTCCTGCTTGTCGCAGGCAGTTTCCTTATAGTTCCCAGCTAAACTGATGGCAAATAAGGATGAGGGTTGCGCTCGTTGAAGGACTTAACCTAACATCTCACGACACGAGCTGACGACAGCCATGCAGCACCTGTCTTAAATGTGGATTGCTCCAAAGATGCATCTCTGCACCGATCATTTAGATTCAAGGGTTGGTAAGGTTTTTCGTGTAGCATCGAATTAAACCACATGATCCACTGCTTGTGCGGGTCCCCGTCAATTCCTTTGAGTTTTAATCTTGCGATCGTACTCCCCAGGCGGAGTGCTTAACGCGTTAGCTTCGCCACCGAGGGGTTAACCCCGACAACTAGCACTCATCGTTTACTGCGTGGACTACCAGGGTATCTAATCCTGTTTGCTCCCCACGCTTTCGTACCTTAGCGTCAGTATTGGCGTAGATAGTCGCCTTCGCCACTGATGTTCCTCCTAATATCTACGGATTTCACCCCTACACTAGGAATTCCACTATCCCCCACCAAACTCTAGCAAAGCAGTTTCGATTGCAGTTCCCAAGTTAAGCTCGGGGCTTTCACAATCGACTTACTAAACCGCCTACGTACGCTTTACGCCCAATGATTCCGAACAACGCTAGCACCCTTCGTATTACCGCGGCTGCTGGCACGAAGTTTGCCGGTGCTTTTTCTGTGGATACCGT
>JAUMFK010000131.1:1404-7705 GCA_032119875.1 Rickettsiales bacterium
ATTGCTGGATCAGGCTTTCGCCCATTGTCCAATATTCCCCACTGCTGCCTCCCGTAGGAGTCTGGACCGTGTCTCAGTTCCAGTGTGGCTGATCATCCTCTCAGACCAGCTACAGATCATCGCCTTGGTAGGCCATTACCCTACCAACTAGCTAATCTGATAGAAGCTCATCTAACAGCGATAAATCTTTCCCGGCGAACCGGTAATATATGGTATTAGCCTTGATTTCTCAAGGTTATTCCTTACTGCTAGGTAGATTCTTCTACATTACTCACCCGTTTGCCACTGACTTTGAGTTGCCCCAAAGCCCGTTCGACTTGCATGTGTTAAGCATACCGCCAGCGTTCGTTCTGAGCCAGGATCAAACTCTCAAGTTGAGAATTTGCTTGACTTACTCATTTAGAATCTGACATAGACCTAAAAGAGGTAGTCTTAAAACAACTACCGCCTTTATTTTTCTTTCTGCATTTTTTAGTATTAAAACTAAAAAGTGTTTTTAAACATATATTTACGATGTAGGAAGTTTTTTAAAATCAAAAACTTTGTTTTAAAATTATGAAGCATTTAAATTAACAAGTCAACAACTATTTTTACTTTTTTTAAAAAAGTTTTTTATAACTTTACTAAATTAAAATAAGAAAATATGCTTACTTGATACAACATTTTTTTAAAATAAAAAACAATTTAGAAAGAAAATTTTAAAGAATTAAAATAAGAATGTCAAGAGGTTTTTTTTATTTTTTTATTTTTTTTCAAAAATCGCTTTTAAGCAAGTAAAATAGCAGATCAAAAATTTTAATTTTTTGAAAAAACTAATAAAAATTGAATCTTAATTTATATTTTTTCAATAATTTTTACCTCTCTTTGCGGAACAGGAACAATAATATTATTGGCAGTTAATTTTTGATAAACAGCAATCATAACATCACTTTTAGCCCCAAACCTGCCCTCTACAATATCGTTAATCCAAAAATATAAGGTAAATTTAATGTCGTAATCATCAAAAACACTCAAAAAGCACTCTGCTTCGGGGTAAGATAAACATTTTTTATGTTCTTTTGCACAATCTAGCATAATTTGTTTTGTTTTTAACAAATCGCTACCATAAGCAACACCAACAATAATTTCGATTCTAG
The DNA here is from genome assembly GCA_032119875.1 of Rickettsiales bacterium. Lineage (GTDB taxonomy): Bacteria > Pseudomonadota > Alphaproteobacteria > Rickettsiales > UBA1997 > CAILUF01. The sequence continues at coordinate 2,541 of JAUMFK010000131.1, forward strand.
CTCTATTGTTAGAATAAGTCCAGTTAGTAACTTTATTGACAATAAATTCTTCGTTAGGAATCATGATTTCTTTGCCATCCATTGCCTCAACAAGAGTGTATCTACCGCCAAAATATTTTACCGTGCCAAAAATATTGCCATTTTCTAACTCCACAATATCACCAACTTCTACCGATTTTTCAAGTAGTAAAATAATGCCACTAATAAAATTAGAAGCAATTTTTTGCAAACCAAAACCAATACCCACACCAATTGCACCACCAATAACGGCAAAAGCAGTGAGATCGACTCCAAATGTTTTTAAAATAATAATAAAAACCGCACTATAAATAACAATATCAACAAATTTGTTAATAATATTTTTAGTATTAATCTTAATTTCGCGATTTTCACCAACATAATTTTTAATTTTCTTACTTAAAAAGCTAGCAATATACATCACCGAAAGTAAAACGATGATAATTTTTAGCATTAAATAAATAGAAATTCTGATTTTACCTAATTTAAAAGCAAATTGATCGAGATAAGAAATCACTGCATCTAGCATACCAAAAACATGCAAAAAAAATGTAGGAACTAATAAGATAATTATCAAACCTGAAAGCAACGAACTAGCAATAGCAATTCTTATAAAACGAAAAACCACAAGAATAGCTAGTAATTTAGAAATAGAATTTAGTAAAAACGAAGGTTGATAAAAAAAATGATAGAAAAAAGCGGTAATAATAAAAATTAGAAAATTACAAACCAACCAAAGCAATGGTAAATAGTATTTTTTTATTAAACAATGAATGTGTTTACTTGCTAGTATTTTAAGAAAAAACCTAGTTTTAAAAAAAATATAAAAAATATGTGCCAAAACACAAGATGCAACAGCTAAAAATAATTGAAAATGCGAGTAGTCTAAAACAAAATGTTGCAAAAAACTAACAATATTCATATTTTTTTAATGAGAAAAAATTTATCTATTTTGATATTATACCATTTCAACTTTAAAATTAATAAATATAACAATGTATTTTTGAGATAAAAACTTTAAAAAACGAAAGCTGTATATCCATACAGCTTGAGGCTTTTTGAAGTTTTTTAGCCAAAAAGATGAAGTTAGATTTATTAAATATCTAACAATGTATTTTAAGTTGAAATGGTATTACCATTTCAACTTTAAAATTAATAAATCTAACAATGTATTTTAAAGATGAAATGGTATTATTCACCCTGACCAGAGCTAAAGCAAGCAATATTATTAAAAGAGTATAGATTTTCAATTTTAACAAAATCAATATTTTTTTCTGTTAATTCTTGCAAAAGTTGTAAAATATTAAGATTTGATACAAATAAATTAGGGTTAATAATTTTAGTTGAAGATTCGCCAGTAATTTCTTTTCCGATGAAACGAAGCATCAAAAAATCGCTAGATATCTGATTGAGAACCGCCTCACTTGGCCACAAAGCTAAACCTTTAGCACTGATTGTTTTTAAAACAAAATTTTTAGCATCAAGAGTTGATAATTTTTCAAGCAGACTATTAATATTAGAAGCCTGCCAATTAATAAAAACATCACAACCTATTAAAAGCCTTACTTCACTAGATTTTATGGATACATCGCTTTTGGCAATGCTTTTTTGAGTAGGTTGAAAATTAGCAACATTTAGTTTTTGAGGTAAATTATCTAAATTTGCAATAACAACCTTGGTAAATTCGGTAGTAGAAACTTTTTGTTTGCTTGTTTTAGAATTATAGATATCGGCGGTATGAATGCCATCTTCTATGGTTTTATAAAGAGCATTTTGTATTTTACTTGCTATTTGAGATTGCCCTAGATGATTAAGCATCATAACAGAAGCCTGAATTAAGCCTGTTGGGTTGGCAATATTTTGAGAAGCAATATCTGGAGCAGAGCCATGTATTGCCTCAAACATCGCAAAATTTTCGCCAATATTAGCAGAACCAGCTAAACCGACAGATCCAGAAATTTCGGCAGCAATATCAGAAATAATATCGCCATATAAATTTAAAGTAACTATAACATCAAAATTTTCTGGATGAGTGGCTAATTTAGCACAAGCAATATCAATAATATAATGATCGGTTTGTATTTGCGGATATTCTTTTGCAATTTCTTTAAAAGTATTATGAAATAAGCCATCAGAAAGCTTCATGATGTTATCTTTAGAAAAGCAAGAAACTTTTTTTCTACCATTTATAACCGCATATTCAAAAGCATAACGAATGATTTTTTCACAACCTTCTTTAGTGATAAGTTTTAAACATTGATAAGAATCAAGGGTATGACGATGCTCTATGCCAGCATAGAGATCTTCTTCATTTTCGCGAATAATAACCACATTAAGCTTTGGAAAATTAGTAGCAACAAACGGAAAAAAAGAAGAAACAGGCCTTACATTAGCATATAAACCTAGCTTTTTTCTTAAAGTAACATTTAAGCTTTTATAACCTCCGCCTTGCGGAGTGGTGATTGGGGCTTTAAAAATAATGCCAGTTTCTTTGATTTTTTGCCAAGAATCGGTAGTTAAACCAGAATTATAACCTTGCTCGTAGATTTTTTTACCAACTTCAATAAAATTAAAACTTAAATTCGCTTTAGCCTTTTGCAAAATAAGCAAGGCACTCTCCATAATTTCTGGACCTATACCATCGCCGTAGGCAACTGTGATTTTTTTAGACATATAGCTTTGGTTAGATTTAACAAAAATAGGTAAGAAAAGAATGCAAAATAAGAAGTCGGGAGCCACCACCACGCAAACCCAGCGTGTGTAGTCATATTCACCAATCAAGGCTGTTGTATTCTGATACACTCCCGACCGAGCAAATATTTTAAAAAATAAATTTTATTTTGCAAGAGCTTTTTTACAAATATTTTCAATACTGTAAAATATCTCGATTTTATCATCAAAATCATAATCATCAGCGATGCCTTGATATTTTAACAAAGACAACTCTTGTAAAGCATGCATTGATATTTCTTGTTGATCATATTTTAGTAAATTTTCTGGTAAATTTTTAACATTGCCAATAAATATTTTTTGCTCATTTTCTTTTGTATATTTAGTAAAATCATTGTAATTAAAGCTTTTTAAATAATTATTTTTATCAAAACCACTTTGAAAAACATCAAAACCACATAAATATACACACTGATTACCGCTATCTAAAGCAACAAAAATACTATGTTTCTGCACTTCTTGATACTTTTTTATAAAGCAAAAATATTGATAGGCATAAAGAGTAAAATTATCTATGGCAATAGTTTTAATCTTGGCAACAATTTGCAGAGTTTTTAAAAAAGCTAATCCAACTCTTAACCCTGTAAAACTACCCGGACCTTTAACAGTGGCAACAAAAGATAAATCTTCATACCTCAAATTATTAACTTTTAGCATTTTATCGATTGTTGCCACCATAATTTCGGAGTGTTTATGAGCTTCAATAGCTTTTTCGCTAACAATAAGTTGTTGATTTCTATATAAACTAGCACTAAAATTTTGCCCTGAACAGTCGTAAATTAAATTAATCATAAATTTTTTATTTTTACCCCTTGTAAGATTTTGTTTTGCAACTATCTTGTGAGTTGTTAATATTTGCTTAATTTTTTTACAAAATAATTTAAGCAAAAAAAACATAATCTTATCTTATCAATATTTAAAATTAAACAAAATTATGGAAATAACTCCTTTACATAATCATGTTCTGGTCGAAAGAATCGAAGCCGAAAGCAAAACTGCTGGTGGCATCATTATTCCAGATACTGCCAAAGAAAAACCAGCCGAAGGCAAAGTTATTGCTGTTGGCGAAGGCAATCGCGATGACCATGGCAAAAGAATTCCTCTCGATGTTAAAAAAAATGATATCGTTTTATTCACAAAATGGGGCGGTACCGAAATAAAAGTTAATGGCAAAGAATATCTTATTGTTAAAGAGTCTGATATTTTAGCAATTATCAACAAAAAATAATTATCAATTTAATTTTAAATAAAAATGGCTAAAAAAATATTATACGGCACTGAAATAAGAAGAGAATTAGCTAAAGGTGTAGAAATACTAGCAAAGGCAGTAAAAGTAACCCTCGGGCCTAAAGGCAGAACAGTAGTTATCGAAAAATCTTTTGGTTCCCCTAGAACCACTAAAGACGGTGTAACTGTTGCTAAAGAAATCGAATTATCAAATAAATTTCAAAATCTTGGAGCTCAAATGCTTAAAGAAGTTGCCTCCAGAACTAACGATATTGCAGGCGACGGCACCACTACCTCTATTGTTTTAGCAGAATCAATAATTCATGAGGGCATCAAATCTGTGGCAGCAGGTATTAATCCAATGGATCTTAAAAGAGGAATCGATCTTGCGGTTGCTGAAATCTTAAAAGAACTCACCAAAATGAGTAAAAAAGTTAGCAACCAAGAAGAAATTGCTCAAGTTGCAACAATTTCTGCCAATGGCGATACACTAGTTGGTCAAAAAATTGCCGAAGCAGTTCAAAAAGTTGGTGCTGAAAGCCCAATAACTGTTGAAGAGGCAAAAGGTTTAGAATTTGAAGTAAATGTGGTTGAAGGTATGAGCTTTGATCGCGGTTATCTTTCTCCATATTTCGTAACTAATACCGAAAAAATGATAGTTGAAATGGAAAATCCTTTCATCTTACTATTTGAGAAAAAAATCACCAATTTGCAACCAATGGTTCCCGTTCTTGAAGCAGTTGTGCAATCTGGTAGACCACTTTTAATTATTGCCGAAGATGTTGAAGGCGAAGCCTTGGCAGCCTTGGTGGTAAATAAATTAAGAGGCGGTTTAAAAATTGCTGCTGTAAAAGCTCCTGGTTTTGGCGACAGAAGAAAAGCTATCCTTGAAGATATTTCAGTTTTAACTGGTGGTCAGTTAATCTCTGAAGATCTTGGCATGAAACTAGAATCTGTAACTCTACAACAATTAGGTCAAGCAAAAAGAGTAATTATCGACAAAGAAAACACAACTATTGTTGATGGAGCTGGCGAAAGCTCTGATGTTAAAGCTCGTTGCAAAGCCTTAAAAGCTCAAATCGAAGAAACCACTTCTGATTATGACAGAGAAAAACTTCAAGAAAGACTTGCTAAACTTTCTGGCGGTGTTGCCATTATTAAAGTTGGTGGAGCAACAGAAATTGAAGTAA
>JAUMFK010000131.1:7715-23646 GCA_032119875.1 Rickettsiales bacterium
CTGCCACAAGAGCTGCAATGCAAGAAGGCATTGTTGCAGGCGGTGGTTCTGCTCTTATTTTTGCTGGTAGAGTTTTGGCAAAATTAAAAGGAGCAAACGACGATCAAAACTTTGGTATTAACATTATCAAAAAAGCTATTCAATCTCCAGTGCGTCAAATTGCTGAAAATGCTGGTTTTGACGGAGCTGTTGTTGCTAATGAAATTATTTCAAAGCAAGAACAAAATTATGGTTATGATGCTCAAAATAATGTTTATGGCGATATGTTTAAAGCTGGCATTATCGACCCTACCAAAGTAGTAAGAACTGCTTTACAAGATGCTTCTTCGGTTGCTGGTTTATTTATTACCACCGAATGTGCTATTGTTGAGAAAAAAGAAGAAAATGCCCATGCTCACCCGGCTCCAGCTGGTATGCCTGGTGGCGGAATGTTTTAAATAACAAACCAAATTTATCTTCATCTTTTATCAAAAAAATGCCCGAAAGCAAGAGTTTTCGGGCATTTTTTTTATTTTATTTGCCATCTAACTTCATCTTTTTGGCTAAAAAGCTTCAAAAAGCCTCAAGCTGTATAGATATACAGCTTTCGTTTTTTAAAGTTTTTATCTCAAAAATATTTTGTTAGATTAATTGATTTTAAATTTAAAATGGTATAACTTCATCTTTTTGGCTAAAAAGCTTCAAAAAGCCTCAAGCTGTATGGATATACAGCTTTCGTTTTTTAAATTTTTTATCTCAAAAATATTTTGTTAGATTAATTAATTTTAAAGTTGAAATGGTATAATATGAGGCTAAAAATAGCTGAAATTTCTCCTCAAAACTAAAATTAAAACAAATTTGGGATGTAAAAGTGCCATTAAACATAAATTTTCTCAAAAGTTTTAAAACCTTATTGTGAAAAATATTGATTAATAGCCAAAACCAAACTATTGATAATTTTTCTTTTATATAACACACTATTTAACATTTTTTCTTCGTTTTTATTTGAAAGATAACCAAGTTCAATTAAAACCGAGGCAACATCTGGGGCGGTAAGAACCATAAAACCAGCAAAACGATGCGAATTTTGCAATATTTTTATTTCAGCTTGTTTAATTGCTAAAACCACTTCTAGGGCAAATTTCGCCGAATAATTTTTAGCTTGTCTTTGCGATAAATCTATGAGAGTTTTTACAATATCTTTGCTAGCATCGGCAAAATCAACACCATAAATAATATCGGCTTGATTTTCTTTTTGGGCTAATATTTCGGCTTGTTTATCGGATGATTTTTCAGACAAGGTATAAATTGAAAAACCAGAAACATTATGATCGGCAATTGAATTAGCATGTAGCGAAATAAATAAATCGGCTTTCTTTTTTCGGGCAGATTCAACCCTAGTTTTTAAAGGTAAAAATCTGTCGTCTTCTCTAGTTAAAAAAACTTTATATTTATTTTTTAATTGTTTGGCAAGCTCTTTAGCATAGGTAAGAGTGAGATTTTTTTCATAAGTGCCACCAAAAACACCTATCGTTCCGGGATCTTTTCCGCCATGCCCTGCATCAATAACAATTATCGGCTTTTTTTTGCTATCGCGCAAGGTATATTTTACCTGCGAATCAGCATTGGTTTTGAAAACAAGATTATTTTCTTCTTTTTTATTTGCTTCTTGCCCTACAGAAATTGTAATTGGAGGATTTTTTACAATATTGTTTTTACTAGTAAATAAATCAAATGAGATTGATTTATTTTGATAATCGGTGGCAATATTTTGTAGCAAAAATTCTTCTTTGAGATCAAAAACAAGCCTTAACTCGTTTTGTTGATTTCGCAAACGAAAAGAGCTAATAAAATTTGGCAAAATAGGTTGATAATTAGGTGGCGGAACAGTGTTTTTAAAATCAATCACTAATCTGTGAGGGTTTTGTAAGGTAAATATTTTAAATTCTGGAATGCTATCAAAAAGAAAAATAGCTTTTTTATTAGTGTTGCTGAATTCTATTTTTTCAAGTAAGATTGCTTTTTTTATGATTTGACTAGCAAAACAATATTTACCAAACAAACTCAAATATAAAACAACCAAAAACCGCAAAATTTTTTGTAAATTTAATTGCATATTTTAAGAAAATTTTTTATGTAGTTGCATTTCAGATTTGTTTTAATTTTAGTTTTGAGGAGAAATTTTAGCTATTTTTAGCCTCATATTCAACATATTAGGCTAAAAATAGTTGAAATGTTATTGCCAAAAATGGCAAAAAATTAAAACAAATTTGAAATGCAACAGTGCCTTAAAGTAAAATTTTATGCTCTTAAATGTTGATTTTCAACATAAAACATAGAATTTTTACCGATAAAATTTGTTATTAAAATTAAAAATATTTTTATTAACAAATTATTGACAAATAAAAATTTATTTTATATTATTTTAATATATAATTGCACTGTTGCATTGCAATTTTTTTACTGGTCATTTATTGGTATAAATTTTAGTTATGTTTAGCTTATATTAAATATATTTACCAAAAAATGGTCAGTAAAATATAATTCGAAAATAAAACAATGCCATAATTTAATTTTATTTAATATGCTTTCATCTACAAATGCTGAAAAAAAAGGAAAAGCTGTATTTCCTGGTACTGTTGGTTATGATTCAAGAATAAAAAAAATCTATTATGAAGAACATATTGTGCGCGGTTCTTCAACAAGTTCTGATGACTACGATTCCAGCATTGATAACAGTAAAAAAGAAAAAAAATTACCGCAAAATAGCAACAAACATAATAAACAAGCAAAGTGTGAAACATCAACTACGGCATCTGGAACAAATAGTGAAAAAAATAGTGAAAGGTATTTTTCTGCAAAAGGTAGTGATAATTTTTCTAGCAATAGTGCTGAAAACAAAAACGAAACTCCTTCAACTACACCATCTAATAACAATGCAAAACAACCTAAAGATAAACCATTTAATAGAATAACAATGTCTTTATAAAATAGTTATTGATTTATTTTTCTTATGTTTTTAATGTTGATTTTTAAAACAAAAAATCGCATAATGGCACTGTTGCATTCTAAATTTATTTTAATTTTAGTGTTAAGTATAAAATTTAGTTATGTTTAGACACATAATTAAATATATTATATCATTTCAACTTAAAAATTAATTAATCTAACAATGTATGTTAAGTTGAAATGGTATTAGGCTAAACATAGGTAAAATTTATATCAAAATGGCCAGTAAAATAAATTTGAGATGCCAACACAGTGCCTTACAGATCAATAAATATTATAAAACAATAATTTTATGCTTCTCAAAGAATATCAATATCCTGCAAAGGTAAATCAGCCTAGTTTTCAACCAAAAAAAATGGTTATAATGCTTCATGGTTATGGTTCAAATGCTCAAAATTTATTAGAATTAGCTCAATTTCTAGCTCTTCCAGAAATAATTTTTATCAGTGTAAATGCTGTAAGCCCTTGGGAAGGCGGTTTTTTAGATAGCTATCAATGGTTTTCGCTTTATCATCAAAATGGGCAAATAAAACAGCTTGCCGAAATTAACACACAAATTATTGAAGCAAATTTACAACTCGCCAATTTTATTGCTACACAACTTAATAAATGGCAACTTAATTACTCTGATTTAGTATTGCTCGGCTTTTCGCAAGGGGCAATGATGGCAAATTATCAGGGTTTCACTTTGCCAAAAAAAGTGGCTGGTATTTTAAGCTATTCTGGTAAAATAATTTTACCTACTTTATTGCAACAAAAAATTTTACATAAACCACAAATTTGCCTCATACACGGCAAACAAGATTCGGTTTTGGCATTTGATAATTTTTTAGAAGCAAAAAATATTCTTACCAATCTTAATGTTTCTTACCAAGATTTTGCTTTTGATAACCTTGATCATAGCATAGATAATAGAGGAATTGCGGTTGGTAAAAAGTTTTTACAAGAAGTTTTTTAATTATAAAAGGCAATGTTGCATTGCAAATTTATTTTACTGGCCATTTTTGATATAATATTTACCTATTTTTAGCCAAATATTATGGCACTGTTGCATTGCAAGACTAAAAATAGCTAAAATCTCTCCTCAAAACTAAAATTAAAACAAATTTGCAATGCAACAGTGCCATTGATTAATTTTAAAGTTGAACTGGTATAATTATAAATAAAATTTCCCATTAACACTAGCAAAAAATTAAAATAAATTTAAAATTTATGAAAAATTATCTTGCAATTTAAAAAAATATATTTTATATTTAGAAAATACAAAACAAAATTTGTATAAATTTTTGGTAGAGCTTTTATTAGAAAAATATACTCTAAAATTTCCTCGACCTCCAATTAAATTTAACATTAAACAACTTAACATGCATATTTTATGCCAGAAATAAAAAAAATCACACTTGCAAATATACAACTAAAATTCATAGAAGAAAAGGTGACAGAAGAAGCTCAACAAACTCCTGGCGATTATGACAGAGAGCCAACTTATACTACAACAACTGTTACAAAAGGATACAAATTGGAGCATGAGTGCCAGTGGCAAGAGAAAGACTTAGAACAAAGAAAACAAACATACCATTCACTTATAGGCTTATTGAAGAAAGTAGAAGATGCTAGATTTGAGCAAAAAACACAACAGGATATACTTGCTAGATCTGAAAAACAAAAAAAAGCTATAAGTAGTTGCGATTCACACTTATCAAAGGCGATTGTTTCAGGTTTTTATACAGTAAAAGAATTTTCAGAAAATACTATAAAAAGCCCTCCTAAGAAAGATTATACTTATATATTTATTACTTTAGAGCGACTACTTGATGATTCAATATATTTATCAAAAAAAAACAATACTAAAGCATTAACAGATGTATTGAAAATGATACCAGAGATAGGTGAAGAAAAAAACAAAGAACTCATTAAAGGATTAGTAGCAGATCGTCTAAAAGAGAAGTTTCCCGATGCTAGCAATGATGAAAAATTATTAAAAGAATTATGTAAAGATAATAAAGATTTAGCAGAAGCACTTGCATATTTTATTCCAAAACCCACAACATTAACTATTGATGAATCATGTACAGAGAATCCTGAAACAGAAAACCCTCAATCAGGAGAAGAAAAAAAACCGAATCCATGGTTTTCTTTTTTTTCTTGTTGTCAACTAATAAAAGCAAAAGAAAAAGATCCTGAAGAAAAAGAACCAAATCCATGGTTTTATTTTCTTTCTTGTTGTCAGTCAATAAAAGGACAAGATAACGAATTAAATTTTGAGGTTAAGGGGGTTAGATAGGTATAGCTTTTTAAATTTAGCTTTACAAATAAAAGATATAATACCATCTAGAATAAAATAAAAAATTTTGTTCTAGATGTGTATAATGGCAATGTTGAATTACAAATTGGTTTTGATTTTTAAAAAGGATCGTAAGAATTAGTGCCTTTATAGTAAAAGCGGTTTTTACAAAAATTGCATTTTGAGGTTTTTGCTAAAAATAGTTCAATTGCTCTTGGCTCTTTTAAACAAATAAAATAAGCAGTTCCTTGTAATGCAGGCATTAAAACTAATAAAATTTTAAAACTATTGGTTAAAACATATGCCATAAGGCAAGTCATGATGTTTAGCACTGTAAAAACATAACTGGCTCCAAAAAGCATAGGCGGCCTAGTAAGCCCTAAAAACAAAGAATCTGTATTAATATTACCAGACATAATAAATTATATAAAAATTAATTTGTTGACAATTATTTGCTTAAATCTAACATATATTTCTTTAAAAGACAACTAATTTTTTAATCATTTTATGTCATTTATTGCAAATTCTCTAAACAACATTAAACCTTCGCCAACAATAGCAGTTGCTACTAAAGCGGCCGAATTACAGGCTATGGGTAAAAACATTATCTCTCTTGGCATGGGCGAGCCAGATTTTGATACTCCGCAAAATATAAAGCAAGCCGCTATTAATGCTATCAATGCAGGCAAAACAAAATATACCGCAGTTGATGGCACCAAAGAATTAAAACAAGCAATTTGTCAAAAACTACTCACCGAAAATAATCTCACTTATACATTAAATCAAATTTCGGTAAGCACAGGGGCAAAACAAGTAATTTATAATGCTTTACTTGCTACTCTAAACCCACTTGACGAAGTTATTATTCCTGCTCCTTATTGGGTTTCTTATCCTGATATGGTTTTATTAGGCGGTGGTGTGCCTATAATCATCAATTCTTCTGCCGAAAATAACTTTAAAATTACTCCTGATGATTTAGAAAAAACAATAACCAACAAAACTAAATGGCTAATTTTAAATTCTCCAAGCAACCCCACCGGCTCTTGCTATTCTGCCTCTGAACTTAAATCTTTAGCAGAAGTTTTATTAAAATATCCACAAGTTCATATTTTAAGCGACGACATTTACGAGCATCTTATTTTTGATGGCTTAAAATTTGCCACAATTGCAAGTGTTGAGCCAAAATTAAAAGATCGCACTTTACTAATAAATGGTGTTTCAAAAAGCTATGCCATGACAGGCTGGCGAATTGGTTATGGAGCTGGTCCAGAAAAATTAATCAAGGCAATGTCGGTTATTCAATCTCAAAGCACCTCTTGCCCTAGCTCTATTAGTCAGGCGGCAGCAGTTGAAGCATTAACTGGCACTCAAGAATTTATCAAACCAAATGCTAAACTTTTTGAAAACAGAAGAAATCTTGTAGTTAACATGCTAAACAGCATCGATGGTATAAATTGCAACATTCCAAATGGGGCTTTTTATGTTTTTTCTTCTTTTGTTGGGCTATATGGCAAAACTACCGAACAGGTCTTGGTTATTAAAAACGATAACGATTTTGCTAGCTACTTACTTGATGTTGCTTTGGTTGCGGTGGTTCCGGGGGTTGCTTTTGGTGCCGAGGGGTTTTTTAGAATTTCTTATGCAGCTAACGAACAGTTTTTAACTGATGCAATGCAAAGAATAATAAATGCTTGCTTGAAATTAAAATAATTTTTATGATTTTAGCAGTTGATATTGGCAATACAAATATTGTTTTTGGATTGTTTTCACAAAATACCTTACTTCATAAATGGCGACTTAATTCTGATTTTCAAAAAAATGCCAATGATTATGCTATCGATATTGTAGAGTTGTGCCTTAACCATCACATAGATTGTTTGCAAATAAGTGGTAGCATAATTTCTTCGGTTGTTCCTAGTTTAACTACTAAAATACAAGAAGCCATTAAAAAAATAGGTAATTCTCAATTGCTAAAAAAAACTTTTTTACTCCCCGATTTATTATCAAAACTCAATCTTGATATTCAAATAAATAATAAAGCCGAGGTTGGTCAAGATAGATTAGTTAATGCTTTTGCTGGTTATCATAAGTTTGGTGGCAATTTAATTATCATCGATTTTGGCACCGCCACTACATTTGATGTAGTAGGAAGTAAAGGCGAATATTTAGGCGGAATAATTTCCTGCGGGGTTAATTCTGGCTTAAAAGCACTACATGAAAATACCGCTCAACTACCTAAAATTAATCTTAAACCACAAAAAAAAGTAATTGGCAAAAGCACTTTTGAAGCCATGAACTCTGGCTCTTACTTTGGCAATATTGCCCTAGTTAATGGTTTGATACAACAAATAGATCTTGAATTAAATATCACCACCACTAAAATTACCACTGGCGGTTTGTCTGAAATTTTTAAAGATGCCTTACAAAACACTACTAATCATTACCAGCCCAACCTCACTTTAGAAGGTTTAAAAATAATTTTTGATAAACAATAATATGTCTTTTACCCAAAAACTTAGTGCAATTGTTAATAAATTTGTTGAATTAGAGCAAAAATTACTCGATCCTTCGGCTCTTGGCAATTCTTTTGCCAAAATCTCTAAAGAACACTCCGATATGGCAGAAGTGGTTAATTTGATCAAGCAATATCAAAAATCTCAACAAGAATTACAAGATATTTCAGTGCTACTTTCTGGCGAAAAACCAAACAAAGATATGCAAGATATGCTTGTTGAAGAGCAGTATGTTATTCAAAAAATTTTGCTAGATCTTGAACATCAAATTAAAATAGCCCTTTTACCAAAAGATTCTGCCGACGAAAAAAATGCTATCCTCGAAGTTCGAGCTGGCACAGGCGGTGAAGAAGCGGCTCTTTTTGCCTACAAATTATTTGCCATGTATCACAGATATGCCGAAAGAAATCGCTGGAAATTTGAAATTTTATCAATCTCTAACACAGGTTTAGGTGGCTATAAAGAAGCCTCGGCAATAATTTCTGGCAAAGGAGTTTTTGCTCAATTAAAATTCGAATCTGGGGTGCATCGAGTGCAACGAGTTCCTGAAACAGAAAACTCTGGTCGAATTCACACTTCAGCTGCCACGGTTGCGGTTTTACCAGAAGCAGAAGATGTTGATATTCAAATTGCTGAAAAAGATTTACGTATCGATGTTTTTCGCTCATCAGGGCCAGGTGGGCAATCGGTTAACACTACCGATTCGGCAGTGCGTATCACTCATTTACCTACTGGAGTTTGTGTTTCAATGCAAGATGAAAAATCACAAATCAAAAATCGTGAAAAAGCCATGAAAGTATTAAGATCCCGTCTTTATGATGCCGAAAGAGAAAGGCTTCAAAAAGAACGATCTCTCGAGCGTAAAGAGCAAGTTGGTAGCGGTGATCGTAGCGAAAGAATTCGAACTTATAATTTTCCACAAAGTAGAGTTACCGATCATCGTATTAACTTAACTATTTATCGTATCGAAGATATTATGTTAGGCGATCTCGACGAATTTATTCAGGGGCTTATTGCCGATGATCAAGCAAAAAAATTATCCGATTCTCAATAAAAACTTATTTATATTATGGCAAACCCAATAAAACTTCTCAAAAAATGGCATAATTTTTTGTGTTTTATTTTAATCCAAGCCATAATATTTCATGCCATAGCCTTGCTAACTGGCTTTGAAAAAATCTCCATCGTTATTTTATATTTGTTAAGTCTTGTTGGCGGAATTCCTTTAACTTATCAAATAGTAAAAAAAATATTAACAGGCAATATCACTGCCGATTTAATTGCTTTACTTGCCTTTGGTTTAGCAATTTACTTGCAACAACCCTTCACGGCAATTTTAATTTTATTGATGCTTGCCACTGGCTCTGCCCTTGAAGATTTTGCTTCACATAAGGCATCTTTTGCTTTAGAAGCCTTAATAAAAAGAGTGCCACCTTTAGCGCATCTAAAAAAACAAGATAACTTTTTTGATATCAAATTATCCGAAATAAAAATTGACGATCTTATTGCTATTTTTCCTTTTGAAACTGCTCCTGTAGATGGCGAAGTGATAGAAGGTTACGGCAACATGGATGAATCGTACCTTACAGGCGAGCCATATAAAATCAGCAAAACTATTGGCTCAAATGTGCTTTCTGGCTCAATCAATGGCGAATCTACAATTGTTATTAAAGCCACCAAATTAGCTAAAAACTCTCGCTATTCTCAAATTATTGAAATCATGAAGAAAGCTCAAGCAGAAAAACCAAATCTACAAAAAATTACCGATAAAGTGGCGATATTTTTCATTCCCCTCACTCTTTTTATTGCTGGTTTATGTTATTATTTTACCCAAGATCTCACTAGGTTTTTAGCAGTTCTCACTATTGCCACCCCCTGCCCCTTGCTCATTGCTGTGCCAATAACTATTATGAGTGCTATTTCAATGGCAGCAAAGCAGGGAATTATTATTAGAGATGCTAAAATATTTGAATATTTACCAATCTGCACTACTGCTATTTTCGATAAAACTGGCACCCTCACCTACGGAGAGCCAAAACTTACCAAAATAATCAATATTAGCAACTATAACGAATCGCAAATAATTCAAAAAGTTGCTAGCCTTGAAAGACATTCTCGACACCCTTTAGCATCTGCGGTTTTAAACTATGCCAAAGAACAAAAAATCATTCTAACTAATGCAAATTCGGTTAATGAAAAACCCGGTTATGGTATAAGCGGCAAAGTTGGCAATCTCGATATCATAATTACTAATCGTCATAATGCTATAAATTTTATCAATCATCAAAACTTACCGCCAGTGCAGATTGGTTTAGAATGTATTGTAATTATCAACAACGAAATTGTGTGTATTTTAATTTTTGAAGATATTGAAAGACCAGAAACAGGTTCTTTCATTAGCCATTTAAGTGCCGAACATAATTTTTCAGAAGTAATTTTACTTTCTGGCGATAGGCAAGAACAAGTAGATTACCTTGGGGCAAAACTAGGAATCAATAAATGCTATGGCAAAAAATCACCAGAGGAAAAATTAAATATCGTCAAACATTACAGCCAAAAATCGCCAACTTTATTTGTAGGAGACGGCATAAACGATGCTCCCGCCCTATTTTTAGCAACCGCATCTATTGCTTTTGCTAAACATAATCAAATTACTGGCGAATCGGCAAATGCTGTGTTACTTGAAAACAACTTACTTAAAGTAGATAAACTCCTACATTTAAGCATTGATACCAGAAAAATTGCCTTGCAAAGTGCCGTGGGAGGCATGTTATTTAGCTTGATTGGCATGATTTTAGCAAGTTTTGGCTATATTTCACCAACACAAGGAGCTGTTTTACAACAAATTATTGATGTTGTAGCAATATTAAATGCTCTTCGTTTAATTTTTAGCAATTCTTTAGAAAAATAAAATATGGCAATGTTGAATTGTCATCAAAAAACTGTGATAACTAATACCATTTCAACTTAACATGCATTGTTAGATTTATTAATTTTAAAGTTGAAATGGTATGATGCAAAAAGAAACAATTTATTTTTTATCTAAATAATTATTAAGTTTCATGATGATAAAATCATAATCAAGATCTACATTAAAAAAAACAGACTATTAAATTTTCAAATTTGTTATAAATTTTAAAATGCAAAAGTCTCGTTAAAAAATATATCATATTTCCACTTAATTTATTAGTAATGAATTATCTAGAAAAAATTTCTCTAGAAAATAGCATTGATCTTAGATCTATTGTTGATAATTACAAGCAACCAGCAATTATTTGTCGTTCTAACGATAAAATGCCTAATTTATTATCTATAGTTTCGGCTAATCAAAAATTTTGCCATACTTTTAAAGCTTCTGCAAAAAGCATTATTAATAAAAGTTACGATTTTTTTTATGACAACCTAGATTTTGACGATTTTCCTGAAGATAGAATAGAATATTCAAGGCTCTTAAACTCTATTCAAGATAGAAAAGAATGCGAAGCAAGTTTGCATCTACCTAATTATAATCGCTATTATAAAAATAAAATTCATATTCATTATCTACCTTCTATTATTTATGATAACATAGTATTTGATAATTATCATTTATTTTTATATACTAAAACCTTGGTAAGTAACACCGATAGCAAAAACCATTCTAAAGAAAATTTACAAATCTTGCGAAATTTAGAACGCACATTAAGAACAGAAAAATTACTTCGTGAAATATCTAATTTAATCATTATTAACTTACCAATTCAAAAACTAGCTCAAAAACTAGCTTTAATTTTATTAGATCACCTTAAATGCGATAGGTGTGTAATTTATGATTACGAATATGGTAAGCAGAATTTTTTTGTAGAAAGTTATTTATCAGACATTAAAACCATTTATCAAAGAGAAAATCATCAAAAAACTATACAAATTGTGCAAAAATTCGTTGATTTTCAGCATAATTTTTATCAAAAATTCGGTCTAAAAGATTCTAAAAAATCTTTTGTTTTTTCCATTCAAAATGTTTGGGAAGATGCTAATTTTTCTGGATTAGCCGATTTTTTTGAAGAATACCAAGTGAGTGCCGAAATAGTGGTTAATGTAATTTTTAACGGAGTGGTTGTGGGCTGTATTTGTGTGCATCAAACTTTACAAAGAAACTGGCTTAATGAAGAAATAGAGTTTCTAGAAATTGTCGCCGAGCAGTTTTCTATTGCTCTTGATCGTTTTTATTCAACAAAAAAAATCATTATTTCTAATATTTATCTTTTAGATACTAAAAATAAACTTGAAAATTCTTTAAGGCATGAAAAAGAAATGAGAAAAATTCAAAACGAATTTATCGCCCTTGTTTCGCACGAATTTAAAACCCCTTTGCAAGTTATAGATAGTGCTAGAGAATTAATTGTAAGAAAGCTTAATTCCGAAGAAAACTACATTCAGTTTATCATCAATTATTGCAACAAAATTCGTTCAGGCATTCAAAGAATGAATAGTTTAATTACCAGCACTTTAAATTTAGCTAAAATAGAAAATAATAAAGGGCAGATAAAACTAGAAATAGTTGAGTTTGACTTGCAAAAAATGATATTAGAAATTATCGATAAAAATATTAACTTTGCTCAGCAAAAAAATATCAATATTTCTTACAATATCAGCAAATTACCTTGTCATTATCGTTCCGATCCAAAATTTCTTGATCATATAATTGGCAACATCGTAGTTAATGCCATTAAATATTCAAAAACTAATTCAGAAATTAAAATACTTACAAAAATTCTTGCCAACTCAATATTAATAAGTATAATAGATCATGGAATTGGAATTCCTCAATCCGATTTAAAAAATGTCGGCAATAAATTTTTCCGAGCCAGCAATGCTATATCAGTATCAGGAACTGGCATTGGCATTTATATTACCAAATATTTTATTAATCTGCTTGATGGCAAAATTTCTATTAAAAGTCAAGAAGGTATTGGCACTAGAGTTGCTATTTTTTTGAAAAAACATCATCACTAATTAATTTATTTTTATGAAAAAACTATTATTTTTCTTAATATTGTTCACAACCCCTTGTTTGGCAATTGCCGAATCTAATGATTTACCAATTATGTCTGGTAAAATATTTTATCAAATACAAACCGACAGAATTATTAGCTCTCCCGATAAAAACATCAATCAATCCAGTGGTTTCTTATATGTTGAGCCAAATATTAGTTTAAATATTACTAATAATTGGTCTATCAAAAATCAATTACGCTTTCAGCCAAACAACACACTTACCACTCGCAACCAAAAAGATCCCGAACTATATCGCAGCTTTCTGCAAAACGATCGCAACATTGGCCTTAACAAAAACGGTATATTAGTAGAAGAAATAAAATTACGCTACGAAAACGAAGATATGAGGCTTGATATTGGTAAATTTGATCCAACATTTGGCACCGCTCATCGAAGAAATAAAAGAATTGGAGTTTTTACTTCGCAATTTACCGAAGATTATAATTTAAGAGAAAAAATCGGAATTAACATAGTGGCATTACTAGAAGATGCCCAGTTAAGTGTGAGTTCTTTTTTTAATGATAATACTCATTTAAGCAATAGTGCCATAAATAAACGAGGGGTCGATAATAAATCTAGAGGTATAGCAGGTAGCACCAAATCTTTTTCTTCATATTCAATAAGTTTAGAAGGTGATAATTTATTTGCTTTTAAAAACTGGTTTTATTATTTTGGATATCGTAGTTTAGGGGTAAAAAATTCATTTGTTAATAATCTTTATCGTGATAGAGAGCAAGCATTGGCAATTAGCTCTGAATACAAACATAAAATAGGCAAACAAACCTCTTTAATTCCGTTTGCAGAAGCTGTTTATACAAAAAATGCTGCGGGCATAAAAAATCGCAACAATTCTTACCTAACAACTGCTTTAATTGGTCAGTTTAGTAGCTGGACAGCCAGTGGTTCGTATAGTTTAAAAAACATCAATAATAAACAAATTAATAATAACAAAACCGATAAACAATTGCAATTTTCAGTTGGCTATAAGTTTGATAACAACATAGCTCTTGATTTAAGCAGGGCAAAAATTACCGAAAACGGTCGCAATGCTACACTGGTAGGAGCAAACCTTACCTATTTGCAAGAATTTTAAAATCATCTTGCAGTTTATTTAAATTGCACTTATAATTAATTTGCTTTGTAAGCATTTTATCAATTTAATTTTTTAAAATATGTCAGTACTTGTAGGTAAAACGGCTCCAGATTTTACTGCTTCTGCAGTTATGCCAAATAACGAAATCAATGAAACTTTTAATTTACATACCTATATAAAAGGCAGAATTGGTATTTTATTTTTCTATCCTCTTGATTTTACTTTTGTTTGCCCATCCGAAATCATCGCTTTTGCAAATAGAGTAAAAGATTTTAAAGATAGAGGTGCCGAAATTATTGGTGTTTCTGTCGATTCAAAATACACTCACTTGGCTTGGAAAAATACCGAAGTAAAAAAAGGTGGTATCGGCAATATTCAATATCCTTTAGTTTCTGATCTCACTAAAAGAATCGCCAAAGATTACGATGTTTTAACTGGCGATGCAGTAGCTTTAAGAGGCACTTTTTTAATCGATCAACAAGGTGTAGTAAGGCATCAATTAGTTAACGATTTGCCATTAGGTAGAAATGTTGACGAAACTCTACGCATGATTGATGCTCTTAAATTTTTTCAAGAGCATGGCGAGGTTTGCCCTGCTGGTTGGAGTAAAGGTAAAAAAGGCATGAAAGCCGATGCAAGCGGAGTTGCCGACTATCTTGAAAACCATGCAAAAGATCTATAATAATTTTTTTATTTAATACTATATTATTTTCCATTTAAAAAATTAAAATCTTATATAAAATTTTAGATAGAAAATAATATAGTATTTTTATTAATCATGAAAAAAAAAGATAGAATTAATAAAATTTTTTCCATCTTACAAACTCAAAACCCAGCCCCAAAAATTGAATTAAATTATCATAATCATTTTACACTAGCAATTGCAGT
Source organism: Rickettsiales bacterium (assembly GCA_032119875.1). Taxonomy (GTDB): domain Bacteria; phylum Pseudomonadota; class Alphaproteobacteria; order Rickettsiales; family UBA1997; genus CAILUF01. The sequence continues at coordinate 22,519 of JAUMFK010000131.1, forward strand.
TTTGCTATCTGCTCAAAGCACAGATATTGGAGTTAATAAAGCAACAAAACAATTATTTTTGATAGCAGATAACCCTTATAAAATGCTTGATTTAGGGTTAGAAAACTTAAAAAAACATATTGCTAGCATTGGTTTGTTTAATAGTAAGGCAAAAAATATTATGGCATTATGCTCTGTGTTAATAGAAAAACATCAAGGGCAGTTGCCAAATAACTATGCCCAACTTATTTTATTACCTGGTATTGGTAGTAAATCTGCAAAAGTTCTCTTAAATTCTTTATTTTCACAACCCACTATTGCTGTTGATACTCATGTTTTTCGAGTAAGCAATAGGCTTGGCTTGGTGCAAAGCAAAAATGTTAAAAAAACAGAAGAAATTCTGCCAAAAGTTATTGATAAAAAATGGCATCTTTTTGCTCATCATTGGTTAGTTTTACACGGTCGATATATTTGCAAAGCAATTAAACCAAATTGTTTAGAATGCACCTTAAATGAACTATGCCCAAACAATCAGAGCAAAAATAAAAAAACTAAAAAAGTTCTTGATTAATAAAAAATAATATATTATAATTATTTTTCAATGAAATTATACCAAATACTTAAAATTAGGTTAAACTTTATATTTAAAAAACAAATTATTATTTAATACTATGTCAAACCAAAGAAGAAATGACAAAACGCCAAGAAGAAAAGATAGAAACCAAACATCATCGCAATATTCAAACAACGGCCATGATATTAGTTTTAGACAAACTATGAGAGGAAACCGAGATTACCATAATCCCTCATCACAAGATAGACGAGATGATTGTTGTTGCGGAGTAGCTGCCGTTGTTGGTGTTGGTGTTGTAGCTGCTGCTGCTGATTGTGCTACAGGAGGTACTGTAACCGCCGCAGCACTATCCGCAGTCGATCCAATCACCTTAGCAACACATTGTAGAGATTGTTGTGATGCGACTAGTCATATATTAAATGGAGGAGCGCAATATTTTGGTTCTATATTAGGGCACTGTTGAATCCCAAATGCCAACTAGTAAAAAATGTTTTAGTATTCTTTGCAATTATTTGTTGCATAAAAAAATTGTGAAGCTATTATTTATATAGCTTCATGGCTGTTTATTTACAGCT
>JAUMFK010000132.1:0-4177 GCA_032119875.1 Rickettsiales bacterium
ACATTTTTTTTCAAGTTCCTTATATGCATTTTTATCCAAATATCGATCACAAAACAATTCTTGAAAATTATAAAGTTTGTTATATGCATTATGGAATGCTCTTATTTAAAGGAGATGTTGAAAAAACAGTTCTTGGTGGTAGTTGCGATTTTTTTTCAAAACTTAGTTTTGTTTTTGCTGAAAGCGATTTTATTGCCAAAAAATATTTAGAATATCATCCAAAGGCTAATGTTGTAATAAGCGGCTATCCAAGATTTGATGAGATTAGCAATGATTTTAACAATGATATTAAGAATAAAAAATTTAACATCATATGGAATCCCAGATGGGAAATATTTTCTAGCACCTGTAATTTTTTTGATTATAAAGATCTACTCCTTGATTATGCCAAAAGCAATAGCGATATTGATTTTATATTTAGACCGCATCCATTGGCTCTTAAAAATTATGTACAGTCTCAAGCCATATCTCAAGAAGAAATAGATAATTATCTGAAAAATTCTGATGACAAATCAAGAATTAAAATAGATCTAGATGAAAATTATATAAAAAAATTTTGCAACTCTAATTTGTTGATTACCGATATGACTTCGCTGATTGCTGAATATTTTTTTATTGGCAAGCCAATAATTTATTGCAATAAAACGAATGTGTTTAATGAATTTGGCTTAGAAATTGCTAAAGGTTTGTATTGGGCAAATAATTGGCAAGAATTAAAAGAGACTATAGAAATGCTTAAAACTGGTAAAGATCCTTTGCTAAAGACTAGACAAAAAATAATCAAAGAGTTATTTTTTTTAAAGTCAAAAGGTGCTGGAAATTTTATCAAAAATTTTCTTAAAAAAGATTTTAAAAAAAACTATTAAATTTATGTGTGGGCTACTTTATACCAATGCGAACATATTAAAATCAGAATTTGAAAAAGCCTTGCATAGTATGTCTTATAGGGGTTTAGATGATGCTGGCAATATTTTTAATAGAGAAAATTATTTTTTAGGTCATAATAGGTTAACTATCATTGGAAATGATAAAAAAGGAATTCAACCGATGATTTATGAAAATAGATTTGTTATTGTTTATAATGGAGAGATATATAATTATTTAGAATTAAGTAAGAAACATAGCATAATATTAGAGTTTAATGCTTAATGAATTAAGAGGGATGTTTGCTTTTGTTATCTTTGATATCGTAACAAAAGAAATTTTTGTTGCAAGAGATCGACTAGGAATTAAGCCGTTATATTTTTATCAAAACAACAGCGATATAATATTTAGCTCAACCGTTGCTGCCATAATCTCAATTACCAAAGATAATAAACTAGACGATTTTAGTTTAAGACAATATAAAAAATTGAGAAATGTTTTTAATAATAAAACCTTGTTTTCTAGTATTAATATTTTTCCTGCTGGTTGTTATTTTGAAAATGGCAAAATAGAAAAATATTGGGAATTGCCAAATTTTAGCAACGATCAAATAATTGAGCCAGAATTGGTAAAAGAAATTATCGATGATTCCATCAAAATTCATATGGTATCAGATGCTAATATCGGTTGTTATTTAAGTGGCGGATTAGATAGTAGCATTGTAAGTTTTGTCGCCTCACAGCAAAGATCAGGCCTTAATACCTATACAATTGGTTTTCAAGAAAACAATGAATTTAATTATTCTAAAATTATGAGCGATAGTATTGGCTCTAATCATCAAACCATTTTGATTGATAAAGAAGAGTTTATACAATTAATGGAAGAAATGATAAGAATAAAACAAGAGCCATTATCGGTTCCAAATGAGGTTTTGTTGTATAAACTAACAAGTAATGCAAAGCAATTTAACAAAGTTATGCTAAGCGGAGAGGGTGCTGATGAAATTTTTTTTGGTTATGATAGAATATTTAATTGGGCAAAAGGTGTAAAATGGAATATTGCAGAGTTTTCAAAATTATATTCTTATGGTAGTGAAGACGATATAGAAGTTGTTGAAGATGCCATTTTTTCTTTTGTTAAAAATAGCAATACAACTTTAGAGATTGTTTATAAATTTTTTCAAGTAGCTCATTTGCATGGTTTATTAAAAAGACTCGATAGTTCTTCTATGCTTGCTGGTGTTGAGGCTAGAGTGCCATTTGTTGATCATATTGTGATAGAAAAGCTGTTTAATATTAGTTTTGATTGCAAAACAGACAGTATTAATCCTAAAAAACTTCTTAAATTAGCTTATCAAAATTTTTTACCAAAAGAAATGGTGGCAAGAAAAAAAATTGGCTTTCCTGTGGATGTTGCAAAAATAATTGACAATAAATATGGTGCTAATGATTATGATAAATGGCTAAATCTAAACATAGAAATCTTTAACAGAATAAAATGAATACAGGCATAATACCATTTCCCATCATGCATTTAAAGATGGAAAATGGTGTAATGTTAAAATAATTGACAATAAAGATCGCTTAAACTATTATAATGTATAGCAAAATAGAAAATCTTTTATAATTTAATGGGGAAATAAAATGATTATCGGCTATACTACTGGGGTTTTTGACTTGTTTCATATTGGTCATGTTAATTTACTAAGAAATGCTAAATCTTTATGTCAAAAACTGATTGTTGGTGTTTCTGTTGATGATTTAGTTGCCTATAAAAATAAAAAAGCAGTTATTCCTTTTGAAGAAAGGATCGAAATTGTGAGATCGGTAAAATATGTAGATGTGGCAATTCCGCAGTTTAGTATTGATAAATTGCAGGCTTATGAAAAAATAAAATACAATATATTGTTTGTAGGAGACGATTGGTTTGGAAAAGATAACTGGAAAAATACAGAAAAAGAATTGAAAATCAATAAGGTGAAAATAATATATCTTCCTTATACCAAAAATACTTCATCAACATTAATTAATGAAACACTAAATAAAATAAGAAACGATTAACATGATCTCATTTTTAGATTTAAGAAAAATAAATGCCAATTATAGCAAGCAAATTAGCCAAGTAACGGCGAGAGTTGTTGATTCTGGCTGGTATATTTTAGGCAAAGAAGTAGAAAATTTTGAAACAAATTTTGCCAATTATTGTGGCACCAAATATTGTTTTGGAGTGGCAAATGGCCTTGATGCTTTAATTCTGATTTTTAGGGCTTATAAAGAGCTTGGTTTGATGTGTGATGGCGACGAGATTATTGTTCCTGCGAACACTTATATTGCTTCTATTTTGGCAATTTCGGCCAATAATTTGATCCCTGTTTTAGTAGAGCCAGATCTTGCAACTTATAACATAAACCCTAATTTAATTGAGCAAAAAATTACCAAAAAAACCAAGGCGATATTGGCGGTGCATCTTTATGGTAGAGTTGCCGAAATGACAAAAATCAATGAAATTGCCAAAAAATATCATTTAAAAGTTATCGAAGATTCTGCCCAAAGCCACGGGGCATTTGAAAATAATCACAGAGTTGGTAATTTATCAGATGCCAGCGGTTTTAGTTTTTATCCTGGTAAAAATCTTGGTGCCTTGGGCGATGGTGGGGCAATTACCACTAATAACAGTCAATTAGCTGATGTTATAAAGGCTTTACGAAATTATGGTTCGCATCAAAAATATCAAAATATTTACAAAGGTTTTAATTCTAGGCTTGATGAACTTCAAGCTGCGATTTTATCGATCAAATTAACATATCTTGATTCCGAAAACCAAGAAAGACAAAAAATTGCCAAATTTTATTGCGAAAACATTAAAAATAACCATATTATTTTGCCAACTTACCCGCAAAATCAACAATCTTGTGTGTGGCATTTATTTGTGATAAGATGCAAAAAAAGAGATTTATTACAAAAATATTTGCAAGAAAATGGAGTGCAAACTGTGATTCATTATCCAATTCCGCCCCATAAACAACAAGCTTATCAAGAATTTAATCATTTGCATTTGCCAATTACCGAGCAAATTCATAACGAGGTGTTAAGTTTGCCAATTTATCCTGGTTTAGAGCATCAAGATATGGTAAGAATTGTTAATTTGATTAATGATTTTTCTTAAAATTTTTCTTTTGCTTTTTAAAAAAAAGATGGTAATATTTCAAAAAAAAATTTTTAATCAACTTTTTTCTCTATGAATATCACCATTATTGGTAGCGGTTATGTTGGGCTTACTGCGGCAGTTTGTTTTGCCAAGCAGGGGCATAAGG
>JAUMFK010000133.1:0-30271 GCA_032119875.1 Rickettsiales bacterium
AAAAACGAAAGCTGTATATCCATACAGCTTGAGGCTTTTTGAAGCTTTTTAGCCAAAAAGATGAAGTTAGATTGATTAAATATCTAACAATGTATTTTAAGTTGAAATGGTATAACATTAACATTAAATAATTTAAATCAAACACAATAAAATGCTAAATCAACAAACTATCAGCATTGCCGATTTTGTAGAATTTTTGCTTTTTAACAAGCAAAATGGCTATTACATCAATAAAAACCCCATCGGCAACAATAAAGATGGCGATTTTATTACCGCCCCAGAAATTTCTGGTCTTTTTGGCGAAATGCTTGCTGTATATTTGTTAAATTTATTTAGCTTTCAACAAGAGCCAGTTGTTTTGGTTGAAATGGGGGCGGGACGCGGAACTTTAATGTTTGATGTGTTAAACACCATCAAAAAACTTGCTAAAACCAACGAGGTAGCAAAAAATTTTTGGCAAAAATGCCAAGTGGCAATTGTTGAAATCAGCCCAATTCTCACCAAGATACAGCAACAAAAATTAACCGAATTTAATATTGCTTGGTATACTGATTTTACTAGCTTTCTTGCCAATTATAAGCAAAAAATTTTCTTTTTTAGTAACGAATTATTTGATTGTTTTGCCATTAATCAATACATCAAAACCAAACAGGGCTGGCAAATTAGAATGATTTCTTTTGAAGGCGAATTAGAAAATCATAATTTTAATAATTTGCAATTTGTATTAGCCGATTTCTGCCCGAAAAATCATAGTTTTGTTTGCCAGATTTTGGGGCAGGAAATTGCAAATTCTGCTCCGATTAATGCTGTTTTTGAATATGCACCAAAGGCTCATATTTTTGCAAACGAACTTGCTACAGCAATAAAAACACAAGGAGCAGTGGCAATTAATATTGATTATGGCTATGAAAAATATGAATTTGCCAACACTTTACAAGTGCTAAAAAATCAGCAAAAACATAATTTTTTAACCTCTTGTAAAAATGCCGATATCACTGCTTTGGTTGATTTTATATTATTGCAAAAAGTTGCTAAACAACATAATTTACAATGTTCGTTAATTTCACAAGGCGAATTTTTGCAACAACTTGGCATTATCACTCGAGCCGAAATTTTACAAAAAAACCATCCACAAAAAGCAAAACAAATTTCTATCGATGTTGCTAGATTAATAGATTTTTCACAAATGGGCGATTTATGTAAAGTATTAATTTGGTGGTGAAAATTAAAATAGCATTATGCGATAAGTATTTAGTATCTATTTCGTGGTCCACAACAACAACTGACAATACTAGAGAAACTAGAGAAACTAGATAAAATACCGCCACTTGGCGATGATGAAGGATAGCACTCTCTATTAACTTTTCCGTTGGCGAAGGCAGCACCAACACCGACAGCAGCAGCAGTGCCAACAGCAATAACGGCGGTATTAGGTTCAGCTAAAGGAATAAAAGGAATAATATTCGTCAGTGTAGTTGAGATAGTGCTTAAAATAGTAGAGCCATAACCACATATAACCGCACCCAAAGTAGCAAGAGAGCAAGATCCAAAAACAGCATATGAACTTATTACACAATTTTGTCTTCGTTCATCGGATTTTCTATAATACTGATGAGCTAATTCTAAAGACCTATCGTCTCTTCTTGGTTGACGTCTTGTAGTTCTTGTAGTTCTTGTATTTTGATGTGATGCCATAAATTTTTGTATAAAATTGATTAATAAAATTAATAAATATATTATATTGTATTGTTTTTTAGTTGTCAAGATTATTTTATCAATTAACAGAAGTGTTTATTAATAATTTTGCATCGAAATAATTAATATCATTTCAACTTAACATACATTGTTAGATTGATTAATTTTAAAGTTGAAATGGTATAATTTAATATCATTTCTCATTTATAATTATTCTACTCCGCCACCTAAAGAATGAATGTATAAAGCTAAAATTTTAATAGTGTTATCATCGAGCCTGCCCTGCCAAAAAGGCATTACCCCAGCTCTTGAATAATAAATTGTTTTATAAACCTCGTTAGCATCATAAAGCCAAATTTTATCGGTTAAATTAGGAGCTCCTAACTGTTGATTGCCCTTACCTTCATTGCCATGGCAAGCAATACAATTATTGGCAAAAATTTTAGCACCGTTTTCGTTGGTTTTTTCAAGACCAGAAAGCGATCTAACAAAACTAGCCACATCTTTTATTTCAGCTGATTTTAAAACACCATCTAAACCAAAAGAAGGCATTTGGTTAGCTCTTGCTTTTTCATGCCCAGAGCGAATGCCGTAAAGCAAGGTTTGATAGATATCCTCAACTTTTCCGCCCCATAGCCAGTCGTCGTCGTTTAAATTAGGATAGCCATAACCACCCTGATGCCCACTGCCATGGCAGGCAGAACAATTTTCGTAGAAAGCCGATTTTCCGGCGTTTAAAACAAACTGCATTAGCTGTTGATTTTGTTTTATTTCATTAAAAGATGCAGATTGTATTTGTTGTAAATATTGTTGTTTTTTTTCATCTACTTTTTGTTGTGCCTCTTTTAATTGTGAAAATTTACTCCATTGCAAAGAACCTTTAGAATTGCCTGCAAGAGTTGGCCAAGTTGGATAAAAAAACCAATAAATAACAGCCCAAATTATACAAATAAACCACACAATTAACCACCAACGAGGGGCAGGAATGTTATATTCGGATATTTCGTCCCAGCTATGACCAGTGGTTGAATGTTTTGGCTGATTTTCTTGATGATCTTTATTTTTTTTAATCATTTGACTTATTATTTTGTGTTGGGTTATCGTCGTGTAAAGGTATTTTAGAATAAGCATCAAATTTTTTATGCTGTTTTTTTTGTAAAACTTTATAGGTAATAAAACAAAAAATAGTAAAAAATAAGGTAGTTACTATAGCGGAAGAGTTTTTGTAAATAAAATTTAGCAAGTTATGAAGCATAATTATTTTTTTTGTTGATCTATTTTTGTTTTAAGATTTTCATATTCTTTGATGGTTAAAGGCTGAAAATTAGCAAAATCAACCATAGTGCCAAGCACTTGCAAATAAGCAACTAAAGCATCCATTTCGGAAACTTTATTAGGATTGCCATCAAAATCGCGAATTGCAACTTTTTGACTGTATCTTGTTAACAAACCTTGAGTTTCTTTATCGAGAGAAGATTGCACAATGGCATCGGAAATGGCATTTTGAATCATTTCATCGGTATAAGGAACTCCGATTTTTTGTAAAGTTTGCATATGAGAAGCCACAGAAACTAAATTTGCTTCATTTTCGGTTAAAAAACGATAACCCGGCATTATAGATTCTGGCACCACACTTCTGGGATTAACAAGATGGCGAACATGCCATTCATCAGAATATTTACCGCCAATTCTAGCTAAATCTGGGCCAGTTCTTTTAGAACCCCACTGAAAAGGATAATCATACATACTTTCGGCCGCGATAGAATAATGACCATATCTGGCCACTTCATCGTTTAATACTCGAATTTGCTGGGAATGACAACCATAACAACCTTCTCTTTTGTAAATATTTGCCCCCAATAATTCAAGCGGTGTGTAAGGCCTGATGCCCTCAACTTTTTCGATGGTGGTTTCAAGGCGAAAAAGAGGTGCAATTTCAATTAAACCGCCAATAGAAATAACTATGGCAGTTAAGATTAAAAGTAAAATAGAGTTTTTTTCAATTTTATGATGATGTTTTAGCATAAAAAATAATTTAAAATATACTATTTTTCAAAAATAAAAAAACATTAAAGCAATTAGTTTTAATAGCTTGCCTTAATGTATTTTTTATTTTTGAAAAATAGTATTGCAAAAATTTTAAAATAAATAAACAATAAAACAATATTTTTTTTCGCTTTCTAAAAAGAGAATTTTTTTTAAATTTTATTATTGATTGATAACTTTTAAAGCTTTTTTGTGCAAAATACTGTTTGCAGAAGCTAAAAGCTTGGCATTTGATTGTAGTTTTAAAGGTTTTCCATGCCAATCACTTACTATTCCGCCAGCATTTTCAATAATCGGAATAATAGCAGTAAAATCATAAACTTTTAACCCAGGTTCAATAATAATATCAACAAAACCCATAGCAAGGCAAGCATAATTATAACAATCGCCCCCATAAATAACTCCACCAATTTTTTGATATTTAGTAAGTTTGCTGATAGTTTGTAAAATTTTTATATCAGAATCATCAAAAAAATATGGCGAGGTGGTGCAAAGAACCGCATCTGCCAAATTATAACAGTTTCTGGTTTTGATTACTTGATTGCCAAATATGGTTTCTTGATTTTGGTTACTAAACCATCTTTCTTGAGTAATTGGCTGGTTAATCATGCCAAAAACTGGCTTTTTCTTGTTTACAAATCCAATCAAATTACCAAAAACTGGCTTGCCAGTAATAAAAGAAGAGGTGCCATCGATAGGATCTAAAACCCATAAATCATCAGCTGTTTCTTGATGAGATAAATATTCTTCGCCAATAATTCCGTGGCTTGGAAAATGTTTTTTTATCTCAACTCTCCAAGCAAGCTCAATTTCTTGATCTGCCAAAGTAACTGGCGATTCATCGGGCTTTGCCATTTCGCCGTTATTTAGTCGATAATATTTTTTAATGATTAAATTAGCAATATCGGCTAGATGATGAGCAAAAGAAATAATTTCAGTAAGAGGTTGTTGCATTTATTTTTCAACTATAATATTGATTGTTTTGTTTTGAATATTTTTATGAGTAGTAATTTTTTGCTGATAACTTTTAATATAACAAAGATCGTTTTTTGTTATATTTGGCTCATTGTTATCTTGGCAAAAATATATTTTACCTTGCAAAAGAAATTGCCGATCATCATTTGCAGGAGCAAGATTAATTTGATTATTTTTAAGATCGTTCCAATTAAAAAAAGCAACCAAATTAGCTTTATTATTAGCAGATATTTCTATGATACTCAAAAAACTTGGAGCCGAATAATTTATTTTCCAGCCTTGCTTGGCAGAAATATTAATATTAATTTTAGTATCAGCTGCAACTTGAATGCTTGGAATATTTTGCAGATTTGGTAAATATTCAAGAAAACTTTCTTTTGGTAATTTAAGAGGTGGCACGATATTAAAAAGTTTAGAATCAAGAGAAGATCTGCTAATATTAACAATGCGATTATTACCAGAATCGGCAATATAAAAACTATCAATACCAAGCAAAATACTATGTGGTTCGTTTAGTTGAGTGATTTTACCTAGTTTATCACCTTTATTTTTTTTAATAATTTCTTGCTCTTGATAATTAGCTAAATCTAGTTTGATAATTGAATCGGCAAAAGTGTTGGCAATATAAATACCAGTATCATCTATGGCAAAGCCCCTAGGGTTTTGTAATTTAGTGGCAACAGACCTAGGAACTAAATTAAATTGTTGATTTTTATCGATAATATAAAATGCCGCATTGGCAGAATCTAGTAAATAAAGCTTATTGTTAAAAACATTCATGGCAGTAGGTTGTGATTTAGCCTCTTTTAATGCTGTGTTAATTTGAACGAGTGGCTGAATTGTTTGATCAAGTAAAGAATAAGATAAAATTTGGGAACTACCAGAATTGCTAAATATCAGGTGATGATTATCTGGAAAAAAAGCTAAATCAATTGGCAAAAACAACGAAACTTCGTGAGCTTTTTTTGTTTTTTTAATTTCTTCGCCAACAAAACTATTGCCAGCTATCGTTTTAACCTGATTATTATTGAGATCGATAACTCGTAAAGCATGATTTCCGGTATCGGCAACAAAAATTGTGTTATTATTAGCATTAAAAATAATGCCTTGAGGGTTATTAAAAGCAGCATTCTGTAAATCGCCATCTTGTAAAGCTCTTTTGCCAGAACCTATTTTTGTTATAACATCTCCTGCCAAAGTGCTGATAATGATATTATTTTGAGCAGTATTAACAATGATAAAAGCTGATATTTGCTTGTTATTAATAACAAGTTTGTTGGTTTGAATAATTTTTGCAGGATAGCTTAACACATTAGTAATAAGGTGATCTTGAGTTAGTAAAATTGGTAGTTTTTGCTGATTCAAGCTAAAGCGATTTTTATGTAATAATTTTTGAGCATCTTGCAAAAGAACAGAAATTTCAGACAAGGTGCTAGCTTTGGCAACTTGCTTGGTATCTTTGTTAAACAAAAAAAGCATTGGGGTTTGTTGTATTTGAAAAATATTTGCTAAAATTTTTTTATGATCATTGATTACAGGATGAGTAATATTATTTCGCACAAGAGCTTTGGTAAGAATTTTATTTTCTTGTTGAGTATCAAATTCTGCACTATGAATACTTATTACTGCTAGCCCTGGATATTTTTCTTGGAGATCGTTTAGTTGATTAATGGTTTGTAAGCAAGAAAAACAAGCATAATGCCAAAAATTAAGCACTACAATTTTATTTTGTAAATCTTGAATGGTGAGAGGTTTAGAAATATTAAGCCAATCGGCTTGTGATGAAATTTGCTCTAGATGATTAAGCGGAGATTCTTGCAGGCTTTTATTTTTTGAAATATTGATAAAAATACTAAATATAATCCAGATAATCGCTAAAACAGCGCTAATTAACAATAAAAATGATTTATCTTTACTACTTAATATCATTTTTTAGCAGAATTGATTTTGTCTTGCAAAAGCTGATTAATTACTTGCGGATTAGCTTGCCCTTTGGTTTCTTTCATTATTTGCCCAATAAAAAAACCAAATAGTTTTTGATCGCCCGCTACACATTTTACAAAATTATCTTGATTATTAGCAAGAACTTTATCGATAATTTGCAATAATGCAGAAGAATCTGAAACTTGCTTTAAACCTTTTTCTTGCACAATAACAGATGCTTTTTGATTAGTTTCCAACATAATATCAAGCACATCTTTAGCGATTTTGCCAGAAATTTCACCAGATTTAATTAAAGAAAGAAGCTCTACAAAATTACTTGCTGTTAATTTTAGATTAGTAAAATCGATATTTAGCTTGTTCATTCTGCCAAAAAGCTCTACGGTAAGCCATGAAACACAAAGTTTTGGTTCATGATGCAAAATAAGTTGTTCGAAATATTGAGAAATTTCTTCTTCAGCAGTTAAAACTCCTGCATCATATTCGGAAATATGATATTGATTAATGTAGCGTTGTTTTTTTAACCAAGGGAGTTCGGGTAAGTTTTGCTTGATTTCGTCGATAGTTTTTTGATCTAACACTAATTTTGGCAGATCGGGATCGGGAAAATAACGATAATCCATAGCATCTTCTTTACTTCTTAATGCTCTAGTTTCGCCGTTTATTACATCAAATAAACGAGTTTCTTGTTTAATTTGTTGACCAGATTCAATTAACTGCACTTGTCTTTTTGCTTCAAATTCGATAGCTCTAGCAATGTTTCGCATTGAGTTGAGATTTTTAATTTCACAACGAGTTCCTAAAATAGTAGAACCAACAACTCTCACAGAAACATTAGCATCGCACCTGAGGTTGCCCTTTTCCATGTCGGCATCGGATGTTTTTAAGCAACGTAGTAAAGAGCGAATAGTTTTTACATATTCAGATGCTTCTTGCGGAGAGCTTAAATGTGGTTTGGAGACTATTTCCATTAGAGCAACTCCTGCTCGGTTTAAATCGATTAATGATAATTGCGGATGCTGATCGTGTATTGATTTACCAGCATCTTGTTCGAGATGAATTCTTTCTATACCAATAGTTTTTTTGATAAGTTCTTTTTGTTGATTTTCAAAAGTTATTTCAATTTCACCATTACCTACTATGGGATGTAGATATTGCGATATCTGATAACCTTGCGGTAAATCTGGATAAAAATAATTTTTACGATCAAAGACCGATACAAGATTAATTTCTGCCCCAATTCCTAAACCAGTTTTTACTGTTTGATAAACAGCTTCGGCATTAATAGTAGGAAGCATTCCTGGAAAAGCAACATCAACAAGCGAAACTTGCGAATTTGGATTAGCTCCAAAAGCAGTTGCAGATCGTGAAAAAAGTTTAGATTGAGTAGCGATTTGAGCATGTATTTCGCAACCTATAACTACTTCGTAAATATTATTTTTTCCTTGTATTTGATACATAAATTAACGATTTTTGAAAAAGAAATTTAACAACCTAGCAACAGAGCTTGGTTTATTATGTTTTGATTGATGATGTTTTTTTCGTTTTTTATCGTAACGATCATGTCGATCTGATTTTTCAGATCGATTATCATAGCGATTTTTTTGTTGACGATTTTGAGAAATATTTTCTGAATCATAATTTGATTCGTATTCTTGATCGTTAGTATTAAAATCTTGTAAGTAAGATTGCTCAATATGTAGCTGATTTACTTTACCAGTAGCTATTTTCATATCGAATTCTTTTTTTTCATCTTCGGAAAGATTTTTTCTTTTTTTAATGCTAAAACCATTTATACCATTTTCTTCGTTGGGATGAAAAAAAATATAAATATTATAATTTTTTTCGGTGAGGGCTATTTCGGTTTTTTTATAGTTTGTGATGTGAGCTATGGTTTTAGCATCGGTATAAACATAAATAACCCCAGCTTGCTTATCGGCACAGGCGTGACGTACTGCTCTTAAAATAGTAACAACTAGTATTTCAACCGATCTAACAAAACCAGTTCCGCCACAATGATTACAAGGAGTGGTAATTGTTTCAAAGAAGCTTGAACCTAATCTTTGACGCGACATTTCAAGTAGGCCAAAAACACTTATTCTACCCATTTGAATTCTAGCTCGGTCATTTTGAAGCTCATCTCTTAATGATCTTTCAATGTTTCTTCTGTGTCTTTGATCAGACATATCAATAAAGTCGATAACAATTAAACCTGCTAAATCTCGTAATCTGAGTTGTTTTGCTATTTCTTTTGTTGCCTCTAAATTAGTATTATAGGCGGTTTCTTCTATACCAGATTCTTTGGTTGATCTACCAGAATTAACATCAATAGCTACCAAAGCTTCGGTGTGATCAATAACAATTGAACCGCCAGAAGGTAAATCGATTCGCTTTTCATAAAGAGCTGATATTTGTTGTTCGATGCGATATTTATTAAAAATTGGCAAACGATCTGTGTGCAACTTAATATTATGCTGACTATGCGGCATGGTTAATTTAACAAAATCAAGCACTGTTTGATAGGCTTCTTCGCCCTCTACAATTACTTCGGCAATTTGTTCGTTATAAATATCGCGTATACATCTTCTGATGATATCATCTTCGGCATGTATAAAAGAAGGAGCAAAAGAAGAAGATGCAGAATCTTGAATGCTTTGCCATAATCTGTTTAGATATTCGCAATCTCGCTTAATATCTTCTGGTTTTTTGCCAACCCCTGCTGTTCGGATAATTAAAGAGCGATCAAGAGATAGCGAAATATCACTTAAAATAGCCCTGAGTATTTTTTTATCGCGGAAGTTGTCAATTTTTTTTGATACTCCCCCTTTATTAGGTGTGTTTGCCATTAAAACACAATATTTACCAGCAATTGAAATGTAGGTAGTCATAGAAGCCCCTTTGCTACCTCTTTCTTCTTTAACGGCTTGCACTAAAACTAACTGCCCAGTTTTTATCACATCTTGCAGTTGATATTTTTTATAAATATTGTAAATGTTTGATTTATGACTTTCTTTATTTTCGGCAGTTTCTTCTTCAAGCGAGTAAGAACCAGTGGCTATTGAAGAATTTTCAGAAAAATTTTCTTGATCATCTCGTGATTGCTGATGATGATATGAACTTGGCTGAATATCATCTTCTTCTGGCTTGTTATTTGTTGGAGTAATAAATTCGAGAATTTTTTGTTTTTCGGCATCTGCTACCTGAAAATACTGCGGATGAATATCTGAAAATGGCAAAAAACCATGGCGATCCGAGCCGTAATCAACAAAACATGCTTGCAGTGATTGCTCAACTCTAATCACTTTAGCAAGATAAATATTGCCTTTGATTTGCTTAATAGAATAAGCGGATCTATCAAAATCAAGTAATTTAGAGTTTTGATTAAGAACGGCGATTCTGGTTTCTTCTCGATGAGCCGCATCGATAATGATAGTGTTATTTGACATAATTAAATAATGAATAAAAATAAAACATCAACAATAATATAAATCTGTCAATCTTTCACATAATTTTTTAATAAAAGCGATATTTTTAATGTGATGCAAAAAAGGAAATTGACAATTTTGGTTTATTATGCCATAAAATACCAATCTTTAATAACATTTATTCTTCATCTTTTGGGTTTAGAAATTTCAGTAAAAAACCTTCTGTTATAACATTTTTTGCTAGGCAAGAAATTGTATTAAATATAAAAAAATTGTCGCTTTTAAAGATAAATTGAGACAGACTTATTATTAATTTGTGTTTTATTTGGTTTAAAGAATAATAAAAAATAATGGGAATTTTTAATTTCAAGCTTGTTTTGTAAATAATGTTAAGAAAACTTGAAATGAAAAAATTTCATAAAGTACAAAATATTATGATACAACAAAATATAATTTCAACATAAAAAATTATTTAAATATCTTTTTTGATTTTTTGCAATTCTCTTATCTTTATATATTTGGCAAAGCGAGAAAAAGCAAACAATAAGCTATATATTATGCCATCTAATCCGTAAATAAAATATCTCCTCACAATAAATGCCTTAAAAAAACTAACAAAAGGAGTAAAAAAAATTTTAACACTAGAAATTTTTTTATTGTTTTGTATAGCATCTATCGCTTGCATTTGTGAATAAGCATTGATTTTTTCAATCCAGTGATGAAAAGAACGAAAAGATTGATGATAAACAATATTTTGCAATTGCAAAACTTTTTTATGATTATTTTTTAAAATTACCGAATCATGCACAGAACTATTACGAAATCCTGCATATTCAATATTATATAATCGAAACTGATTATAATAATAAGCAAACTTTTTTGGCTTTGCCTCGCAACGAAATTTGTTAACAATTTTTATATAAAAACCAGCAATATCATCAGAAATTGACTTGCTAAACATATTTTTTATTTCATTAACTAATTCAATAGATAATTCTTCATCGGCATCAAGATTGAGAATCCACTTATTGCGACACTGTTTTTCAGCAAAAATCTTTTGCTCTCCATAGCCATTCCAATGGTTAAAAATAACCTCTGCCCCAAGGTTTTTAGCAACTAAACTAGTTTCGTCAGAACTATATGAATCAACAACAATAATTTCGTTAGCAATGCTTTTTACAGAGTTTATGGTTTTAGCAATTCTATCTGCTTCATTTTTCGCTATAATAAAAACTGAAATTGGTAACATTTTAAAAAAAAATTAAAATTTTGACAAAAGAACAAAAAGTTATTAATAAATTTTGGCAATGTTGCATTTAAAATTATACCATTTCAACTTTAAAATTAAAACAAATTTGGAATTCAACAGTGCCATTATTTATAATCATAATTAATACTATTTTAAAATGCAAAGCGACTTTTTAAAATAATCTGTTGAAAACAAAAATTAATTGTTGAAAATAATAATAAATCTCATTTATAATTCTAAATATAGTAAAATATTTGTGAGATAAAAATTTAAAAAACTATTGCCTTATACCATTTCAACTTTAAAATTAATAATTTTTAAGTTTAAATGGTATAATATATTCAAATCGCTACAATTTTGTTAAGTGATATTGTTATGTAATATTCTAATTGAAAATAATTTATGAAAAGAAGTAAAAAAAGAGCTATTATTTTATCTGTTGCGGTGCTATTTTTGTTATTTAATATAGCAGGTGTTGCATATTATTTTTATAAAACTTCTGTAACTAAACACAATAACACAAATTTACAGATTAACTATCATCAAGAAGAATCTCCTGCAATATCGCAAAGCAATAACAAAATCATCAATTCTCAATCACAAATCAAAAATATCGAAAAAGATAATTATAACGATGCCAGAAACCATAAAGCATCTACTAGCCCTCTTATTAAAATACAAGAAGACGATTTTTACCTTGGCGATAAAAATGCTCCAATAGTATTTATTGAATATGCTTCTTTATCTTGCCCGCATTGTGCCGAATTTACTAAAGAATCTTTTTTAAAATTAAAAGAAAATTACATAGATCAAGGCAAGATGGTGTTTTCTTTTAGAAGTTTTCCATTAAATAATCAAGCCTTAATATCTTCTTTAGTGGCAGAATGCTATGCAAATCAACACACAAATAAACATCAAAAATATTTTGATATATTAAAAATATTATTTAGAACTCAAGAAGAATGGGCTTTTGATAAAAACTTTTCCGATAAATTAAAAGCAATTCTAAAGCTTGATGGGTTAAGTGCGGCAAAATTTGATGAATGCATAAAAAATCAAAAATTAATCGAAAAAAATCTTAAAACCAGAATAGATGCAATTGAGCAATTATCTCTAAAATCAACTCCTACTTTTTTTATTAATGGCAAAATTGTCGAGGGCTTTATGGAGTATTCTTCTTTAAAAAAAATAATCGACCAAATCGCCAGCGATACTATTAAATAAACAATGTCTAAACATCATCTTGTTAACAATTTTAGTATAGCATCTTCTAAAAATGCTCGATTTCTTAAATACCTAACAGAAATACATAAATTTCCAGTTCTTACTCCTGAAGAAGAAATTAAATATGCTAATCAATTTGTTAATAATCCAGATAGTTTAGAAGGCAAAGAAGCTGCTAAAATTTTATTACAAAGCCACTTGAGGTTAGTGGTAAAAATTGCTAACAAATTTAAAAACTACGGCATACCAGTTGCCGATTTAGTTTCAGAAGGAAACATTGGCCTGATTCAAGCTTTAAAAAAATTTGCACCAGATAAAGGTTTCAGATTTTCAACTTATGCCATGTGGTGGATTAGAGCTTTTATTCAAGAATATATTTTAAAATCTTGGTCTTTAGTAAAAATTGGCACAACCATAGCTCAAAAAAAATTGTTTTTTAATTTGCATAAAATTAAAAAAAAACTTGGCTATCATAATGCTAATTCTTTATCTTATAATCAAGCTTCCGAAATATCTAATGTATTAGGAGTTTCTAATAAAGAAGTGCTAGAAATGGATTCTCGCTTATCGCAATCTGATTCTTCTTTAAACATCTCTTCTAAACACAACGAAGATAACACAGAAGTAATAGAGTTAGTTATTGATAACTCGCCAAATCAAGAACAATTATTCGCCGAAAATCAACATCTACAAAAACAAAAAACCTTGTTTCAACAAGCCTTTGCAACACTAAATATTCGAGAACAAGAAATTTTATGCAAACGACAAATCCTTGAAAACACCTACACTCTAGATCAACTAAGCAAGCAATACAATATTTCTGGCGAAAGAATTAGGCAAATCGAAGAAATAGCTATTAAAAAAATAAAAAATCACATTGCTAAATTATTAACAAAAACCACTTCTTAACCACAATGTTTACAGGCATCATAACACATCAAGCCGAAGTTTATTCTCTAGAACAATCATTAAATACCGATTTACTTTTAGTTCTAAAACTAGATTTTACCATCAATCATAAGTTAACAATTGGCTGTTCGATTGCTTGCAATGGCATTTGCCTCACTCTTATTAAAATGCAAAAAATAGCACAATCTACCCTACTATCTTTTCAAGCATCCCCAGAAACAATTGCCAAAACAACCATAGCCAAGTGGCAACCAAAACAATTAGTTAATCTAGAATTTTCATTAAAATTAGGCGATGAGCTTGGCGGGCATTTGGTGTTTGGCCATGTTGATACCACAACCGAAATTTTTAATATTTTACCACAAAATAATTCTTGGATATTTATTTTTAAAAAACCGCCTGCAAATTTAATTGCTAAAAAAGGTTCTATAGCCATTAACGGAGTTTCTCTCACCATAAACGATGTTGATAATTCTTATTTTAGTGTCAATATTATTCAGCATACTTTTTTTCATACCAATTTTCAATTTCTACAAGAAAAAAATCAAGTAAATATAGAATTTGATCCTCTAGCTCGATATATCGAAAATTATTTACAAAATCAAAATTTATTTTATGAAAAAAAACATTAATCTATCTACCATTCCAGAAATAATAGAAGAAGCAAAAAATGGTAAAATGTTTATTTTAATAGATGATGAAAACAGAGAAAATGAAGGCGATTTAGTTATTCCAGCTCAAAAATGCACAGCTTCTCATATTAATTTTATGGCAACTTTTGGAAGAGGCCTTATTTGTTTGGCTCTTGCGCAAAAAAGAATCAATCAATTAGAATTACCACTAATGTCTAGCAATAATCAATCAAGAAATAAAACTGCTTTTACAGTTTCTATTGAAGCAAAAGAAGGCATTAGCACTGGCATTTCTGCTTATGACAGAGCAAAAACAATAGAAGTTGCCATCAATCCAGCTCTTGGCAAAGAAAGCTTGGTTTCTCCGGGTCATATTTTTCCGCTACAGGCAGAAAAGGGCGGAGTTTTAGTAAGAGCAGGTCATACCGAGGCTTCTGTTGATTTGGCTATATTAGCAAATCTTAATCCTTCTGCGGTTATTTGCGAAATCATGAACAACGACGGCACCATGGCAAGATTGCCTCAATTGTTAAAGTTTGCTGCTAAACATAAATTAAAAATAGCTACCATCGCCGATTTAATTGAATATCGCAGAAAAAATGAAAAACTAATAGAACTAATTGCAACTTATGAATTTAATCATAGCATTGGCGGTCAATTTATGGCAAAAATTTACCGTAATTCCCTAGATGGCATAGAGCATATCGCTTTTGTGAAGGGCGATATTAATACACATAAATCAACTTTAGTAAGAATGCATCATCTAAATATTGTCAACGATTGTTTTAATTGGGCAGATAATCCAAAAAATAATAGCCTAAATAAGGCTTTTAAAAAAATTGCTAAAGCAAATAGCGGGGTGATTGTTGTTGTGCGCCAACCTACCGAATCTATTTCTGATTTTTTTAATCTAACAAAATCAAAAAATAGTTCAGCAAATATTTTGCGAAATTACGGCATCGGTGCGCAAATTTTAGCCGATTTACAAATTAAAGATCTAATCTTACTTTCTAATTATAAACAATCGGTAATTGGTTTAGAAGGTTATGAAATAAAAATTTCTGGTTATCGTAAATTATATTAATTAATAATAGCGCTATTGCATCCAAAATTTATAACAATATTGTTTTTGTAAAATTATTAAAAAATAACTTGCATTTTAAAAAACATCTTTTAACATTGATATTTATTTACAAAAAATTATAAATTCTCATTTTATAATTTTATTTAAAACATGCTAATTGAAAACACAAAAAAATGCAACACTCTTTATACGAAACGGTTTTTATTGCTCGTCAAGATCTTTCAACAGATGATATAGAAGCATTGATTGAAAAATTCTCAAAAATTATTACCGATGAAAAGGGAAAGATATCTTATGAATACTGGGGTCTTCGAACTTTGGCTTTTCCAATTAAAAAAAATAATAAAGGTCATTATATTCTTCTTAAAATAACTTCAACAAAACAATCTGTTATTGAGTTAAAAAGAATAATGAGCTACAACGAAAATATAATTCGCTCTATTAATTTTGCTGTTAATTCTCACTCTAAAGAATCTTCTTTGTGTATCAACATAAAAGATCCTAATGCTAAAAAAGAGAAAAAAGAAGAAAATAGCAATCTCGATATTATATTATCTCAAATTCAATTCGAGGCATAAACCATGACTACCAACAACACAGTTCGCAATATCAACACCCATGAAAATGAAGACACCTTTTTAAGAGTGTCTTTGGTTAATCAAAGTGTATTTATCAGAAAAAAGAAAACTTGTCCGCTAAAAAACTATCCTTTATCCGAAATTAATTATAAAAACTTAAAATTACTCAATAAGTTTCTATCTGAAAGAGGCAAAATTATTCCAAGTCGCATTACTAATGTTGATCTTAAAAAACAAAGAGCCATTGCTAAAGCTATAAAACAAGCCAGAAAATTAGCTTTAATTTCGCCAATTAAAAAAGATCTAAATTCTAACTAAAATTCACTATGAAAGTTATTCTCACTGCCAGCTCTAAATTAGGTAAAATTGGCGATATTGTTGTTGTTAAAAACGGCTATGCTAAAAATTTTCTTATTCCAAATAAAAAAGCTATTTGTCTAAATAAAGAAAATCAAAAAGCATTTGATGCTCAAAAACATCTATATGAACAACAAAATGCTAATTCTATTGATTTTGCAAATTCTATCAAAACCGTTTTAGATCAAAAAAATATCATCATTATCGAAAATGCTTCTGATGATGGTCATTTATATGGCTCGGTTAACTCTGCCTTAATTGCCAAAAAAATTAACGAAATCATCTCTAGTAATAAAGTAGAAAGAAATAACATTGTTTTACAAAAACCAATTAAAGAAATAGGTCTTTATCAAATAAACCTAAATCTTCATCCAAGTGTTGAGATCTTGGCAAAAGTTGTTGTTTCAAGAAGCGAATCCGAAATTTCTTCTATTTTAGCAACAGCATCGTAAAATGATTATTTTTCCTGCTATTGATATCAAAAACTCCAAATGTGTACGTTTGGTTAAAGGAAATATGTCTACCTCAACTATTTTTAATGACTCACCAATAGAGCAGGCTATTTACTTTGAAAAATCTGGTTTTAAGTTTTTGCATGTGGTTGATCTTGATGGAGCAGTTGTTGGCGAATCTATTAATTTTTCTGTAATAAAATCAATAATTTCTTCTGTTAAAATTCCTGTGCAGGTTGGCGGTGGTATTCGCTCACTAGATAATATTGAAAAATTTTTAGCAATCGGTGCTCACCAAGTTATATTAGGCACAGTGGCAACAACAGATCCGCAACTAGTTATTGAGGCTTGCAAAAAATTTCCAGGAAAAATCATTGTAGGTATTGATGCAGTAAATGGCTTTGTAGCAACCGATGGCTGGGTTAAAAGTAGTAAAATAAAAGATACCGAATTAGCCAAAAAATTCGAGTATTGCGGAGTTTCTGCCATTATCTATACAAACATTGAAAGAGACGGCACTTTGAGTGGTCCTGATTATATTTCAACTCATAATATCGCAAAAAATCTACTTATTCCAGTAATTATGTCTGGCGGTATTTCTTCTTTACAAGATGTTAAAGAAGCTCAAAAATATAAAAAAGATGGTATAGCTGGAGTTATTATTGGCAGAGCTATCTACGATAAAAAAATTAACATCTCCGATTTGGTTTCGCAGTTTGTAAAATAAATTTCGAATTCAACAGTGCCATTATTTGTCATCTTCAAATATATGTTGTTCTAGTTGTTGGATTTGCCTAGAAATATCAGTTTTATAACGAAGCAATTCTTGCAATTGCACAAAACCAAAATTAGCATGTTTAGTGGCTTGCTGATACTGATTTTCAACATGCAACACAAGATTTTTTAATAATAAAATTTGTAATTTCTTTTCAAGATGATGTTGATTACAAGCTGGTTGGTGCATTTTATTTTGCAACTCATTTAGGTAAATACTAAATTCAGAATTAGTAATTCTAGTTATTAACAGTTCAAAAAGTTGCCGATTTTCATTGTTTTCATCGCAATAGTTAATGATAAAATCTTTAAAATCATCAAGCCGAGAATGTTGCAAAGTAAGCTCGCGAAAATTAAAATTTTCATCGGTATAATCAATTAAATTCGGAAATTTTATGATAAAAGCCAAAATACTTAACAAAATATTTTCATGTTGATTAAAAATCAAAATCGGTAAAGATGTTTTTTCTAGTGTTTTCTCTGGTTTTTTTTCTAGATTTTTATGATAATATTTAGTATTTCTGCCTAATAAAAATAGCTGTTCTCTAAAAAAATTGGCAAAATGTTTTTTACAAGAAATGTTCTTAATTAAATTTAGTTTTTGTTTAAGAAACTCTTCAAGATTAATTTTTTGTTCGGCTGAAATTTTTATTTGATGCTTATCAATGCCCAAATCTTGCAAAGCAAAATCAAAAACAACCTGTGATAAATTAACAGAGTTATTTAGTAAATTTTGAAAATTTTCTTTACCATGTAGCTTTAAAAAATCGTCAGGATCTAGTTTATTTGGCAAAAACACAAAACTAAGAGATTTATTATTATCAATTAAAGGTAAAGAAATATCTACAAGCCTTCTACCTGCCCTAATACCAGCTTGGTCGCCATCTAAACAGCTAATAACTTTATTGGTAATGCCAAAAAGTTGTTGTAAATGATGCTCGCTAATTGCAGTTCCTAGCCCAGAAACAGTGTTTAAAAAACCATATTGATGGAGGCTTATCACATCTATATAGCCCTCAACCAACAAAGCAAAATCAAGAGTATTAATATTTTTTTTCGCACAAGCAAAATTATAGAGAATCTGACTTTTTTTAAAAAAATTAGTTTCAGCAGAATTAAGATATTTTGGCAACGAACCATCTAAACACCTACCGCCAAAAGATATCACTTGTTGTTGATGATTATAAATAGGAAAAATAATTCTTTGGCGAAATTTGTTAAAAATTTTGTTATCTTTATGGCCAAAAATACCTGTTTCAAGAATTTCTGCAGTAGAAAAATTTTGTTTTAGCAATAAATCGACAAGATCAGAATAAGAATTATTAGCAAAACCAAGTTGAAAAAAGTTAATAGTAGCCTCGTTTAAACCTCGGCTAATTAAATATTGTTGTGCTGATAAATTATTTTGTAAATTTTGTTTAAAAAACTGCAAAATAGTATTGAGAATTAAATATTTTCTGGGTAAAAGATGATTAGTTTTATGATTTTTTGGCAATTCAAGATTAAAATCGTAAGCAATTTTTTTAATTGCTTCGCCATAAGTTATTTTTTCGGTTTCACTAACAAATTTAACCACATCACCGCCAGCGCCGCATCCAAAACAATAATACAAACCTTTAGCATCATTTACTGTAAAAGAAGGTGTTTTTTCTTGATGAAAAGGACATAATCCTAAAAAATCTTTACCTTTTTTTTTAAGTTTTACTTTTTTAGCAATAACAGAAGAAATAGATATTTGAGAACGAATTTTAGTGGCAAGATTTACAGGAAATGCCATAAACAAAGGAGTAGATGTTTATTGAAAAAAAACAGGATGATGTTATTTACCAAGAAAAAACCTAAAAAATAACTATGAAGTGTATCATAATGGTGGGTCTGGGTGGACTTGAACCACCGACCTCGCACTTATCAGGCGCGCACTCTAACCAACTGAGCTACAAACCCAAAATGACTTTTCAAAAAACCAAAGTTTTAATATGAAACTTTGTTAGAACAAATATTTTAAGAACAAAAAATGTAAAGTCAAACTTTTTTTTTGCAAAATATTATAATGGCACTGTTGAATTCTAAATTTGTTTTAATTTTAGCTATTTTTAGCCTCATATTAAACATATCGTGTTGTTTGCCGTTAGCACAACTGAAAATTATATCATACTAAAATAGCTGAAATATAATTTAAGATGCAACAGTGCCTTTATATAAAGCTATTGCTAAAAACACAGAAAATAAAGAAGCAAAAAGCACTGCAATTTTTGCCGTTTCTAATAATTGTAAATTGTTAGAAAATGCCAAATTACCAATAAAAATACTCATTGTAAAACCAATACCAGTAATAATTGCCACTATATAAAATTGAAACCAACTTACCGTAATTAATTGATGATTAGCATTGTAATATTTTGGTAAAGAAGCGATGTTTAATTTTACTGCCACAAAACAAAATAACATTACCCCAAGTTGCTTTCCTAAAAATAAACCAAAAAAAATACCCGAAAATAAATTATCACTAAATAAAGAAAATGAAATATGCGGCAAAACTACTCCGCTATTAGCAAAAATAAACACTGGTAAAATAACAAAATTAACAGCAGGAGCAATGATATGAATAATTCTTGCCAAGTGTTGTTTTGGAATACACATAGCTAAAATAACTCCAGAAATAGTGGCATGAACACCTGATTTTAAAATAGTAAGCCATAAAAAAAAGCCAAAAAACAAATATAAAACAATAATAATTTTTTTTGATAAATGATAAAATCTAGGCAAAATAAGCAAACAAAATAACGGTAAAAAAGATAGTAATAAAAAAGATAAATTTACATGTTTAGTATAAAATAAGGCAATAATAATAATTGCCACTAAATCATCAAAAATTGCCAAAGAAATTAAAAAAACTTTTAAAGATTTACAAATTCGTTTGCCAAAAAAAGATACAACCCCATAAGCAAAAGCAATGTCGGTAGCAACTGGCACAGCAAAACCTGCTAAATTACTAGAATGTTGATAATTAAAAAAATAAAAAATTGTCGAAGGTAAAATGATTCCGCCAATTGCCCCAATAATAGGCAAAATTGCTTGATTTTTACTTGATAAAACTCCAATTGTTAACTCTTGTTTTAACTCACTACCAACCATTAAAAAAAATATCGCCATTAAAAAATCGTTAATCCAATTAAGCAAGCTCATATTTTTAGTAATACCTATGATGTTTAGCTCTAGCGGAATTGCAAAAGAGAAAATATTTTGATAATCGGCAAGCAAATGCGAATTAGCCATAAGCAAAGCTAATGAAGTGGCAATTAAAAGCAAAATACCTGTTGCCGATTCTAGCTCAAAAACTTTTTTAATAATTTTTATCATAAAATAGAATTATATCATTTAAACTTTAAAATTAATTAATCTAACAATGTATGTTAAGTTGAAATGGTATTATATCCAATCAGGATCTATTGCCCCTTCATCTGCTGGGGTAGGTATTTGATGCTCGTGCCCTGTGATAATATCGATAATATATAATTTTGGTATCGAGTTTTTACCATAAGCTCCAAGCTTTTTAGAATAAATTAAATAACGATCGTTTGGCGACCATTTTGCCCCTTCTGCCAAATATGCGGTAGTTAAGAGTTTTTCGCCCCCACCATTGCTTGACATAATGCCAATAAAAAATTTGCCACCTTTAATTTTAGTAAAAGCAATAAATTTACCATTTCTTGACCATACAGGTTTTGAATAAGAACCTCCGGAGTTGCTTATTTTTTCGAGGCTTAAACCATCGCTTGACATTATATAAAGTTGTTGACTACCACTTCTATCGGAAGAGAAAACAATTTTTTTACCATCAGGTGAGTAGGAGGCAGTGGTATCGATGCCAGGATTGCTAGTTAAACGCTTGGCAGTGTTTTGTTCGGTATCTATTTCAAAAATATCACTGTTGCCATCTTCGATAGCGGTGATTAATAATTTGTTAGCATCAAGAGGATGAACACTTGGAGATAGGGTAGTGTTGCGAAAACCACCAATTTTTTGCATTCGGGTAGAATTAATATTTAGAGAAAATATTTGCGGTTTTTGTTGAAAATAACGTAAATAAAATATTTCATCTCTTCTTTTTGAAAAAATAGGAGTTAGCACCATTTCGGAACCATCGGTTAAATTACGGTAGTTATTGCCATCAAAATCGATTACCGAGATTTTTTTGATTCTTTTTTTAAAACCGCCAGTTTCAGAAACATAAAGAATTTGCGAGTTAAAGTGCCCTGCTTCTTCGCCACTTACCGAACGATAAATTTCGTTACTAATTAAATTAGCAATTTTATTGTAACTATCTTTTGATGCCGCATAATATTTGCCAAAGATTTGTTTTTTTTCAAAAACATCCCACATTCTGATTTTAATTTCGAGATTACCAATAGAATCGTAATTAAAGTTAGCAATGATAATGCCATCTATACCAGTTTTTTGGTATTGATTAAAATTTGGCGGCAGATTGATATCAAAAACTTCTGAATTAATAATTTCAGAAAATTCGGAAGTAGTGGTTTTTGGCTCTTTAATAAGTGTTTCAGTAAGGCCTGTGGTTTTTAAATTATTTAAAATGTTTTGCAATATTTGCTGACCATCTGGGTTGGTATGAAAGCCAGCAAATAAAAGTTTTGCTTTATATTGATTGCTATCGATGTTAATGTTTATCGCTCCAATTGCCAAGCGAGTATTAAAAATAACCAAAAATAGTAGCAAAAATAATTTTTTCATAACTGATCGATAATAATGTTACGATTAGTATAAACACAAAGATCGGCAGCTATTTTTAATGATTTTTCAACAATTTGATAGGCAGATAAATTAGAATCGGCTAAAGCTCGAGCAGATGCCAAGGCAAAATTACCGCCAGAGCCAATGCCAATGATGCCGTCTTCTGGCTCTAGCACATCGCCATTGCCAGTAAGAACCAAAGAAATATTGCTATCAATAACAATCATCATAGCTTCAAGCCTTCTTAAATATTTATCGGTCCGCCAATCTTTGGCAAGCTCTACACATGCTCTCATTAACTGTTTTGGATATTGTTCTAGCTTGCCTTCGAGCCTTTCAAACAAAGTAAAAGCATCGGCTGTAGCTCCGGCAAAACCAGCAATAATAGAGCCATCAGATATTCTTCTGATTTTTTTAGCATTTGATTTTAAAATTGTTTGACCCAAAGAAACTTGCCCATCGCCACCAATTGCCACTTGATTATTTTTTCGCACAGCTAAAATAGTGGTTCCGTAGATGGTAGAAGAATTTTTATGTTCAAGCATAATTTTTGTTGTAAAATTTATTTTGTATATCATTATGAAACTGCTGTAAAAACAAATTTGGAATTCAACAGTGCCAACATTTCAAATTTTAGTTTAACAAGCAAAATGCTATAATTCAACAACTAAATTTATGTTTTTAACACTACTAAATAACAGAAACTTTTTTATTATTGCTTGTTTAGGTTTTGTAGCTGGCCTACCCTTAGCCCTTATTTTATCTACTCTAAAAGCTACTTTATTTGAAAATGGTTTTGATTTGTCAACTATCGGATTTTTATCTTTACTTTCGTTGCCTTATTCTTTAAAAATGCTTGTCGCTCCTGTTTTTGATTGTTTTTATGTGCCATTTTTACACAAGAAATTTGGTCAGAAAAAATCATGGATTTTAGTATTACAATTTTTCTTAATCATTTCTTGCTTTGGATTATCTTTGGCGGTTTGGCAAAATAACTTATGGCTAATTACTATTTTTGCTGTGTTAATTGCCGTTTTTTCGGCTTGTCAAGATATTGTTATTGATGCTTATCGAATTGAAAACTTTACTTTACAAGATCAGGGCATTGCCACTATGATTTATGTTTATGGTTATCGCTTTGGAATGCTTATTTCTGGTGGCTTCGCTTTATATTTAGCAACTCAATTTGCTTGGTATTTTGTTTATGCTGTTATGGCTTGTTTAATATTTTTTTTCATGATTTTATTAATTATCACTCATCAATATAAAGATCAAAAAATTACTTTACCAAAACATCAAATTGCCATCTTAAAACATTCTTGGCTGTTTATTATCAATGCCTATCGTGATTTAATGAATAAAAATAAATGGTATTTTATATTGCTTTTTATAATTTTCTTTAAACTTACCGATGCTTTTGCAGGCAACATGATTATGCCTTTTTTGTTAGATCTTGGATATTCTAAAAAAGAGTTGGCAACAATTCTAAAAACTTGCGGATTATTTGCTACTTTATGCGGAGTGTGTTTAGGGGCGGTTTTAGTTAAGAAAATTAAAATTAACCAAATACTTTATTTGTCTTTATTATTACAAGCTTTTTCAAATTTAGCTTTTTGTTATTTGGCAAAAGAAAATCAGCACTATATTAATTTATGGAACTTAAATTTTGATATAAATTTACTTTTAGTGGTTTTGATCGAAAATATTAGCGGCGGTATTGGCGATGTGGTTTTTATTGCTTACCTCACTTCGTTATGTAACAAAAATTTTTCTGCCACTCAATATGCCTTGTTTAGTTCGTTAGGCTCTTTGGCAAGAAGTTTGTTGGCAAGTTCCGCTGGTGTTTATGTTTATTATTTAGGATGGTATAATTTTTTTATCTTTTCTGTTTTTTTAGTAATTCCAGCTCTTGCTTTTTTATTTTTAATTGGTAAAAATAGTCATGTTTCATAAAATAATTAACAAAAAATATGCAGTTCTCTATTATTAAATCTAAAAAAGAATCAGTAATTCATAGAGAAACTTCTGCTGCAAAATTTATTCCTTATAAAAGCCATTTTAATCATAATACTTTACTTACTAAAAAAGATGAATTGTTAAGAGTTATTAAAATTAAAGGTTTTTCTTTTGAAACTGCCGATGATGTTGATGTTGATCTCAAAAAAAATACCCGAAATAATTTACTAAAAAGCATGGCTCAAAGCAGTTTTTCTTTGCATTTTCACACTATCAGAAGAAAAGAAAAAGCTTTTCCAGATGGCGAAATGTCAGATGATTTTAGCAGGCAACTTAATCAAAATTGGAGTTCCCGACATTCTGATGATAAATGCTTTGTTAACGAACATTTCTTAACTATTGTAAGAGGGCAAGTGCAAGGAGGAATAATTGGGGCAATTAATTTAGTAAATCAAGCACAGCAAAAAACAAGCAAAGCAGCTTGGGAAGAATATATCAAAGAAGCTTATGGAGAGCTAGAAGAAATGACCGAAAGAATTTTAAACGGTTTTTCTAATTATAGCCCGCAACTGCTTGAAGTTATTGAAACAGAAGATGGTTTTCAATCAGAAATTCTTAATTTTTTCGGTAGAATTATCAATTGCGGTTATCAGCAAAATTATTTAGTTCCAACTTCTAATATCGACACTTACTTACCAGTTTCACGTCTTTATATTGGGGCAAAATCAATTGAAGTTCACAATCCTGATAGCATAAAATATGTAGGCCTAGTGGCAATCAAAGAATATCGGCCAGCAACACATGCTGGTGTTTTTGATGGCTTTATGCAAATGCCATTTGAATTAATTATTAGTCAATCTTTTGTTTTTACCGATCGCATGGTGGCAATTGGCTCAATGCAATTACAACAACGCCGATTAATGCAATCTGAAGATGTGGCGGTTTCGCAAATTAGAGAAATAGACGAAGCTCTTGATTCGGCAATGGGCGGTGCCTATGCTTTTGGCAATCACTACATGACAGTTATGTGCATAGAAGATAGTCAAAAATCACTAGAAAGTGCTTTATCTATGGCCTCTGTTGAACTTGCCAATGCTGGTATTACAGGGGTTAGAGAAAAAATAAATCTCGAACCAGCATTTTGGTCGCAATTACCAGGAAATGCTAGCTTTATGGCAAGAGCCTCAACTATCAATACTTTAAACCTAGCATCTTTTGCCTCTTTTCATAATTATCCTTCTGGCAAAAGAAAAGGCAATCATTGGGGCGATGCAGTAACTGTGCTTAACACAGTTTCGGGTACTCCTTATTTTTTTAGTTTTCATGTTCGAGATGTTGGGCATACCATGATTATTGGCCCTACGGGAGCAGGTAAAACAGTTTTGCTTAATTTTTTATGTTCACAATCGCAAAAATTTCATGGTAGATTATTTTTCTTTGATAAAGACAGGGGGGCTGAAATTTTCATTAGAGCAGTTGGTGGCAAATACATGATTCCTACCGCCTCTAAAATTTCAGGTTTTAATCCTTTACAACTACCAGATGATAGCCAAAATCGAGCTTTTTTAGTTGAATTGTTAAAAACTTTAGTATCTACAAATGGTGAAATTTTAGGAGCTCACGAAATTGAAAGAATTAACGAAGCAGTAAATGGTAATTATAAACTACCTAAAGAGCAAAGAATGCTACGCAATATCGCTCCTTTTATGGGTTTGGGCGGCCCTGGAAGCCTAGCAAACCGACTCTCTATTTGGCATTCTAACGGCTCCCATGCCAAACTTTTTGATAACGAAACCGACAACATAGATTTTTCTATCGCCCGAAATTTTGGCATTGAGATGGGTTATTTATTGCAAGATAAAGTTGCTCTTGCACCTGCTTTACTTTATTTATTTCATCGCATTCAATCTTCTTTAAAAGGCGAGCCAACCATGATAGTGCTTGATGAAGCTTGGGCACTTATTGGTAATCCAATTTTTGCCCCAAAAATCAAAGATTGGCTAAAAGTAATGAGAAAACTAAATTCTATGGTAGTTTTTGCCACACAATCGGTTGAAGATGCTTCAAAAAGTGAAATTTCTGATACATTAGTGCAACAAACCGCCACCCAAATATTTTTGCCAAATTTAAGGGCAACTCAAGCTTATCGTAATATTTTTATGCTTTCAGAGCGAGAATTTTCTATTGTCAAATCTACCGATCCTAGCACCAGATTTTTTCTAATAAAACAAGATAACGATGGAGTAGTGGCAAGGCTCGATTTATCTGGCATGGATAACATTATTCAAGTTTTATCTGGCAGAAACGATACCGTAGCTTTACTAGATCGTATTATCGATGAAAACGGCGAAGATCCGCAAGATTGGTTACCTATTTTTTATCAAAAAGCACAAAAATTATTATGAAAAAATCAAAATTTTTGCTAGCTTTTTTAATATTATTTTTTAACTCTCACTTGTCGCAAGGCAATGAAAAAGCTCCAAAATTTGGGCCAGAAAGAATCAGAAAATGCAACGACACTAATCCTGAAAAAATAGATGAACAAAATACATTAAATATCAATGCTCACTTAAACTTTGTTTCAAAACCAGAAGAAGGTTTAGGCTCTGATTTTATGTTTGAAATGTCAAATCCATATTGTTTCCTCTATTTTAATCAGTATTGGGTTACTTTTAGAGCTGCAATTAATACTGCCACTCTTTTTTGCGGTGGCACTCCATCAATTTTCCCAAACCCATTAAAAGATATCTTATCACAAGCATCTAACATTGTCAAATGTGCCACAGGTGTAGCGGCTCAAGGACGCTTCACTCGTTGTTGCGAAGGCAATCTTCCTGTTCTTGCAGCTGGAGCTTCTGCAGCTATTCAAGCATCAATTCTTTATGGCATGGCAAATTCAGCATTAAAGCAAACAAGAGTTTGTGGCTATAATTGGTCAAACCCAACTTATAAAGACGATCCCTTATATAACATCATTAAAAATCCAGACATTAGTTATAAAGAATATCTACTAACTTCAGACAGAATACATCGCAAAGAAAGAGAAGAATTTAGCAATTCTGGTAGGCATTTTAAAATAAACGATGTTATTTCTCAAAATGCTGTTACACGCAACAGCAATCTAATTAAAAAAAATATTGATGATAACGACTGCGATGATAATGTGTTAATCAAAATGAAACCTTTTTATTTAAGAGGCCTTGATTCTGGCAATTTTAACTGCCCCCAATATTCTGATTCTCAAGAAAGAAAATGTTGCGAAAATCTTGCAAAAAACTATATTTGCCTAGAAGATACCAAATCAAGCAAAGAACCAGCGAAACGAAGTTTTGTGTTCTGTAAAAAAGGCACCACTTGTAGCATAGAACTTGTAACCACAGGCAACTCTTACTATCTTATGGAATTCATGATAAAAGAGCGAGAAGAAGGCAGGGTTTTATGTGCCGAAAGCCACAATTTATGCCCTTATAATTTTTCTGTTGCTGGTGGAACAACCTATCCATTAAAGAAATATCACGATCCTAATGTAGAAGAATCAAATAAAAAAATCAAAGATGCTTTTATTAATGCAGATTTAGCCAGTAGCGATTCATCAACATATAACGATAATACATTGCCAGAAGATCTGCCTTGTAAGTATAGTGAAACTCAAGATCCTCCTACTTGTTTTGCAAAAGAAAAAGCTTATACACTAAAGAATCAGTGCCAATATTATAGTCATTGCACTATTACTTCAGATACTCCTTACACAATACGTGATAACAAGATAAATCGGTATTTTTCTTATGCTTGCCTTGATTTTAAAGGGAGTAGCAAAGAAACAACCTTCATACTTGGCAACGAAATATATTTAAGTGCACCGATTGCTCAATGTTTTTACGAAACATTTGGCAATATTTTTGTTAATAAAAACGGCCATACATTATGCAGAAGTGGCGAAACTACCGATGGCACATCTTGTATTAATGATGGTCCCAAAGTATATGAAAAAAACCAAAACGATGGTCATAATATTTTTACTAAAATACAAGATAATTTAAGATTTGCAATTAAAGTTGGTCTCACTTTAGCAATTTTATTTTTTGGCATTAAAATATTAATATCTCCAGGCGATGTTATTGGCATGTCAAAACGAAAAGAAATGATTTTACTAATATTTAAAATTGGTATTGTGGCTTATTTTGCACTAGGAGATGCTTGGCAAACTATTTTTTTTGATGCTGTTTATGGATCTTTTCCAGAATTAGTAACTAAATTTTTTCAATATACTAGCAATGAAGGTGATTTGTGTAAGTTTGGAGATTCCAATTTAATAGGAAAAGAAGCTTATTTAAAATATAGTTATTTAAAAATATTTAATATTCTTGATTGTAAGTTAAAATATTATCTTGCATTCACCCCCGGAACTTCTTTTGCTAATGTTATTGGCTTAATAATATCTACTTTATTTACAGGATCTTATGGTTTTTTAATTTCAATATCATTATTCTTTTTTGTAATCATGATGATTATCATCATTATGAGAGCCTTGTATTTGTTTGTCACTACCGCCTTGGCAATTGTTGTTTATATTTTTATTTCACCAGTTATTTTTCCTACTTTGCTTTTTAAACAAACTACCGATATTTTTAATAAATGGCTGATGCAACTCATTTCTTTTACTTTACAACCTATTATTTTGTTTGTGTATATTGCTATTTTTATTCAAGCTTCTGATTTATTAATTTTAGGCAAAAATCCTAAACTAGATGGCGGACGCATATCTTGCAAATCCAAAGAAGAAGATCGCAAAAGATTAGCCTGTGTTTTAAATTTTGATAAATTCAGTTCTAGCTCATCTTTTGCCATTATTTCTGTTGCTCTACCTTCGGCCGCAGAGCTGTTTTACGATTTGCTTTCTGGTGGTAAAATGGGTATTATTATTGTTGTGCTAAGAGGAGTAGTGGGCATTTATCTGCTCTTAAAGATGTTTGATCTTATACCTGGAATTATTGATTATATTTTTGGCTCTTCTCTTGATAGAAAAGGCGAAGATGTTCTTAATACCTTTAAATCTTTTGTTAATAAGGTAAGTCTTGCCAATAAAATGGCTGGTTCTTTAGTTTGGAATAAAGCATTTGACATGGCAGAGGATAAGTCAGATAAAAAAGAAGATGACGATAAAAAAGAAGGTGATAATAAAAAAGAAGGTGACAAAAAAAATGATAGTAGCGGGGTTGTGTAAAAAAAATTATTTAACCACTTAAAAAAAATGTTGCAATAGCAATTTTAGTAAGTAAAATTTTATGTAGTTTTAAAATCCAACCAATAAAATTATATGCAATTTGAAGTATCAAAAACCATTCTTTTAAAAGCACTGTCAGATGTTAACGGTGCCGTTGAAAAGAAAAACACTATACCAGTTTTGCAAAACATTAAAATAGAGGCAAAAGATAACAAAGTTTCTTTATTTGCCACAGATATGGATATTTTAATAACCACTTATTTTGAGTGCCAAATATCTACCGAAGGCTCTACTACTGTTTTGGCACAAACTTTTTTTGATATTGTAAAAAAAATTCCAGATGGCATTATTAACATTGATCTAGAAAACGAAAATTTATTACAAATTAAACTTGGTAAATCTCGTTATAAATTATCTTGCATAGATCCTGCCGAATTCCCAATTATCTCTAGCGAAGAACTTACCGACGAAATAGAGTTAGATGCCCAAATTTTAGCCAAAATGATTAGCAAAACTCAATTTGCCATTTCTAACGATGAAACTCGCTATTATTTAAATGGTTTATTTTTACATTCTTTACAAGAAAACAATAATTATTACCTACGCACTGTTGCTACCGATGGCCACAGATTAGCAATGTCTTCTTTGTTCACTGGCATAAACAAAGATTTCGGAATTATTGTGCCAAAAAAAACTGTAAGCGAAATTAAAAGAATCATTGAAACTACTAAAAAAGTTTCTTTAGCAGTTTCAAGAGTAAAAATAAAACTTGTTTGCGACAAAACAACCATTATTTCCAAACTAATTG
This sequence comes from Rickettsiales bacterium, assembly GCA_032119875.1. Lineage (GTDB taxonomy): Bacteria > Pseudomonadota > Alphaproteobacteria > Rickettsiales > UBA1997 > CAILUF01. The sequence continues at coordinate 30,082 of JAUMFK010000133.1, forward strand.
ATGGCGAATTTCCTCCTTATGATAAAGTATTGCCAAAAAATAATTTTAACATCGTTAACATTAAAAGAAAAGATTTATTCGATTGCCTTGATCGTATCTCAATTTTAGCAAACGACAAACATCGTTCGGTAAAAATAAAAATCTTTGAAAATAAATTCTGCCTACAAGTTGGCGATGATGCTAATCCGCT
>JAUMFK010000134.1:0-16814 GCA_032119875.1 Rickettsiales bacterium
TTATATTTATCTCTTGCAAAAAAACAATAAACACAATAATATCTTAATATTTTTAACTTAACAATTAATAGATATGTCAAAATTACCAAAAATAGCACAAAAATCGCCATTTGCCGTTGAGGTTGAAGCTGGCAAAAAATACTCTTGGTGTTCTTGCGGGTTATCTCTAAAACAACCTTTCTGCGATGGAGCTCATAAGGCTTTTAAAAATTCAGATGGTTCTAGTGTGATGAAATCTGTTTCTTTTATTGCCGAAAAAAATGAAACTCTATATTTTTGCGGTTGCAAACAAAGCTCTCATCCTGTTTTATGCGACGGTTCTCACAGTAAATTAATTTTAAACAATGAGCAAGAATAAAGATTTTGGTTTGTGGTCTTTGCTACCCTATTTTTTACCTTACAAAAAAAAAGCTTCTTTAGCATTTTTATCTTTGTTTATAACTTCTGTAATAATTTTATTTTTTGGCAAAGCTATAAAATATCTTATCGATTATGGTTTTGATAAAACAAATCCGCATCTTAATTTAATGATTATCATTGTTGTTTTGACTGTTTTTGTGCTTTCTATTGCTGGTTATTATCGTTCTTTTCTGATTAATTCGGTTGCTGAAAGTATAATTAACGATATCAAACAAAAATTATATTCTCATATCCTAACTTTTTCTCCCGATTTTTTTACTAATGTCAAAACTGGCGAAATTATCTCTCGACTCACTGTTGATACTACCTTAATTTATAATGTTATTAGCAATAATATTTCATTTTTTTTACGCAATTCAGTTTTGTTTATTGGTGGCTTGCTGTTGCTGTTTTTTACTAATGTTAAATTAAGTTTATTGGCTTTTTTAGTTATTTTATTGGCAATTTTGCCGATTATTTTTATTGGTAAAATGTTAAAAAAAGTTGCTTACCAAACTCAAAATGCTATCGCTTCTGTTTCGGCACATATTGAAGAAAGTTTAAATGGCATTCAAACCATCCAAGCATATTTATGCGAAAATCGCGAAATTGCTAATTTTAATCAACAGTGCAGTAATGTTTTGCAATCTTCTTTGCAAAAAATTCATTTAAGAGCTTTGTTAGTTGCTTTTGTTATTGCTATTTCTTTTGGAGCGGTTTCAATTATTGTGTTAATTGGTGGGCACGATGTTTTATCTGGCAAAATCACCGCAGGCGATCTTTCTTCTTTTTTATTTTATGCAGTTTTGGTTGCAACTTCTTTGGTTGGTTTAAGTCAGATTACTGGTCAAATGCAAACCGCTAATGGAGCTCTTAAAAAAATTGGTGAGCTTTTGGCAATTAAGCCAAATTTAGCTTTATCAAATCAACAATCACTAGATAGCACCACAATTAAGCCTCCTATTAATATTAATTTTCGTCAAGTGAGTTTTTGTTACCAAGAAAATACTAGGCAAAATATTTTAGATAACCTAGATTTACAAATTACTTATGGCGAAAAAATAGGCATTGTAGGCTTGAGTGGTTCTGGTAAAAGCACTATCTTGCAATTGTTGTTGAGGTTTCAGCAGGTAAATAGTGGGCAAATATTGTTAAACGATCATAATATTAATAGTTTGCCACTAGCTGTTATACGTGAGCAGTTTGCTTATATTTCGCAAAATTCTTTTATTTTTTCAGGAACGGTTTTTGAAAATATTGCTTATGTGAATAAAAACATTGCCAAGCAAGAAGTTTTATCATTAGTGCATAACACTCCAGCTTTTCATTTTATTTTATCACTAAAAAATGGTCTCGATACTCTGGTGGGTGAAAAAGGCATCAAAATTTCTGGTGGCGAAAGGCAAAGAATCGCCTTGGCTAGGGCTATTATTAAAGATTCTCCAATATTACTTTTTGACGAAATAACTTCTGCTCTTGATAATCAAAACCAACAATTAGTTATGCAAGCAATAAATCAGCTTGCTAGCCACAAAACAGTAATTACTATTGCTCACCGTTTATCTTTTTTAAGTAATTGTCAAAAAATCGCCTTTATGCATCAAGGAAAAATTGCCGAATATGGCAATCATCAACAGTTAATGGCTTTAAATGGTTTTTATCGCAAAATGTTTGATGCAGATACTAATTCAATCAATATCTTATGATAAATTTACAATATGTTTGCCAGAATCCACAAAATTTTGATGAGGCAATGCAAAATCGAGGTGCTAATTTTTCTGCTCAACAAATTATCGATCTTAACCAAAAACGAAAACAGCAAATTCAGTTCATACAAGATTTACAAGCTAAAAAAAATAGCATAGTAAATACTATTGCCGTAGCTAAAAAAAAGCAAGATCAACAGCAGATAAATATATTATCAGAAGAGGTAAAATCTATCAATCAGCAACTTAAACTTGCCCAAGAGCAAAATAATATTGAATTTGAGCTTGAAAATTTATTGTTACAAATTCCTAATTTACCGCAAAGCGATGTGCCGATAGGTGCTAGCGAAGAGCAAAATATGGTGGTTGAAACTTTTGGTGAAATTAGAGAATTTAATTTTACTGCTCTTGCTCACGATGAAATTGGTAAAAATCTGAAAATGCTTGATTTTGAGCAATCTGCCTTAATGTCTGGTGCCAGATTTTCTACTCTTACTGGCCCTTTGGCAAATCTTGAAAGAGCTTTGGCAAATTTTATGCTTGATATAGCTTTAAGCCATGGTTATTGCGAGGTTTCTCCGCCAAATTTAGTAAAAAGCGAAGCAATGTTAAGGGCAGGGCAGTTGCCAAAATTTGCCGATGAAGCTTTTAAAACAGCCGATGATTACTGGCTTATTCCTACTAGCGAAGTTTCGTTGGTTAATTTGGTTGCTCATAAAACTCTCGATGTTAAGCAATTGCCTTTGCGATTTACAGCTTATACTCCTTGTTTTCGTCAAGAAGCAGGGGCCGCGGGTAAAGATACCAAGGGCATGATTCGTCAGCATCAATTTAAAAAAGTTGAGCTAGTTTCAATTACTACCGCCGAAGATTCACAGCAAGAGCACATCAAAATGACGGCAGTTGCTAGTTTAATTTTGCAAAAACTAAAATTGCCATTTAGAAAAATTTTGCTTTGCACAGGAGATATGGGGTTTTGTTCTCAAAAAACCTACGATCTAGAGGTTTGGTTGCCTTCACAAAATAAATATCGCGAGATTTCTAGTTGTTCTAATTGTGGTGATTTTCAGGCAAGAAGAGCAAATATTAAATATAAACAAAATAATCAAAGTTTTTTTGCTCACACTTTAAACGGATCTTCCTTGGCGGTAGGCAGAACTTTAGTAGCAATTTTAGAAAATTATCAAAATTCTGATTGCTCGGTAGATGTGCCAGAGGTTTTACAATCTTATTTGCAAGGTTTAAAAAAAATTACTTGCTAATTATTTTTAAACCATTAAAATAATGGCTTTAATTTTCATTATGAAATGCATTTTTTATTTTGGCTTTCATATTTTTTGTTTTATAAAATAATTTTTAATTATGTTTTTATTATTATGGCAAATACTAAATCGGCTCAAAAAGCATTAAGAGCAAGTGAAAGAAAAAATGTTATCAATACTTCTCGAATTAATCGTATTAGAACTTTTATTAAAAAAGTAGATTTGGCAATTAAAAACCAAGATAAACAAAAAGCTCTTGAAGCCTTTAAAAACCTTGAGCCAGAAATTGCAAAAGGTGTTAGCAAAAAAGTAATCAAATTAAATACAGCTTCACGAAAATTATCTAGGCTATCTTTGGCAATTAAAAAAATCGAGCAAAAATAGTAAACTTTAAATTCATCATCTTATGAAAAGAACTTGGCAACCTAGTAAAATTGTTAGAAAAAGAAGACACGGTTTTCGCTCACGTATGGCAACCGCTAACGGCAGAAGAGTTTTATCTCGCAGAAGGTTTAAAGGCAGAGCAGTGCTTTCTGTTTAATATTAATAGCTGGTTGTTTTTATTAATGGCAAAAAATAAACTGTTTTAGTTTTGTTTCTACAATAAAATAGCTTAAAATCTTTTTTGCAAATTAAAAAAATCTATCCCTTTGTGCAATTAATTTTATTAATCACTAAATATTCAATCTAAATATTAATAATTGTATTGTTATACAATTTTAACTTTAAAATTAATCAACCTAACAAATGTATGTTAAGTTGAAATGATATAATACCATTTCAACTTTAAAATTAATCAACCTAACAAATGTATGTTAAGTTGAAATGGTATTAGGCATAGCGGGGTTAAGAATTGATAAAAAACATCATTTTTTGTGATATGAAAATTTTATCCATTAAAAAATCTGCCGATTTTCAACAAAAAAATCATTCTTCTGCTGTAAAGTTTCATACTCACAGTTTTACTCTTATAGCAAATCCCACTGCGAGTTTTTATTGGCACGATCATCAAAAAAAAAGAGCAAAAATTTTTTGTCGTTTTGGCTTGGTGGTTTCAAAAAAAGCCAGTAAACTAGCTACAGAAAGAAATTTAGTAAAAAGAAGATTTCGAAGTTGTTTTTATGGTTTAAGTGATGCCTTTAAAAAACAACAAATAGATTATATCTTCATTGCCAAATCGGCAACAATTAATCTTCAATATAGTAAAATTAATCAAGATATGCAATATGCATTATCAAAAATTAACAAACAATTACAATAAAAATGAAATTTTCTACAAAAATTAATTGGTTATATACCATCTTAACAATGTTTGTGGTGGTGATATTAGTAAATATTGGCTATTTGTTTTTGGCTAATCGTTTTGACAATGCCCCGATTGTTGAAAATGCTTTTTTAAAAGGAGTCGAATATAATAAAACTATTAAAATCTTTGATTCTTATAAAAAAGCTGGTTATGAGCTTGATTTTGAAGTTAGGTCATCGCCAAAATCGCCAAATACTTACAATGCTTTTATTTCTCTTGAAGGAAAAGATGGCGAAATACAAGATGCTTATATTGAGGCTATTTTTTTAAACAAGGCAAAACCGCAATATAATTTTTATCGAAATTTGCAATTGATAGATGGTTTTTATGTGGCTTACGATCTTTATTTTCCTTTAATCGGAGCTTGGGATTTAAAACTATTAGTAAAAAAAGATGATAAAATTTTATTTCAAGAAGATAAGGCAATTATTATTCCAGAATATAAAATATAAATAGAAGTGCAGTAATGAAGTAGTAATTATTAATAACAAAAACCTCTTGCATCTTAAATTATTTTAGTTTATTCTAACTTCTTATGGCACTGTGCCATTATTTTTGGTATTTTTTATTTTAATAATTCAATGTTTTAGTTTTATGAAATTGTGGCAACAAGTTTTTATTGGTTTAATTTTTGGCATTTTGATTGGTTATTTAGGTAACAAAAACTATCTTGATGTTGAAATTGTTAAATCATTTAAAATTTTAGGCACAATTTTTATGAATTTAATCAAAATGGTTATAATTCCATTAATTATTTTTGCCTTGCTTTCAGGCATAACCTCTATTAATGGCGAAGGTAATTTTACTAGAGTTGCTGTAAAAGGTTTTAGTGCTTATATTTTAACCGCAATGTTTGCTGTGATTATTGGCATTACTGCTGGTAAATTAATGGAGCCTGGCAAAGGCATTAATCTTTCCCAAATGGTTTCTGAATCGCAATCAAAAAATTCTGCTGATTTTCAAAAAGTTTCTGCAATCACTCAAAATAAAAAAACTGCTTCAGAGTTTATTTTAGATTTAATTCCAGTGAATCCTTTTAAATCTATTGTTGAAGAAAAATATTTGCAAATTATTGTTTTTGTTATTTTTATTGGTTTCATTATTAATACGATTGGCGATAAAGGCAAACCAATAAAAGAGTTAATTTCTGCTTTTTCTCAAGTTTTTTTTCGTAGTATCGAAATTATCATTAAATTAGCTCCTTTAGGTGTTTTTGGCTATATGTCATATTCTGTTGCCGACCAAGGTCTTGAAGTGTTGCAATCTCTTGGTAAATTAGTGATTACAATGCTTTTAGCTTGTTTAGTGCAGTATGTTATTTTTGGGGTTTTAATTGCGGTTTTTGGAAAAGTTTCACCATTTCCTTTTTATAAAAAAATTCTGTTTACTCAAGGTTTAGCTTTTTCAACTAGTTCAAGTAAGGCAACTCTTCCTACCGCCATGAATCAGCTTCAAGAAAAAATGGGTGTTTCTAAAACTAATTCTAACTTTTTAATGCCTCTTGGAGTGTGTATCAATATGGATGGAGCTGCCATTTATCTTGGTATTTGTGCTTTATTTTTTGCTCAGGCTTATGGTATCGAATTATATTTTCAACATTACTTAATGCTTATTTTAACTTGCACTTTAGGTTCTATTGGGGCTGCTGGTATTCCTAGTGGTTCAATTATTTTTATGAGTATGGTCTTGGGTTCTGTCGGTATTCCATCCGAAGGTATTGCGGTTATTTTAGGTATAGATCGTGTTTTAGATATGGTGCGTACCACTATTAATATTACAGGCGATAGTGCCATTACATTTATTGTTGATAAAAGTGAGGGCGGAGTAAACGAACATGTTTATTACGATAAAAATGTTTAAAAACAGTTTAGTTATTTGCTTATTTTTTATTGTTAGCATTGTTAATTTTACCATAAGTGTAGCTTTTGCTAATTCTAAAGAAAGTGAACAACAAAATTTTTCTTCATATAAAGCCGATCTAATTCAAATTGAAAATTATCTTAATAATATTTCTCATCTTAGTTCTGATTTTATTCAAGAGCTTGATAATCAAAAAACCGTAGGTAAATTTTATTTATCACGTAACGGTAAAAAAGCAGGTAAAATGCGAATTGAATATCTTGATAAACCAAAAATATTAGTAGTGGTTAATGGGGCAGTTTTGCATTATCAAGATATTGAACTAGATGAAATATCTAGTATTAGCACCAATGCAACTCCTGCTTCTTTTTTAACTAGGCCAAAAATTTCATTTAATGCAACCGATATTAAAATTACCAATATCGTTAGCAATTCTAATGAAATTGAGGTTTCGTTAATCAAAAAAAATCGTCCAGATGCTGGAGAGTTTACTTTAATATTTAGTAAAAATCCTTGGCAATTTATAAAGATGCAAGTTAAAAACGAATTAGAGCAAAAAATCACGGTTTATTTAAACAATATTAAATTTAACGAAAATCCTAATAGTTTGTTTATCATTAAATCAGAAGAAAACTCAACTTAACAATGGCTTTCTCTTTACAAAATAATTCTAAAAATCATAAAAAAAAAGTAGCGATATCCGAAATAAACATTACTCCTTTTGTTGATGTTTTGTTGGTTTTGTTAATTATTTTTATGGTGGCAGCTCCTATGCTTACTAGCTCGGTTTCTTTAAATTTGCCTAATGGTGTTGAAAAATCAGAAAATATTGAGTCAAAAGATATTATAGTTTCAATGCAAAAAAACGGCACTTTGTTTATACAAGAAGAAGAAATAGCAAAAAATAATTTAGCTAATAAATTAAAAAAACTCACTAATAATAATTTATCCGAGAGAATTTTAGTAAGAGCAGATAAATTTATCGAATATGGTGAGGTTATGAATCTTATCAAAATGCTTAGTTTAGCTGGTTTTAGCCAAGTTTTACTAGTTACCGAAGTTCAATAATGTTCGCTTGCAACAGTGCCATAATGGTTGCTCTGTTGTCAACATGTCATTTAACACTTCTTAAATAAATAAAAGCCTAAAATAGTGCTACTAGCAAAAATCAATGTTACAGAAGATATAAAATTAATTAAATTTTCGTCAAATAAATTATTGTTTTTTAGAAAAAAGAAAATCAATAAAATAGAGCTTGCATAAATAATTGGAATGGCTATTATTTTTTTTGCAGAGCTACATGTGCAAATTATAATAATTAAGCTTAAAAAAATTAATATCATCGGTAAAAAATAAACAAAAAATAACATAAAAATACAAATAAAGTTAATGACTTCTTATTTTTTAAAATTAAAATTTTGCTAAAATTTTAACAAAAAACAATGTCGTTAACTATAATTTAATTTTTATTTTATGTCTAGAAAAAAAAGAGTCGCTATTAATGGAGCTGGTCGAATTGGTAGAGCAATTATCAGAGCTATTTACGAAGAAAATTTTACTAATGATATCGAATTAGTTGCTATAAATGGCTCTTCTTCGGTAAAAACTTTACAACATCTCACTCAATACGATTCTGTACATGGTAAATTTCAAACACCAGTAAAAATTATTTCCGATAATCAAATTAGCATTAATTCACAAAATATTGCACTTTTTAACGAAAGAGATCCGCAAAAACTACCTTGGCAAAAACTTGATATTGATATTGTTTTTGAATGCACAGGTGCCTTTACCAAATATCAAGATTCTTACCAACACATAACCGCAGGAGCAAAAAGAGTAATAATTTCTGCTCCTGCAAAAGAAGATAATGTTAAAACAATTGTTTATGGAGTTAATCATCAACAATTAAACAATCAAGATTTAATTATTTCTATCGGCTCTTGCACTACTAATTGCTTGGCTCCAATTGTTTGGGCTTTGCATCAAGAAATCGGCATAGAAAAAGGCCTCATGACTACCATTCATGCCTATACTAACGATCAAAACATTGTCGATAATTCTCATTGCGATCTGCGTAGAGCTAGAGCCTGTGCAATGTCTATGATTCCTACTTCCACTGGAGCGGCGAAAGCTTTGGGTTTAGTATTGCCAGAGTTAAAAGGAAAACTAGATGGTGTAGCTATCAGAGTGCCAACTCCAAATGTTTCGATGGTTGATTTAAATTTTCTTGCCAGTAAAAACACTAGCATTGAAGAAATAAACAATATTATGCAAAAATATGCTCAAAATCAATTAAATGGTGTGATGAGTTATGTTGTTGAACCTTTGGTTTCTATCGATTTTAATCACAATAATTTTAGCTCAAATTTTGATGCCACTCAAACCAAAGTTTTAGGTGATAATTTTGTTAAAGTTTGCTCTTGGTATGATAACGAATGGGCATTTTCTGTTAGAATGCTTGATATCGCCAAATTATATAATTTTTAATTATGTTTACCAAGTTAATCAAGTTTCTTCTTGGTGCTCCTCGAAATTTTTTTGATAAAGAATCAAGGCATAATATTTCTTTGGTGGCTTTTTTAGCTTGGGTTGGTTTAGGTGCCGACGGCATATCATCTTCTTGTTATGGTCCTGAAGAGGCTTTTATTGCTCTTGGTGTTCATGAAGAATTGGCAATTTATTTAGCTATTGCCACTGCCCTTACTGTTTTTATTATTTCTTATGCTTATACTCAAGTAATTGAGCTTTTTCCTAATGGCGGCGGCGGTTATCGTGTTGCCACTAGGCTTTTAGGCAAATATGCAGGTTTAGTTTCGGGTTCGGCACTTATTGTTGATTATGTTTTAACTATTTCTATTTCTATTGCCAGCAGTATCGATGCTATTTTTAGTTTTTTACCACCAGAATTTAAACCTATCAAGCTTTTTTTAGCAGTTTTTTTAATTGGTCTGCTTGCTTTTTTAAATTTAAGAGGAATGAAAGAATCTATTAAATTTTTATTGCCAATATTTTTAGGTTTTATTCTTACTCATATTTTTATTGTTGTGCATGGTATTATTGCCAGAAGTTATGCCTTGCCTGTATTATTTACCAAAGCAAACTACGAAATACAAGAAACCGCCTCAATTGCGGGGTGGGTTTTTATTGCTTCTATTTTTCTTAAAGCTTTTTCAATGGGCGGTGGCACTTATACTGGTCTTGAAGCGGTTTCAAATAATGTTAATACCTTGGCAGAGCCAAGAGTGAAAAATGCCAAAATTACTATGTTTTTGTTAGCAATTTCTTTAGCTTTTATGGCGGTTGGTATTATTTTAATTTACTTACTTTGGGGTATTAACAAAATAGAAGGGCAAACTCTTAATGCCACAGCTTTTTATATGATTACTCAAAATTGGCTTATTGGCGATATAGAAATGAGTAAATTTATTGTGCCAGTTTTGCTTATGTTTGAAGCTGGTTTGTTAATTGTTGCTGCTAATTCTGGTTTTTTAGCAGGGCCAAATGTTATTGCTAATATGGCTTCCGACGAATGGATGCCAAAATCTTTCAGTTCTCTTTCTAACCGCTTGGTCGTAAAAAATGGCATTTGTTTTATGGCTCTTGCAGCTATTGCCACTATTTTTATAACTAATGGCTCTGTGCATATTTTAGTGGTGCTTTATTCTATTAATGTTTTTATTACTTTTTCATTATCTCTGCTGGGCTTAACTATTTATTGGTTTCGTAGTCGCTATAAAAATAATCAGTGGTTAAAAAAAATCAGTATTTCTTTGCTTGGTTTTGTGGTTTGTTTTGGCATTTTATTAGTTACTATCTACGAAAAATTTCATGACGGTGGCTGGATAACCATTATTATTACCTCTTTTTTTGTGGCGGTTGGCTTGTTTATTCGTAATACCTATACTCGCTTTCGGCATAATTTAATACGTAAAGAACTAACATTTCTTCAAGATCCGCAGGCTAATTTACCGCAAAATATTTTAATTGATACAGTAAATAAAAAAGCCCCCACTGCTGCTATTATTGTCGATCAAACTTTTGGTAGCGGTATGAATTGTTTATTGCAAATTAACAAATTATTTCCTAATGTTTTTGAAAATTTTTTATTTGTAACGGTAGGCGAGTTAAACTCAAATATTTTACAAGAAGAAAAAATTTGGCGAGAAATGCGTAGAAAAACCAAGCAAATCATCAATAAATATAAAAATTACTGCAATGCTTATGGCAAGTTTAGTAAGGCATATATTGGCTACGACACCGACACTATTGAAAAATTAACTCAACTCACCGATAGAGTAGTTAAAGACTACGAAAATGTTATTTTCTTTGGCACAAAATTTATTTTTGAACAAGAAAATTCTTGGCAACAATTATTGTTTAACCACACACCATATATTATGCAGCGAAAACTGCATATGAAAGGCTTAAACATGATTATTTTACCTATAAAAATATAATTTATACCATTTCAACTTTAAAATTGATTAATTTTGAATTTGAAATGTTATTAATCGGTAAAAGAATTGCTTATTGGGTATTGCCAATCTAGGTTAAAACACATATCGCTAGTTTTAAGCCCAATATTTGCCTGTTGGCGTTTAAATTCGTTGCGATAGAGCATTTTTGCTACTTGTTTTACTAAATCAAGTGAAAAGCCTAAATCAGCAACTTCGCCTACCGATTTCTGCTCTTCAACAAGGGCAAATAAAATTTTATCTAAAATATCATAAGGCGGAAGAGAATCAGAATCTTTTTGATTAAAACGAAGTTCGGCAGAGGGTTCTTTTTGCAAAATACTAGTAGGAATAACATTTAAAAAGTTATGTTTACCAATGGTGCATAAATTTTCGTTTCGCCAATTAGCTAAATTGTAAATAGTGGTTTTATAAAAATCGGCAATAGGGTTAAAGCCGCCGCACATATCGCCATAAAGTGTGGCATAACCGCAAGCAAGCTCTGATTTATTACCAGTAGAAAGCAACAAAGCCCCGCTAGAATTAGCAATTGCCATTAATATATTTCCTCGAATTCTAGCTTGTAGATTTTCGGTGGCAAGGGCTGAAATATTTTGATTTTGCAAGCTATTTAAAAATTGTGTAAAAATTGACTCAATGTTGATAACTTCTAAATTAGTATTTAGGTTTTCTGCACATATTTTGGCATCAAGATATGATTGCTGTGAATTAAATTTGGTTGGTAGTGCATACAATTTTACATAATTTGGCCCCAAGGCATCAACGGCAATAGTGGCAACAAGAGCAGAATCAATTCCGCCAGACATACCGATGATAACTTTTTGAAATGAGTTTTTTGCTAAATAATCGGATAAACCTAAAACAGAAGCTGTGTATTGTTGAGCGATATTGCATGCAGTATAGGGGAGATTTTGCTGGCTTAAAATTGTTATTTTGCCTGTTTTATCGAGGCTCACCTTGGCAAAATCAGTGATAAAATTTGCCATTTGCAATACTACATTACCGAGTTTATCGAGTATAAAAGAATTGCCATCAAACACTAGGCCATCTTGCCCGCCTACTTGATTTAGATAAATTACTGGTTTTTGCAGAGTTTTAGCTAATTGTATGGCTAGTTTTTGGCGATTTTGAGGTTTTGATTGTGAGTAGGGAGAAGAATTTAGCACTAAAACAGCATCAAATTGATTTTCGGCAAGTAATAGCCAGTTTTTTTTGTCCCAAAAATCTTCACAAATCAACAAGGCAAAATCAAAGTTATGGTGGCTAAAATAGTTTAGAGTATTGTTTGGCTGAAAGTATCTTTTTTCTTGAAAAACTCCGTGATTTGGCAAGCTTTTTTTGGCAAAAATTTGTAAAATCTGCTTGTTGTTAGCCAAAGCTACAGCATTATAAAGTTTGTTGTTTTGCCAAAGTGGGCAACCAAGTAAAGCATAACTATTATTAGGTAAGTGAGCTGATATTTGCTTGATTTTTTGACTACATTGTGTAATAAAATAGTTTTTTTGCCATAAATCGTAACACGGATAGCCAGAAATAGCCATTTCTGGAAACAAAACTAAATCGGTTTTAGAATTTTGGCAATGCCAAGCAAGTAAATTGCTATTATGTTTAATGTTGCCTACTTGAGTATTTATTTGTGCCAAGCCCAAAGTGATGGTATTATTCATAAGGATTATTAATTTTATTAAGCCCTTCGCCAATAAAAACTAGCAAAACTAAAATGGTTGTGGTGGCAACAAAACCAGTGATGCCAAGCCAATAGGCTTTTAAATTATTTTTACCTTGTGCCAAAAGTTCGCCCAAAGAAGGGGTGCCAACAGGCAAACCAAAGCCCATAAAATCAAGAGCGGTAAGGGTGGTAAGTGAAGAAGAAATTAAAAAGGGCAGGTTAGCTAAAATAATTGGCAAAGCATTTGGTAAAATATGATAAAAAATAATCCGATAAGGGCTTGCTCCAAGTGCAATGCTAGATTTAACAAAGTTTTGTTGTTTAAGTTTTAAAAATTCAAGCCGAATAAAACCAACTACATTTAACCAACTAAATGCTAATAAAATAAAAAGTAGACTAAAAAAACTTGGAGTGATAATTGCAGAAAATAAAATTAACAAAAACATTACAGGTAGACTCGACCAAATTTCGCTAAATCGTTGTAGTAATAAATCGATCCAGCCTGCAAAATAGCCTTGTATTGCCCCTAAAATAATGGCAATTGCTAGTGAAAAAAAGCTTAACAAAAGAGCAAAGCCAAGAGAAATTTTAATGCCATAAAGCAATCTAGCAAACACATCTCGCCCCCAATCGTCAGTGCCTAAAAAATTATACATACTAGGTTTGGCAGGTGCCGATTGTGGATTATTTAAGCTTAAGGTATCAAAAGAATAAGGTATAGGTGGCATAATTAACCAACCATGTTTTTTTATGAGATGCACAGTAACGGGATCGAGGTAATTAGCGGTGGTGTAAAAACTTCCTCCAAAGGTTGTTTCGGGTATTTCTTGCCATAGCGGAAAATAAAATTTATTGTTAAATTTTACTAGTAAAGGCTTGTTATTAGCAATTAAGCTAGATAGCATAGAAATGGCAAAAATTATTAACAAAATAATCAGGCTATAATAACTTAATTTTTGTTGAGTAAATTTTTGCCAGTGATGTGAAAATTGTTGCATATTGAGTAAAAACTTTATTATTTACCAATCATTTTTTGCAAAAGAGTGTTGATACGGTGCCATTTCTTGATAGGTAAGCTTGGAATACCTGCTACTATTGCCCCTGTTTCAATATCGCGCATTACTCCTGTCATGCCGGCAATTTTAACAAAATCACCAATATTTATATGGCCTGCAATATTTGCTCCGCCACCAATTTGCACAAACTTGCCGATAGTTGTGCTACCTGCAATTGCTGCGCAGCCAGCCATCACTGTTCCTTGATTTATCACAACATTATGGGCAATTTGGCAGAGGTTATCTATTTTAACATCATCATAAATAATAGTGTTTTCGATAGCTCCGCGATCGATGCAAGTGTTGGCTCCGATTTCGATATTATTGTGTATTTCAACAATGCCAATTTGCATAATTTTATGATTGATGCCATTGTGATGGATAAAACCAAAGCCATCTTGACCAATTTTTGCTCCGCTATAAATTTGGCAATTATTGCCAATAACCGCAAAACTCACAGTGGCATTAGCATTAATAATAGTGTTATTGCCAATAATCACTCCATCTAAAATGCTGGCATTTGGGCCGATGAAGCAATTTTCGCCAATTTCGGTATTTTTACCAATGTAGGCAGTAGGCGAAATTACAGTGTTGCAACCAATTTTAGCGGTATGATGAATATTTTGAGAATCTTGACTGGTTGGAATAATTTTATAAAGAGCATCAACTAATAAAGAATAAGCATAATAAGGATTATTATGAATCAAAGCCACAGTGTGAGCTGGTAATTTTGAAGCATATTTTGGTAAAACCAAGCAAAAGCCAGCTTGTGTTAAACTCACTTGATCGAGATATTTTTCGGAAGATAAAAAAGCAAGTTCGGTGCAGGAAGCATTTTTTAAGGTGTTTAAATTAGTTATGACAGTTTTAGAATCAAGCATTGTAGCACAAGAACATTTAGTGATGTTAATGATTTGATCTAGGGTAAAATGCAAGAAATTTTGCTGAAAAAAACGATGACGGTGTAGCATTTGAAAATAATTATTTTAATTGATGAAGTGGTCGATAGTAAATTTCAGAAATAAATCGATGCCCTTTTTCGCCTCTTTTTAGTTGCACAATGATATCGATAACATTGTGAATATAAGAAACAATTTCGCTAGGAGCCAAGCCTAAACCAGCTTGCATTACCATCATTTTTAATTGTTCAATTGCCATTTTTGGGGTATCGGCATGAAGTGTAGAAATAGAGCCGGGGTGCCCTGTATTGATGGCTCGTAAAAAACTAAATGCCTCGGAACCTCTTAATTCGCCTACAATAATTCTTTCGGGGCGAAGTCTTAAACAAGCTTCGATTAAATCTTGAGTGGTTACTTTGGCTCTGCCTTGCGAACCTTTAGAAGCAAGTAAATGCACTCTGTTTTGATGATGGGTAAGATCGATTTCTCGAGCATCTTCAACGGTAATGAGTCTTTCGTGGCTGGGAATAGATCGTAGCACAGCATTAGAAAAGGTTGTTTTGCCAGTAGATGTGCCGCCAGAAATTATGATATTTTTTTTAGAAATAACTGCATGATGGATAAACTCTTTGATGCGGTTTAATTGTAAAAGTTTTGATAAGATTTGTTGATTTTCGTCGATTGATTCTTGAGTGAGAGTGGTATTAAACATGCCGAGTTTTTCGTAGTCGTGGAGAGTCCATTTTAATACTGATGGTTTACGTATTGAAATAACCACACAACCAACTTCACAAGCGGGAGGAAAAACCACCTGAATACGAAAACCATTAGGTAAAGTTGCTGAAAGGAGTGGCTCTTCTTCGCTTACTCGTTGTTCGGTAGATTGTGCAACGAGCCTTGCTAAAGATTTTAAGTGTTCAACATCAAAACCAGGAAGATCTTGTCGATACATATCGCCTGCAATTTCAACCCATACTTCGTTTGGACGATTGATAGAAATTTCGGTAACACCTTCTTTATCGAGAATTTGTTTTAGAGGTAGTAAAAATGAATCAAGAGCTGCTACACTTATCATGGTTAGAAATTAAAATAAATGCCAGTTAACATTATTAAGCCTTGGTTGTTTGGTATTTGCCTTAAAGAGTTGCTGATATTATTTTGATTAACAATATCGTTTGCTTTTGGTTGATTAATTTTAAACTTAAAATTTGTAAATTCAATATAAGATAATAAATTTTTTTTAATTTTATAATCAAAACCCAAAGAAGTAGCGATATAGCGATTATTATATAAATTACTATTAAAATTAGTTAAACTAGCCCCAAACGGCCCTAGATTATAAGCGATGCCATAACTATGATAATAGGCATTGCTAAATTTAGTAGAGCCAGCATTAGTGCAGTTTTGTTGTGCTAAATGTAAATTTTCTTGGTAATTACAAGCATAGATACCATTTTTTGTTTGTAAAGATTTACCCCAAAAACCATAAGAAGTAGCAAATTTTATACCAAAATAACTCATTATCATTCCAAAATCGTAACTGTTTAGGTTGGAGATTTGTTTTTTATTAGCTTTTCCTTGTTCGGTGGTGGCAGATAATTTTAAATTTAGGTTATCAAAATCTTGTTCGTAAAGCCATGCAATGCTAATAATTTGGCGAAGAGCTAGCGAATTTTGATTTTTATTGGCAATTTGAGTAAAGCCATTTTTTTGAGAATTAAAAGTATAACTCACTGCTAGTTGATGGTTTTGATATTTTGGTAAAAAATAACTGATTTTAGTAGCATCTTCTGAACCATCAAAAGAGTTATCTTTTAGCCCTCTTTGTTTGGTTTGATAAAAATTTCTACCACCGTTATGACCAATTGGTGATTGTGAAAGTAAAATAAAGCTTGGCAATTTTAGATTGATGTTGTTGTGTATAGGCTGCGGTAGATTGATGTATTCAAGATATTTGCCATTGATTCCGCCTGCTCCTCTGCTTATTTTAGCGGGGTTTTGTTTGAGTTGTTGATTTACTGGTAAAAAGTTGCCAAATTCTAGTTTGCCAAAATCATTTTTGATGCTTACAAAAGCCTCATCTAAAATAGGATTAAGATTGTTGTTAGTATTGTAGTTGGTTTCTATTTTAAAATGTAAAGTTATTTTGTTAAAAGATTCGTTGCTAATATTAAAGCTAG
>JAUMFK010000134.1:16824-17731 GCA_032119875.1 Rickettsiales bacterium
ATCACTGGTTTTTGTGGCAAATAGACCTGCCTTGGGGTAGTTAGAGAAAAATTCACATTACCATCAATAGCAAGAGAATTAGCGAAACAATTGGTGGTAAAAAGTGCTATAAAAATTAGTAGTTTTAAAATCATCTATGATTTAATATGAGTGGACATTGTTTGGGGGAATTGTTGATAAAATTTGGTTAATAATTTTTTGTTGCAAAGTAATGATAGTGCGATTTTTGGCACTTGCTAAAGCGAATGGTGTTGTAAAATTGCTAATAACTTGTGATATTTGTTGGTTTAGTTCGGATATTTGCTCTTGGGTGCATTTATCTGTTTTAGTAAAAATTAAATAAAAATTCAGTTGCTGTTGTTGTAAAAAATTTAGAGCAGAAATATCGGCTGGTTTTAGTTGTTTGCTTGGATCTAGTAATAAAAAAATAAAGCTTTGTGGTTGATTTTGCAAAAATAATAAAAATTCTAGGCAAAGATCGGATATTTTTTGAAATGTCTGTTGATTAATTTTAGCAAAACCATAACCTGGCAAATCGGCAACCACAAAAGATTGTTTTTTATTTTTGGCAAGAAAAAAATTTATTTGCTGGGTTCTTCCGGGAGTTTTAGAAGAAATAGCTATTTTTTTGCCAAATAAAGCATTGATTAAGCTAGATTTACCAACATTAGAGGCTCCTAAAAAAACTAATGTGGGGTGATTGTGTTTATAAAATTGATTAGGGTTGCCAGCTCCTAGTAAAAACTCTATGTTATCAAAAATTTTAATCATGAATTTTAAGATTTTTTTATAACAGAAGTAATATGAGTGATAATTTCTTTGCCAATATCAATTTTGGTGGCTTTTTCAATGCCTTCAAGACCCGGAGATGAATTAACTTCGAGAATTTTTAAACCTTCGCTTGATC
>JAUMFK010000134.1:17762-21195 GCA_032119875.1 Rickettsiales bacterium
TGGCCATTTAGTCTTCTTAAGGAGTTATTTTGAGTTCTTGACCGCTAGCTCCTAAATGAATATTAGCTCGAAATTCGCCATCTTGGGCGGTGCGTTGCATGGTGGCAATTACTTTTTCGCCAACTACAAAGCAACGTATATCTTGCCCTTTAGCTTCGCTGATATATTGTTGCACTAGCACATCTTTTTTGAGGCTATGAAAAGAGTTAATAATACTCTCGGCGGCCTTGTTATTTTCGGCAAGCATCACTCCGACTCCTTTAGTGCCTTCAATTAGTTTAATAATTAGGGGGGCATTGTTGACTTTCTGCACTAAATTATTGGTGTAGGTGGCAGAATTTGCAAAAGCAGTTGTTGGCACTGGTAAATTATGTTGGGCTAAAATTTGCAAGGTATAAAGTTTATTGCGCGAATTGATGATGGCAGAAGAAGAGTTTAAACAAATGCTGTGTGAAGCTTCAAACTGTCGAATAATAGAAGTGGCATAGTAAGTGAGTGCTGGTTTTATTCTGGTGATGATGCAATCGACTTTGTTTAGTGGTTGATTTTGATGATAAATATCTAATTGATTGTTTTTAATAGTTAAATAGCAATCAGCAATATTAACAAAAAAAATCTTATGCCCTAAGCTTGAGGCAGAAGATAACAACTTTTGATTAGAATAAAGTTTTGGATTCGAAGCTAGAAGTATTAATTGCATATAATTTATGCTGTTTTTGGTGTTTTTTGAGTGATTGTTTTGTAAATGTTATATGCCATAACTAGGCTACCACTCAAGAAAAATAGCCCTCCCAAAGCTCGGACCACATAAAGAGGATGTGTTGCTTTTAAAACATCTATAAACGAATATTGCAAAATACCTTGTTCGTTATAAGATCGCCACATAACTCCTTGTGAAATGCCAGAAATCCACATGGCAACAATATAAAGCACAATGCCAACGGTAGCAAGCCAAAAGTGAGTATTAACTAATTTTACAGAATATAAATTAGGCTTGTTCCATAATATTGGCACTAAATGATAAATTGCTCCAAAGCTAATGAGGGCAACCCAGCCCAAAGCTCCAGAATGCACATGGCCAATAGTCCAGTCGGTGTAGTGTGAAAGAGCATTGATAGCTTTTATAGACATTAACGGACCTTCAAAAGTACTCATGCCATAAAAAGCAACAGAAGTGATTAAGAATCGTAGCACAGGATCGGTGCGTAGTTTATCCCAAGCCCCAGAGAGAGTCATGATGCCGTTAATCATACCGCCCCAAGATGGCATCCATAGCATAATAGAGAAAGTCATGCCAAGAGTTTGCACCCAATCTGGCAGAGAAGTGTAGTGTAGATGGTGCGGGCCTGCCCAAATATAAATGAAAATTAGTGACCAAAAATGCAAAATAGAAAGTCGGTAAGAATAAACTGGTTTTTCTGCTCTTTTTGGCACAAAATAATACATAATAGCAATAAAGCCCGCAGTTAAGAAAAAGCCAACCGCATTATGGCCATACCACCATTGAATCATGGCACTTTGCACTCCGCCAAAAAGTGGATAGCTATTAAAACTATCAATTTTAGTAGGAATTGCTAAATTGTTAACAATATGTAAAATTGCTACTGTTAAAATAAAGGCCAAAAAAAACCAATTAGCAACATAAATATGAGGTTCTTTGCGATTTTTAAGAGTGAGTAAAAATACTAAAAAATAACTTATCCAAACTGGCAAGAGTAATAAATCGGCATACCACTCTGGCTCGGCATATTCTTTGGCTTGAGTGATACCAAAAACATAACCAACTGCGGCAATAATAATAAAAGCTTGATAACCAAAAAAGATAAAATTATGCAAACCCTTACCGCCCCACAAAGGAACTCCTGAAGTTCGTTGCACAACAAAAAAACTAGTGGCAAAAAGCACATTACCGCCAAAAGCAAAAATTACCGCCGAAGTATGTAGGGGGCGAAGCCTGCCAAAGCTAGTATATTGCCAATCAAAATTTAGTATAGGAAAAGCCATTTGCGAAGCAATTAAAACCCCAACTGTAAAGCCAATAATGCCCCAAAAAACGGCGGCTAAAGTAAAGAGCTTAACAATGCGATAATTATAATAAGGATGTGTATTTGAAAGCATAATTAGAAAAACAATAATTTTATTATTGCAATAATATTAAACATTATAATAATATTTGCAATAATTTTAAATTCTGGCAATTTCTGCCAATAATTTACCAAAGCCGAGCTAAATAACAAGGCAGGAATTGTAGATAAACCAAATATTAACATACCAAGCATTGCTAATAATGTTGAATTAAAACTACTGGTTAACGAATAAGCAACATAAAGCAAGCCACACGGAATGAATCCTAAAATTAAACCTAATAAATAACCTTGCCAACCAACTGGATTATTAAGAAGTTTTTTGCTGATTTTACTAAATAATTTTTGCCATAACCGATTAATTTTCATAAAAAAATGATATTTAGTAAAAAAAAGATTAATGTTTAGCAAATATTTATGAAAAAATCTTGTCAAACAATTTTGGCAAAATAAATAAATAAAAAATAGTAAGGCAATGCTTAAAAAGAGGTGTTGTAATATTTGTAAAGAAAAATAATTATCGATTGTTTTGCGAAAATAAGAAAGCAAGCCAGCGGTGATGGTGTAGGTGGTTATTCTGCCAAAATGATAAGGCAATAAGGCATAAGATTTGATTTTTGTAAACGAAATTTCAGCAACATTGTTTTGACAAGTTGCATGGTGGGTAATGGTGGCAACGATGGGGCCACACATTGCAAGGCAGTGGCTAAAACTATTGCTTAAACCTAAAAATAGCAATGGATAAAATAAAATAAAATCATTCATTTAAACTATTTTTGGTAATTACACATTTGTTTATTTCAAAAACTTCTAAACATTTTTCTTGTGCAAAACAAATTTCAAGATCAATATTGCTTAATGCTTGGCAATTTGTTGATGATTCGGTTGTTTTTTGAGTGAGGCAAGCAACTTTTTGAGAGCATTTTTCTTGGGCAAAGGTTTTTTGCCATAAAATATTTTGAGAATTTTCTTGAGATTTATTTTGGCATAAAATTAAGTTATCGATAGTTTGCCAACTTTTATTTTGATTATTATAAAGAATAGCATATTTTTGTTGATTGTATTCAAATAAACCAAGTTGTTTTAACTCGCTTTTATTAGGAACTTTGAAAAATATATCTTGAGTTGTAAGATTAGCATAAAGTTGTTGATGTAAAAATAATTTATCGGCAAATAAACAGGGGCTAGATTTGTTTTCGTTAGAAGTGTTTGAAAAATAAAGATCTGTAATGTTACCTTCAATCACATTAAAACTTATTTTATTATGATTATTAGTGATAAAGCTGTAATTTTTATTAATGATTTTTGGATAACTTTTTTGTATATTGTTGTTTTGATAGGTTAATTGG
>JAUMFK010000135.1:0-2037 GCA_032119875.1 Rickettsiales bacterium
ATAATATTTATAATGCATAAGCCCTTTGAGATGTTTTTAAATTTGAAGGATCATCAAGAATGGCTCCTTGGGAGGGATTCGAACCCCCGACCAATTGGTTAACAGCCAACTGCTCTACCACTGAGCTACCAAGGAATGGATATATTTATAACACTGTTTAATTATAAAAATTAAAACAAATTTGCAATTCAAAAGTGCTATTTTCAATATTTTAAAATACTTTTTTTTAAAATCAAGTATGAAAATAAAATATTTTTCTATATTTGGAATTATAAATTTTTAAGTTGAAATGATATTAAACATTGAGGGCAGAAAAATTTTGTAAAGCAAGCTTTCTAGATAAATCGAGATCGACAATTTTATGCGGATAAGTTTCGCCTAATTTAACATTTGCTTGTTTTAAAGATTGATGGCTGGCAAGCCAAGGAGTGTAAAGATCGGCATCTTTTAAATTAGCTAATTCTGGCACAAATTTTCTGATAAAATTAGCGGTTTGAAATTTTTCACTTTGCAAAACAGGGTTAAAAATGCGAAAATATGGCGCCGCATCGGCTCCGCTACCTGCCACCCATTGCCAACTGGCAGAGTTGCTGGCTAAATCGGCATCAAATAAACACTGCCAGAACCATTCTTCACCATATCGCCAATCTATTAGTAAATTTTTCACCAAAAACGATCCTGCAATCATTCTTACTCTATTATGCATATAGCCAGTTTGCCAGAGTTGACGCATTGCCGCATCAACAATTGGAATTCCTGTTTTGCCTTGTTGCCATTTTTGCAGATGCTCTAAATTATTTTGCCAAGCAAAATTATTAAATTTTGGCTGAAAATTTTCAAAAGGCAAACTTGGAAAATGATGTAGCAAATAATAAGAAAACTCTCTCCAGCCTAATTCACTTAACAAACACTGTAAGTTTTCGTCATTTGGATGATTTTGGCAGGCAAAATGCCAAACTTGTTGAGGCGATATTTCGCCAAAATGTAAATGCGGGGAGAGAGTAGAAACAAATTGCGGAGACGAGGGCAGATTACGCCCTTCTTTATAGTTTGGCAAGCCATTTTGCACAAAATTTGTTAATTTTTGCCAAGCAAACTTCTCGCCTACTTGCCAAGAACTAATTGTGTTGCGGTGCCAGTTATTTTGAGGCAAAAGGTGTAGATCATCAAGAAAAAAAGAGTTTTCATCAAACAAAAAATTAGGTGTAAAATGATGATTTAGGGGCAACTTTGGTTTGCTGTGTGGTAGGCAACCAGATCGATAAAAATGGCTAAATACCTTATAAGGCTCGTTGTTTTTGTTTAAAATTTCGGCAGGATTCCATAAAAGATAGCCATCTTTCAAAGATTGAACTTGGCAATAATTTTTGATATTTTCTGCCACCAAATTTTGTTGTTCTGCTTGATGAAGTTGCGGAGATTGATTATAATAAACATTAGTTATTTTATATTTTTTGATGAGCTGTAAAATTATTTCACTTGGCTCGCCACAATAAAAATTAAGTTTGCCGTTAAGGCTTTTATTGAGAGAATTTAAGCTATGATATAGCCAAACTAAACTTGCTTCACCAAGTTTTCGGCTATATTTAGGCTGTGAAAAAATATAAACTGGCAAAACTTGTTGATGCTTAGAAGCCTTGATAAAAGCCTCATTATCTTGCAAACGAAGATCTGCAGTAAGATAGCCAGTAAACCACATTAAAGAGTTATTCATAGTAAAAAAATTAATTTGCAATATTGATTTTACTATATTAGAATAACTTTTTGCTAAAATCAATTTTTTAATTAAATCAATATGCGATATAGTGCAAATTTAAATATCATTTTAAAAGCCATCGAAAAAGCCTGCAAACATATTTCTCGAGATTTTGTAGAGCTAGAAAATTTACAATCAAACCCACTTTCTGCTAATAAATTTGCTATTTCTTGTCAAGAAAAAGTTAAGCAAATTTTATTGAGTGAATTTCAAAAATTTCGCCCAGATTTTAATATATTTTTTGATGAAAAAAATCAAATTATCGTAAACCCAAATGCCGA
>JAUMFK010000136.1:0-13570 GCA_032119875.1 Rickettsiales bacterium
TATTAAATATCTAACAATGTATTTTAAGTTGAAATGGTATTATATAACCTCTATCGATTTTGCCTTTCCATTCCTTAAGAATTATTGAATTATGTAATCCATCTTTAACTTCAAAATCTGCTCCAATCACTTCAAACTGCTCTGGGTTAAACTTATCTAAAAAAGTAATCGGCACTCCCATTACACCAGCAAAATCGTAAGGAATATCTGCTGTTTTGTCAACATTTATTGCATTATAATTATCATAATGAGGATATTCTGCTGGTGTATATTTTTTATATAATATCAATTCCTCTTGTCTTTTGCTATGTGATAAATTTGTGAACCAAGTTGCATTAACATTCGATAAAGAACCGTCAGGTTGTTTAAAATCAAATCCGCGAGGGCTCACACCTAACCACAATTTATTTTCTTTGATAAGTTTAAAAATTTCTTTGTAAGTTATTGCATTTTGATTGCCAATAATCAAAAATTTTTTGTTATGCTCAACTAGTAAAGAAACATATTCGCGAAACAAAGAAAATGGCGGGTTGGTGACCACAATATCGGCTTGTTTTAGCAATTCAATGCATTCAGCACTTCTAAAATCGCCGTTTCCTGCCAGATGTTTAATGCCAATTTCGTTAATTTTTGGCACAACACCGTTGTGTTTGTTGCCTGCATATTCTAGATAAATTGCTTTTTCGTGGTTGTGTTGGCTAAATAGCTCCATATCTTGATTTTTATAGCAAGTAGTGATTAATTTTTTTAAGCCTAAATATTCGAAATTATAAGAAAAATAATGAAAAAAATTGCTTACTCGCGGATCGTCGCAATTGCAAAAAACGGTTTTGCCTTTAAAATGCGGTAAATAGTGCTTTAATTCGTTTTCGATATCGCACAATTGAGTATAAAATTCGTCGTTTTTTTCTTTTTTTGCTTTGTGTAAATTGTTGTTTTGAGATTTTAACATTTATTTTGCTAATTTTTTGGTAAATAATACCATTTCAACTTTAAAATTAATCAATCTAACAATGTATGTTAAGTTGAAATGGTATAAAATATTGGTCTAGACAATTTATAAAGCAGGTTTGGTAGCTTCTAATGAAAATCGGATTTGCACATTATTAGATATTTTTTTATCCCTATAATCTTTGTTGCCGATATCAAATAAATTTCTTGGCAAAATTGTGCTACCAGATACTTTTGCTTTTTTGCCATCACTTTCGAGTTTGGCGGTAAAATTTAGATCTATTGGCAATTTTTTGTTTTTAATAATAAGTTCACCTTTAGCAAAATAAGAATCTTTGCCTGCAACAGGAGTTATTTTATTTGATTTAAAAATAGCAGTAGGAAACTTTTCAACAGCTAACCACTGCTCATTTTTAGCAATTTCTAAAGCTTCAGCAAATCTGATGTCTATAGATTTCATATCAACTTCAACCTCTATTAAGCTTTTTTCGAGATTGTTTTTATCAAAAATAATTTTACTTTTATATTTTTTAAAAATTCCAACTATTTCAGAGCTATCGTGAAGTAATGAAAATTCTAAAATACTTGTTTTAGGATCAACCTGCCAGTAATCTTTATTGTTATCTTGCTTAATTTTATCTGCTTCATTAACATAAATTGCTTCTGCTTCGATATTTATTTTAACAACATCGCCAATGCCAGGCAAGCCGTATTTCATATTAAAATCAGATCTTTTTATTTTAGCAAAAGCACTGATTCCTATAGTTTTTTTCTGAGAAATAGGATTTAAACCAATTTTATTTAATTTTACTTGCAATTCTATTGATTTTTTTATGCCTAGCAAGGTTAAATAACCTCGAATTACACCAGAATTATTGCTATTCGATTGAATTGAAGAACTTTCAAAAATTATTTCTGGAAACTGATCGGTATTAAAAAAATCGGATGTTTTAAGATGATTATCGAATCGCTCAATGCCAGTATTTATAGAATTCGCTTTAATAACTATTTTTACCGAGCTATTTTGTGGCTCTTTTTCATCAAGCACAACCTCTCCTTCAACATCATTGAATTTGCCATAAGGACTAGAAAAACCAAAATGATCGGCTTGCCAAACGATATTAATATGATTAGGATCGATTTTATAGATATCGGTAGCCAAAACATAGTTAAGATGAGAGAAAATGATAAATAAAAAAGATAGTAAAATTTTTTTCATAAAATATTATTGGTTGTACCAGAAGTTTTTTTTAAAATTATTTAAAATAAATTCTTGATGTAAATTTAATTGCTGTTGAGTTAAAGAAAAATCTCGTTTTGGCAAATTATATTCTTGCCTAATAAATTGGGTAGAAACTTGCTTATTAGCATCATTTTGTTTAGCAAAAGAAAAACCACCTTGCGAACCGCAAGTGAGCTCTAGATATACTAAACATAACAATTCGGTATCAATTAAAGCACTGTGTTTTTCTCGTTTAGTTAAATCTATTTTAAATCTTTTACATAAAGCATCTAGAGAATTAGGAGAATTCGGAAATTTTTGTCTGGCTAAAATCAGGGTATCAACTATTTTGTTTTGAGTAAGCAATGGCAAGCCAATATTGTTTAGCTCGAAGTTTAAAAATTTTAAATCAAACATTGCATTATGAATAATAAGAGGATCGCTCTTAATAAAATCTAGAAAATCATTAGCAATTTCTTTAAAAACCTGCTTATCTAACAAAAATTCGGTAGAAATTCCATGTATTAAAAAAGCCTCATGTGGCACATTGCGATTTGGATTGATATAGCAATGAAAGTAATTGCCGGTTTTTACTTTATCTATAATTTCAAAAGCAGCTATTTCGATAATTTTATGACCATCTTTAGGATCTAGCCCTGTTGTTTCGGTATCAAGACAAATTTCACGCATTTTAATCGAAATATTTTGGTTGACAAAGAGAATTTTTGCTTTCTTTAGATGTAATGAATTTAATAATATCTTCTGCCAAAGTATTGTTAAAATTATGGTTAATATTTTGCAATCTTTCAAGTAAAGTTAAGGATTTTTGACTTTTATCAAAAAGTTGCGAAAAAAAATCTTGCAAAATGTTAATTTGTTTTCTATCGATGTTTTTTCTTTTTAAACCAACCAAATTTAACCCAATTAAATTAGCCCTCTCTCCCTTTACCAAACCATAAGGAATAACATCTTTTTCAATACCCGACATACCGCCGATCATGGCATTTTTGCCAATTCTAGTAAATTGCTTAACCGCAGATAAACCACCAATAATAACATTATCTTCTACCACAACATGCCCCGCTAAAGTGGCATTATTTGCTAAAATAACATTATCGCCAACTTCGCAATCGTGGGCAATGTGCGAACCCACCATCAATAAGCAATTATCGCCAATTTTGGTAAGCATTTTATCGTCTTTGGTGCCAAGATGAATGGTTACATTTTCTCTTATAATATTGTTGTTACCAATAATAACTTGAGAATTTTCACCTTTAAATTTTAAATCTTGAGGGGCAAGACCAATGGTTGCAAAAGGATAAACGGTATTATTTTTGCCAATTATAGTATGGCCATCTATTACTATATGCGATTTTAAATTTGTGCCAGAATCTATCTGCACTTGCTTGCCAATAATACAATAAGGACCAATTATAACATCAGGAGCTATTTTTGCCGAACTGTCAACAATTGCAGTAGGATGAATAAGATTAGTCATTTTTTTTATCAATAATCATTGCAGAAAGATTAGCCTCGGCAACTTTTTTACCATCAACAATACCTAAAGCATTAAGCTTCCAAACATTGCCTCTATTTTGTATAGCTTCAACATGCAGTTCTAAAACATCTCCTGGCACAACTGGTTTGCGAAACTTCGCTCCATCAATTGACATAAAATAAACTAACTTTTCTGCCGATTTAAAATTTGGACAACAAGTTACCATTAAAGCACCAGCTTGAGCCATTGCTTCAATAATTAAAACACCCGGCATAATGGGATGATCAGGAAAATGACCTAAAAAATGAGGCTCATTAAAAGAAACATTTTTAACGGCAATAATTTTTTTATTAAATTCTATGCTTATCACTTTATCAACAAGCAATAAAGGATAGCGATGAGGCAGAGATTGTAGAATTTTTTTTATATCTATCATAAGAAAAAAAATAATAAGGTTTTAAAACTGTGGATTTTTAACTCTAGATAAATTTTAAATTAATACAACAATTTTTGATATTTCAACTTTGATTAAAAACCTGCAAAATAATGTTGCATTGTGGTGTTATACCATTTCAACTTTAAAATTAATCAATGTATTTTAAGTTGAAATGGTATTATATAGATAAACTTACAAATTTAAAACTAAAATTAAAAAAATTTAAGTTGAAACATTTTTAAATTAATAAACAGTTTCACCTTTTCTAGCTTTTTTCTTACGCACAATGCTTTCATCTTTTTTTCTTTGAATTTTCTTTGAAGGTTTTTCAAATTCATTTCTTCTTCTGGCTTCTTTTACTAAACCATCTTTTTGTGCTTTTTTACGAAATGTTCTGATTGCCATTTCGATGTTATTTTTACCATGAACTAAAACTTCCATTGGTTTTTACCTCCTTTTGTATGAATAAATAAGTTATATTTGCGGATCAACTAAAGAAATTTGACCATCTTTACGATGATAAACAACATTTAGCCTTTTGTTTTGAATATTAATAAAAACCAAAGCTGGCAAATTGGCAAGATCCATTTTCATGATGGCATCATCAACAGAAAGCTCTTCGATGGTGGTGTTTTTTTCGGCCACAACTTGGTGTTTTACAGGAGTTAGAGTTTTATCTTGCTCCATTTCTTCAAAAACATTATAAGGGAAAGGGGGTAAAACATATTTTGTAGCCGAAAAATATTTTGGCTCAAGATTTTTTATGCTTTCTTTATGATAATCATGGAGTTTATCTTTGTATCTGCGTAATTGAGTAACCGCTTTTTTTAGAGCCTCATTAAAAGCACCATAAATATCGCCAGCTTCACCGCTAGCTTTAATAGTAACTCCCTTTTTTACCGCTTCATTAATAACGATATTAGCAAAAAATAATTGAGATTGCTTGCCAAAATATACTTCGGCAGTATCAATTTTATTAATAAATTTAGTAATAGATTTTTCTAGTTGTTCGTTAGCATATTGCTGTATAGAAGAACCTAACTCAATATTAGAGCCAGTAATTTTTACTTGCATAAAAAATTATTTTAAATTAAGAATTTGATTAATAACATATTGCAAAATGCCGCCACATTTGAAATACTCAACTTCGTTGGTAGTATCAAGACCGCAAATTAAACTGATAGTTTTGGTTTCGCCGTTTAACATAGTTATCAAACATTGCAATTTTTGTTTTGGCTTAATATTAATATCGATATTAGAAATAGCAAGCTTTTCTTTGCCAGTAAGTGGTAAATTTTGATAATCGGCAACATTAGCAAATAATAAAGGCAAAACTCCCATACCTACTAAATTAGAGCGATGTATTCTTTCAAAACTTTCAGCAATTACAGCTTTTACTCCTAGCAGAGCTGTTCCTTTAGCGGCCCAATCACGCGAAGAGCCAGTGCCGTATTCTTTGCCAGCAATAATTACCAAAGGAATATTTTTTTGCTGATAATCGCAAGAGGCATCGTAGATTGAAACAATATTATTTTGCTGATTATAGGTAAAACCGCCTTCTTTACCATCTAACAACATTTTATTTTTAATTCTAGTGTTGGCAAAAGTGCCTCGGATCATCACTTCATGATTGCCTCTTCTGGCTCCATAAGAATTAAAATCGAGTTTATTAATATTTTTACTATTCAAATAAATTGCGGCAGGCGAATTATTAGCAATATTGCCTGCTGGAGAAATATGATCGGTGGTTATAGAATCGCCAAAAATTGCCAAAATACTAGCATTTTCAATATTGTTAATATGGTTTTTATGAAGATTATCAAAGTAGTTTGGCAAGCGAATATAAGTGCTATTTGGTTGCCAATCATAAGTATCGGAGGATTGAACCGAAATTTTTTGCCAATCAGCATTGCCTTCAAATAAATTATGGTATTTTTTAATAAATAAATCACGATTAACAAACTGATGTGTTATTTCTTGAATTTCTTGATCGGTTGGCCAAATATCAGATAAATAAACTGGATTGTTGTTTTGATCGGCACCTATTGATTGTGTAGAAATATCAATATTACAAGTGCCTGCCAAAGCATAAGCCACAACTAGCGGTGGAGATGCTAAATAATTTGCTTTTACCAACGGATGTATTCTGCCTTCAAAATTACGATTACCAGAAAGTATGCCCGAAACTAATAAATTATTGCTTTTAATTACCTCTTCAAGTTCTGAAAAAAGCGGGCCAGAATTGCCAATGCAAGTAGTGCAACCATAACCAACCACATTAAAACCAAGCTTATCTAAATAATGTTGCAAGCCAGAATCGGCCAAATAACCGGCCGCCACTTGCGAACCCGGAGCAAAAGAGGTTTTTACTCTTGCATTAACTTTTAAGCCTTTTTCACAAGCTTTTTTTGCTAATAAACCAGCCGCAATAAGCACTGAAGGGTTAGAAGTATTAGTGCAAGAAGTGATGGCGGCAATAACTAAATCGCCAGCACTTAAAGTGGTATTTAAGCTATTAATTTGGTGAGTTTGATTATTGCTGATTTTTAATTCTTCTGCTAATTTAACCAAAGATTGTTTAGTTTCGTTAAGAGTTATTTTATCTTGAGGCCTTTTTGGACCAGCCAAACTAGGCACTACCGTAGAAAGATCGAGCTCAAGCACTTCGCTAAAATTAGCCTGCTGATTGTTATTTAGTTGTTGGGCATTTAGATAGGCCGAAACTATATCGATGTTTTCTTGAGTTCTGCCTGTTAAATAAAGATAATCAAGAGTAATGTTATCGATTGGAAATATACCGCAAGTTGCCCCATATTCAGGAGCCATATTAGCTATTGTGGCCCTGTCGGCAAGTGATAAATATTGTAGACTAGAACCAAAAAACTCAACAAACTTACCAACTACCGATTTTTTTCTTAACATTTGTGTGATAGTTAAAACCAAATCGGTAGCAGTAATTCCGGCTTTTAATTTGCCAGTAAGTTTAAAACCTATAACCTCAGGAATAAGCATTGAAACTGGTTGCCCCAGCATTGCCGCCTCGGCTTCAATACCGCCAACACCCCAACCTAAAACCCCTAAACCATTAATCATGGTGGTGTGACTATCGGTGCCAACAACAGTATCGAAGTAAATTTGACCATCTTGATTAAAAACCACATTGGCTAAATTTTCAAGATTAACCTGATGGCAAATACCAGTTCCAGGAGGAACAACTCGAAAATTATTGAAAGATTTTTGAGCCCATTTTAAAAATTGATATCTTTCAAAATTACGTGAAAATTCAAGTTCAGTGTTTTTTTCTAGAGAATCGCTAGTGGCATAATAATCGACCTGCACAGAATGATCGATCACTAAATCAACTGGCACTAGGGGATTAATTTTTTTAGGATCTTGCCCTAGCTTTGCCACAGCATCTCTCATAGTTGCTAAATCAACAACCGCAGGAACGCCAGTAAAATCTTGCATTAAAACTCGTGCAGGTGAAAAAGCAATTTCAATTCTTTGAGATGCATCTTGCACCGAATTAACCAAAGCAAGAGAATGTTGCTTGGTTTGATTGCTGTCGGAGTAGGTTCTTAAAATATTTTCGAGTAAAATTTTTAAACTAAATGGCAGTTTATCAAGATTAATATTAAACTTTTTAGCAAATTCTGGTAAAGAAAAATAATGATAATTTTTATTATTAAGTGTAAGAACAGATTGCGAAAGTAATTTTGACATAATAAAATTGTTAAGAATTGGTCGAAATAACTTGCCAAGCACGACTTGGTGAAGTTAAGTTTCTTTGAAAAACCCAGTTATCGGTAATGTTAAGAATTTGATCTTTACTGCCACTGATGATGTTTTGATTATTATCAGAAATATAATTAATTTGTTTTGAAGAAAATTTCACAATAATGTTAGCTAAATCGCCATTACAATGGGCAGAAACAAAAGAAACTTCTTCGATAGAAATTAAGTTAGTAACTAAAATTTGTTGATTTTGTTGCCTACTTTGTAATATTTTATTAAAACCTTCAAAAATGCTAGCACAGACCAAATTTTGTATTTCGGCAAGGTTGCCACTAGCAAAACTATTAATGATAATTTCAAAAGTCATTTTTGCACCTTTTAAAAAGAAATGATGATCGATGTTAGATTTTTCGAAGATAAACTGCAAACTTTCTAAACTATTACTGCTTAAATGCGGAAAAATAGCCGATAAAGTGTTGCTTTCGCCGACAACTTTTTGTATAGAATCGTTGCTTTGATTAGCATTGTTAATGTTGCAAGATTTTGTTTGATTAGCTAAAATATTAGCGAGTTGCTCTTTTTGTTTTTGGATTTTTTGTTGTATAGATAGCTTTTCGTCTTCATCTATTTTGCCAATAGTTTTATTTAACTTTAGAAAAATAAAAAAAGTAACAATTGCTAAAATTATAATATCAAGCAACATATGAGTTTATTATATTTAGGTGGGGCAGACAACGGGGTTCGAACCCGCGACCCCCAGAACCACAACCTGGTGCTCTAACCAACTGAGCTATGTCTGCCATTATAACACTGTTGCATCGCAAATTTATTTTATTTGCCATTTTTGGTATAAATTTTAGCTATTTTTAGCCTAATATGTTGAATATCAGGCTAAAAATAGATAAAATTTCTTCTCAAAACTAAAATTAAAACAAATTTGGGGGCAACAGTGCCATTATTTAAAAGTAAGATTTTAATTATTAAAAAATTAATTGTCAAAGATTTTTTGTTATTTTTTCACACTAATTTTTTGAGATACAACAGTGTTTTAATATTTTTAATTTTTTATCAAAGAAAATTTTGCCAAGGTGCATAGATGCCGAGTTTATTTATTAGTTGTAGAGCAGAAAATACTCCATCTTCGTGAAAACCGTATCGTTGATAAGCTCCGCAAAAATATAAATTATTCTGCCCCTGAATTTGTTTTATTTGTTGTTGAGCAAATAAGGCTTTTTGATTAAATATTGGATGATGATAAACAATGGAAGCAAAAATATTTTGCGGTTCTATGTTTTGTTGAGGATTTAAGGTTACAAAAAGAGGATGCTCATTTGAAATATTTTGTAAATTATTCATCCAATAACTCACTGAAAGTTTGCCAGAGCTAACAATATTGCTACTATACACCCAGCTTGCCCAAGCTTTTTTACTTTTTGGCATAACCGAAACATCTTTGTGCAGAACCGCTACATTTTTTTGATAGCTAAAATTTTTCAGCACATCAATTTGTTGAGCAGAAAGATTTTTGGCAATTTCAAGAGCCTGATTTGCATGGCATGCTAAAACAATTTTATCAAAGACATATTGAGAATTGCTAGTGCTAACTAAATGTTTATTGTTGATAAAATCAATATTTAAAACTTTTTCTTGACAAAGCAACCCGCCATTTTGCTGTATTTTAGCAAGAGCCTTAACAACATATTGTTTAGAACCGCCAGAAATTGTGAACCATTGAGGCTGATTATTAACGGTAAGTAATCCGTGATTATAAAAAAATTGTATAAAACTTATAGCAGGATAATTGCCAATCTGATTAATTTCGGTGCTCCAAATTGCCGATGCCATAGGCAATAGATAGTTTTGACAAAAATAATCTGAAAATTTTTTATCTTGCAAAAACTGCCCCAAAGAATAGTTAAAATCGGGCTTATTTTGCAAAACTTGCAAAGCAACTTTATTAAACCGAATAATTTCGGTAAGCATTTTTAAAAATCGCCAATTAAAAAAATTTTTTTTATTTGCAAAAATGCCAAAAAAATTCGTGCCAGCATATTCTAATAAAGTTTTATGTTTATTAACAATTTGCACTGCAAAAGACATTTTACTTGGTTGATAGGCAACATCAAGAAGGGCTAAAAACTGTAAAAAATTAGGGTAAGTTTGCTTATTAAAAACAATAAAACCAGTATCGACATTAATGTTTAAGCCATTGTAATTAATTTGTAAAGTATTAGAATGACCGCCGTAGTAGTTGTTTTGTTCAAACAAAGTAACTTGATAGTGTTGCGATAAAAAATAAGCAGAAAATAAGCCAGAAATACCGCTTCCTATAACCGCAAGAGATGGTTTTTGAGACATAAAAATTAATGTGAATTTTTTCTTTTTCGAGCAATAATATTTAATGATTCAACTATTAAAGTAAAAAATAATGAAAAATATAAATAGTTTTTAGAAATTTTAAGATGCAAACCGTCGGAAACTAAAATAACACCAATCATAAAAATAAAAGCTAGAGCTACAATTTTTAAAGAAGGATAATTTGCCAAAAAATAACTGATTTTTTCGGAAGCTAAAAACATAACAATCATAGAAACAATAACGGCCGCAACAATTATTGGTATGTTGTTAGTCATGCCAACTGCGGTAATGATGGAATCAAAAGAAAATACAAAATCAATTAAAGTAATTTGTGCAATTGCCGAAAATAAACCATGGGCAACTTTTATTTCTTTTTGTTTATGTTCTTTGCATGCAATATCGGAGTATATTTCAAGGCCACTTTTTCCAATTAAAAATATTCCACCTAAAATTAGCAATAAACTTTTAAAAGAAAACGGCATTGTGGCAATAAAAAATAAAGGTTCTGTGAGAGTCATGACCCAAGATAAAGTAAAGAGCATAACAACTCTAATTACAAAAGCTAAAATCAAACCAAAGGCTCGGGCAGATTTACGATATTGATTTGGCAATTTGCTTACTACCAAAGCAATAAAAATAAGATTATCAATGCCTAAAATAATTTCTAAAAAAGATAGAGTAATAAAACTAAATATTAAATCGTAATTCATATTAAAAAGTAATAATTTTTTGTGTGTAAAAAAAGTTTAACAAAGGCTGAATATTTAAGCCTAAAACAGCATAATAATTGCCATTTACTCGGCTAAATAAGTATTTGCCAAGAGATTCGTATTTATAGCTACCAGCACAACCAACAGAATTATCGGCTTCAACATATTTTTTGATGCTTGCTAGTGATAATTTTTGCATAGTTAAACTCACTTTAGCAGAATGCGAGAAAACTACTTTATTTTGATGCACCACCGCAAAAGCATTATTCTGGGTATGGGTTTTGCCAGACAATGCATTGAGTTGCAAAACTGCCTCTTGCTTATTTTTTGCTTTGTTTAAAAAAGAATCGCCCAAAGCACAAACTTGATCGGCTCCAATGATGTAAGAATCTTGATGCTGTTTAGCAACAGACATTGCCTTGGCTTTGGCAAGCTCTAAAGCAAGTTTAAGCGGGCAAGTAATAGCTAGTTGTTTTTTTAATTTATCTTCGTCAAGCTGTGGTGCAATAGCTAAAAAAGGAAGATGAACTGATTGCAAAATTTCTTGCCGAACTTGAGAAGTTGATGCTAAAACAATATTGTGGTGAGCGGTGATGAGCATAAATTTATTTTTTAACCATATTGAAAAATCGAGCTTCAAGATTTTTATCTGTTTGAAACTGTCCTAAAAAAGTGCAAGTAACTGTAGAAGCTTCGGTTTTATGAACTCCCCGAGTAGTCATGCATTGATGAAAAGCATCAATCAAAACCGCCACACCTTTTGGTTTTAAAACATCGTTTATTGTGTTAGCAATTTGTGCCGTCATGGTTTCTTGTGTTTGTAAGCGCTTGGCAAATATTTCAACCAAACGAGCAATTTTACTGATGCCAACCACTTTTTTATTTGGCAAATATGCCACAAAAGCCTGCCCAATAATTGGCACCATATGATGTTCGCAGTGAGATTCTACTCGAATATTATTAATAAGAACCAAATCGCTATAACCACCAACTTCTTCAAATGTTTTACCTAAAACTTTGATAGGATCTTGTGTGTAACCAGAAAAAAAATCAAGATAAGCATTTACTACTCTTTTTGGAGTTTCAATTAAACCTTCGCGATCTGGATTATCTCCTGCCCAAGCTATGAGTGTTTTTACAGCTTCTTGAGCTTGTTGTGAAGTAGGTTTTGAAAAATTATTTAATTTTTTTGGCATTGGTTGTAAGAAAATAAAATTAAAGTTTGCAATTAATTATGTTTGTTTTAAAATATTGAGAATAAATTTAGATGAAACTAAATTTTACTTTAACAATATTCTTTTTGCAATTAAAAATATGAAAAAAACTTTCTATACCCTATTTTTAATTTTTTGTGTATTTTTTACAAAAAATACTTTCGCTAACAATAAAATAGCAATTATCGATACCGATAAAATAATCCAAGAGTCTATAGCGGTGCTTGACATTCAAAAAAAAGTTGAAAAAAAGAAAATAGCCTACGAAACTGAAATTAATAAAAAACAAACAGTCCTTATGGCAGAACAAAAAAAACTCCAAGATAAACAAGCCATTACCAGCCAAGATTCTCTACAAAAAGAAGCCAAAGCTTTCGAAGAAAAAGTTGATAATCTTAAAACTTTTGTCGATAAAAAACAAGAATCACTAAAAAATGCCTCACTCGCCGCTATGAGCAAAGTTAACGATGCCATGAAAGATATTGTTGCCGATATTTCTAAAGAAAAACAACTCGATGTAATTATTCCATCTTCACAAGTAATTTATTTTCAAGAACACCTTAATATTACCTCCGAGGTTTTGGCAATACTTAACAAAAAAATCACTAAAGTTGAAATTAAATTTGAAAATTAATTTACAATTACAAATAAATGATCGGTCAAAAACTAATATTATAAATACTTGCCCCTTCTTTGCTAGCTTTCGGCAAATTAGAAATTATAATTAACAATACCAAAAATCAAAACCTACATAACGGCTTACATAAAAATTATTAATATTTATTTAACACAAAAACTATGTCTAATAATATTTTTCACGAAATAGAGCAAACTATTCAGCAAAACAAGGTTGTTCTTTATATGAAAGGCACCAAAGATTTTCCACAATGCGGTTTTTCGGCTGTGGTTGTGCAAATTTTAAAAAATCTCAATGTCGATTTTTTTGATGTTAATGTTTTAACCAGCCCAGATATTCGCCAAGGCATTAAAGATTTTTCTGATTGGCCAACCATTCCTCAACTTTATATAAATGGCGAATTTATTGGCGGTTGCGATATTATTAAAGAAATGTTTCAGTCACAAGAATTACAACAATTATTAGCAAAATAAATAATGTCAATTGAAATTCCACTTAATATCAGCAACATCAGCAAAAAATTTAACAAAACAGTGCTTGATGATATTAATTTTCATGTGCAACAAAATCAAATTTTTGGTTTTATTGGTTTAAATGGTCAAGGAAAAACTACACTTATTAAAATTATTCTCGATTTACTCGATCAAGATACAGGCGAAGTAACCATTTTTGGTAAATCTCGAGTTTTGCCAGAAGCTCGCTTGCCTGTTTGCTATTTGCCAGAAAAATTTCAACCCGCTCTTTATCAAACTGGTTTTGAGTTTTTAAATTTCGTGCTAAGTTTCTATCAAAAAAAAATCGATGAGGTT
>JAUMFK010000137.1:0-2378 GCA_032119875.1 Rickettsiales bacterium
AAAATACTTGAAATTTGAGTTTATTCATTTTAAAATTATTGTTTTTGTAACAATTTTTAAGAAAATAATTTTATATGGTAAAAAAAACCAATCTATCTAATAAGAGTAGCAATATTAAAAAAACTGTTATAAAAAAAAATATCGATAAAAATATTGGTAAAAATCTTGAGATAAACATTAGCAAAAAACCTAATAAAAAAGTTAGTAAAACAGTAGGGTTAAGTATTAAAAGCTCAATATTATCTGAAAAATATCGCTTAATACAAGGCATTTCAATTGGTAATATTCGTTATAAAAGAGATGATAACAAAAAAGTTTCCAATACCATTTCAAGCAAATTAAAAAAACTACTTACTGTTGGTAAAACACAAGGTTTTATTACTCATGATCAAATTATTGAAAGCACCGATATTGCTCCTGAAACAAAAAAGTTTAAAAAAATTCTCAATATTTTAAACGAATTTAAAATTCAGATCATCGAAAAAGAAGAAGATCTCGAAAAATTAAGCGAAGAAGGTATTTTGGGTAGAGAAGAAGAAAAATCACAAAAAAGAAGTGAAGATTCGGTTAAAACTTATTTAAAATCAATGAGTAATGTAAAATTACTTAGTCGTGAAGATGAAGTTTCTATTGCGGTTCGAATTGAAGAAGGGCGTAATAAAATTATTAATACTTTATATCAAAGCCCAATTATCATGAGACATTTTATTGAGTGGTATAATGGTTTATCAAATGGCACCTTGCTTCTGCGCGATATCATACGTATTGATGAAACATACAATTCTGAACTTGAAGAAATTATCAAAATTAATGATCAGCAAATAAATCAGTTCGATACTAATGTTGATGATGTTTCTTCTATTATCGAAGAAGATCAACTTGATAATGCCGATCTAGTTGAAGAAAATATGTTTGAAGATGAAGAATTACATGAAATAGATGAAAGCACCACTTCTTTTGTTTCTATGGAAAGAATTTTAATGCCAAAAATGCTTGATATTTTTCAAAAAATTGCCGCAGTTTGTCAAAAAATGATTGATAAATCTGAAAACAAAACTCCTTTACAAATCAAGCAAGATAAAGAAATCAATAAATTAAGGCTCGAATTTCAAAAGCTTTGCAAAGAAGTTAGCTTTAACGATATCTTAATTAAAGCTTTGGTTGATCA
Source organism: Rickettsiales bacterium (assembly GCA_032119875.1). Classification (GTDB taxonomy): domain Bacteria; phylum Pseudomonadota; class Alphaproteobacteria; order Rickettsiales; family UBA1997; genus CAILUF01. The sequence continues at coordinate 1,169 of JAUMFK010000137.1, forward strand.
GCTCTACGAAGCTCAGCAAAAATTACTTTCTATTGAAATTGAATTGTTAAAATATGCTCAATCATTTCAAATTGACAAAATAGATTTTTTACGTCATTATCAAAACTTTAATCAAGATTGGTTGGGCTATGTAAGCAAAATAACCGCTCCAAAATGGCAAAAATTTTATCAAGATGGTAAAGAAAAAATCAAACATTCTCTAGAGCGAATCGCAAAATTTAACAAAATTATGGGTTTAGAAATTGCTGATTTTAAAAAAATGATAAGTGACTTGCGATTTAGTCAGGAAGCCGAAGCAAAAGCTAAAAAAGAAATGATCGAGGCAAATTTAAGGTTAGTGGTTTCAATTGCTAAAAAATATACTAATCGCGGTTTGCAATTTCTCGATCTTATTCAAGAAGGAAATATTGGTTTAATGAGAGCGGTTGATAAATTTGAATATAAAAGAGGTTATAAATTTTCTACTTATGCCACTTGGTGGATTCGTCAAGCCATTACTAGAGCTATAGCCGATCAGTCACGCACCATCAGAATTCCAATTCATATGGTTGAAACTATCAATAAAATTGTTAAAACTTCGCGCCAACTCACTCAAGAATTAGGTAGAGCTCCAGATGCCCAAGAAGTTGCCGATAAATTATTAATGCCTGTTGATAAAGTTCGAAAAGTGTTGCGAACCTCAAAAGATCCTGTAAGCCTCGAATCACCTTTATCAGGCGACGACGAAGAAAGTGTTTTGGGAGATTTTATTGAAGATAAAACTGCGGTTTTACCTTTTGATGCTGCATCAAACTCAAAATTAAAAGAACTCACTTCGCAAATTTTATCTTCACTTACCTCTCGAGAAGAAAGAGTGCTTCGAATGCGCTTTGGTATTGGTATGGTAACCGATTTTACTCTAGAAGAAGTTGGCAAGCAATTTTCAGTAACTCGTGAAAGAATTAGGCAAATCGAGGCAAAAGCACTAAAAAAATTACAGCATCCAAAAAGAGCAAAATTACTTAAAAGTTTCTTGCAAGATGCTTAATATTCCGCTTACCATTGCTATCGACGGCACCGCATCTTCTGGTAAAGGCACTTTATCAAAAATGCTAGCTTCTTATTTTTCGTTGCCCTATTTAAACACAGGGGCAATTTATCGGGCAGTAGCTTTTAAAATATATCAGCAAAACATTTCTAGCAATATTACAATTGATAATTTTTTTCTGCA
>JAUMFK010000138.1:0-4281 GCA_032119875.1 Rickettsiales bacterium
CCTCAAAGAAAATCCGCAAGTTTCTCTTGAAATTGAAGAGCTAGTGAGGGTTAAAAATTCTTTACCATCGCTAAAAAAATCAGAAGATTCTAAAGAAAAAAAATCTAAAACCGCCACTTCGTAAAAGAAAAAACATCTAACAAGGGGTGGCTTAAAGTTGCCCCTTGTTTCGTTTCGTTTTTTTATTTAATTTTTTATAAGATGACCAAAGAATTAAAGTTAACAATAACGGTAGATAATCGACAAGATATTGAGTTATTTGAGTTTGCTAATGCAATGTCGGCTTTAAATAATCAATATTATAGTTTTTTAAATGCCAAAAATAACAAAAAAAATAGGCAAGATCAAAAACTTTTGATTAAAAAAATATCTCATGGTAGTGTGATAATGGATTTAATAGAAAAAGCCACTCCGCTATTGCCAGCAATATATCCTACGATTTTTGAATTTACAAATTATGTCTGCACAACCATAGACTATTTGATAGAAGAAAAAAAAGACAAACCCTATAAATACACGATTTTTGATCTTAAAAATTTTAAAAGCCTACTCGAATTAACAGCAAACTGTTCTGGCAATAAAATCAATTTTAACATTATTTTTGGTAAGCAAATTATCAATAAAACTTACGATTATAAAGATGCTTCTGTTGCTCAAAATCGCATAGAAAAAGAAATTAAAAATCTGCAAGAAAGTGATGACGGTTGTATCAAAGAAAATGTCGAATTAACTCTTTATCAAGCAAGAAATAGTAATTTTTCTAATTCTAATGTAGGAAATTTAGGTATGATAAAAGAAATATCAGGCAAGCCAAAGGTGTTATCATTTGCCAATGACAAAGTAAAATATGCCATTACAAAACAAGAAGATAATCCTTTTAATTTTACTTACAATGTAGATATAGAAATTGTTTTAAGAGATGAAATATCTGGCTATTTAGATGATAAAAACATTAAAGAATATCATATTTTAAAATATCACGGACCATAAAGGCACTGTTGCATCCCAAATTTATTTTACTTTATTTGCCATTTTCGGTATAAATTTTATCTATTTTTAGTCAAATATGTTGAATATATTGCTAAAAATAGCCAAAATTTCTCCTCAAAACTAGCAAAAAATTAAAACAAATTTGGAATGCAACAGTGCCATAAATAATCAAGATTTATTTGATAACAACACTTAATACCAAATGTCAAAAAAATTACACATCAAAACCTACGGTTGCCAAATGAATGTCTACGATTCTGATCGTATGCAAGATTTAATGCTAGCTTGTGGCTATCAACTCACCGACACTCCACAAGATGCCGATATGGTTATTATCAACACTTGCCACATCCGAGAAAAAGCTTCTGAAAAGTTATTTTCCGATCTTGGCAGGCTTCGCCCTTTCAAACAACAAAAACAACAACAAGGTAGCGAAATGATTGTTGCGGTTGCTGGTTGTGTGGCACAAGCTGAAGGTGAAGAAATTTTTAAAAGATCTCCTGTGGTTGATATTGTGGTGGGGCCAGAAAGCTATCAAACCTTGCCCGATTTGGTTGGCAAAGTGCAAAGAGAGAAAAAAAAGCAACTAAACCTAAATTTTTCGCCAAATCAAAAATTCGATTCGCTCACTTTATTGTCGCAAAAAACTGGTCAAACTAGTGCTTTTGTTAGTGTGCAAGAAGGTTGTGATAAATTCTGCACTTTTTGTGTGGTGCCTTACACAAGGGGGGCAGAATATTCTCGCTCGGTTTCACAAGTGCTTGATGAAGTAAAAAAGCTGGTTGATGGCGGTAGTCAAGAAATTTATTTATTGGGCCAAAATGTTAATGCCTATCACGGGCTAAACCCCGATGGCAGTGTTTGCTCTTTGGCTTCGTTAATTGAGAAAATAGCCCAAATAGATGCGGTCAAGCGAATTCGCTATACTACTTCGCACCCTAAAGATATGTCAGACGATCTCATAAATGCCCATGGTAGCATTGCCAAATTAATGCCATTTTTGCATTTGCCAGTGCAGTCTGGCTCTAATGCAGTGTTAAAAATGATGAATCGCAAACATACTCGCCAAGATTATTTTAAAATTATTGAAAAATTAAAAACAACTTGCCCAACAATTGGCTTATCTTCTGATTTTATTGTGGGTTTTCCAGGCGAAACAGAAGAAGATTTTTTACAAACACTTGATTTAGTGAAACAAGTTAAATTTACTCAATGTTATTCGTTTAAATATTCAAAACGGCCTGGCACTCCTGCTTGCGATTTGCAAAATCAAGTGCCAGAAGAGGTAAAAGAAGAAAGATTACAAATTTTACAAACCTTATTAAATCAGCAACAAATAGAGTTTAATCAGCAATTTCAAGATAAAACTATTAATGTTTTGTTTGAAAAAACCGCTCCAAAATCACAAAAGCAACAGCTTAATTCTCAAATTTGGGGCAAAAGTGAGTGGCTTCAATCGGTGGTAGTTGAGCTAGAAAATCAGCAACCGCCCGAGAGTTATTTTAATAAAATTTTGCCTGTCAAAATAGTTAAGGCAAGGCCAAGCAGTTTAATTGGCAAGTTGTTGTAGTTTTTTGTATGTTATGGTAAAAAAACTCTACATCACAGGGGCAGGTGCTAGCAAAGATCTGAACCAAAAAAACCTGCTGGGTTGCGAACTTTTAGAACAAATACAAAACCACCGAGTTTATATTTATTACTGGCTAATCGCCATGGTGGTTGCTCGGGTTTGTTTCTCAAATAAAAAAAAGATAAATTATGACAACGCAAGCAGAAAAATAAGCAATTTCACAAAAGATTATAAAAAGTTAGTAAGTGTAGATGAATTTTTAGACTTTCTAAAAAAAGATACAGTAATATGCCACGATATATCAATTCCAGATGGTTTAAAACAAAAAATCACAGATGTTTGTGTTAATGTTTTTTCAACTTCCAGCTCTTCTTCTATTATTGAAATTTTAAATTTTATTTTTGATTTTTATGAAAAAGATAAATTTATCAATGAGGTAGGAGATTATATTATTGGAAGTATTGTTTTATCTAATCTAGTTAAAAGAGTGGATAAACAGATTTATTCGATCGATACAATTATTAACTTTCTTGAAACCTTAACTTTTTATAATGATATTTTTGCAAGAAAACATAATTTACCAAAAATTAAAAAATTAAAACAAATTGCTACTAAAATAATTCCTCTTTTTCTTTTTCCATCTGAAGGTTTTAATATGAATTCACCATTTAGAGTAAAAGAAGAAGTTCAAAAAGAATGTAAAAATTATATCGCTATTATTGAAAAAGATATTTTTTTAAACCAATCTAAAAATTTAGATGACAAAATTAATCGGATTGATTTTATTAATTTTAATTATGATTCGACTATAGAAGATTATTTTTTTCGAAACAATTCGACTACAGAAGGTTATGTTTTTCTAAACGATATGCCACATATTTTGCTATCAACAATGTCAACAACACAAAGAAAGAAAGCATTTGAGAAGATTCACTATAAAATTCAAGAATCACATATTTATGGATCTTATTCTTTTTTAGAACGAATGATGAAAATAGATTTAATATTTTGTTATGAACATATATTTATGATAACTAGTCTTGATAAGGAGATATATAAATGGGATTTAATCAACATGTTTTCGAAATTAATACGAAATAACCAAATCTCCCTGATTCGCACAAAGCCAACAGAAGATCAAATAAAAAATAATTTTGAAAAAATAAAAAATAGTGATGAAATTTATATTTTAGGGTTTGGTTTTGATGAATATAATCTGCAAAATATCGGCATTTTTGCCAGTGATAATTTAGAGCAAATAAAAAACAAAACGGTTTATGCCACCAATCATGGCGATTTACCAAGAATTCGGCTGGTATTAGAAAGAATTTTTGCAGTAAAACTCTATAAAGAAAGCGAATCTGAAAAAGATGATGAAAAACATAGTTTTTGGCGGTCAAGAGACGACAAAACCAACAAAAGAAACAACAATGTTTTTGTTTCTACAAAGCCAGTTTATCGAGCTTTAACCGAAGATTTTTTAGCATAAATTATACCATTTCAACTTAAAATATTTTGTTAGATTGATTAATTTTAAAGTTGAAATGGTATAACATGTTGTTGTATTGCAAATTTATTTTACTGGCTATTTTTGGCCAAATTTCAGTTGTGTTAATGTAAAGCAACACAATATTTTTAATACCATTTCAACTTTAAAATTAATCAATCTAACAAAATATTTTTGAGATAAAAACTTTAAAAAACGAAAGCTGTATATCCAT
>JAUMFK010000139.1:0-22230 GCA_032119875.1 Rickettsiales bacterium
TTAACCAAAATCTCACAAACTACAAGCTAATGAATTTGATTTTAGTGGGATTCAACAGTGCCACAATCTGGATGCATCATGCTTACAGGGTTTAGGTTTAATTCTAGCATTTCTTTAGCGAATTCAATATGTTCTTTTAGATATTTAGATTGGTCTAATGTATTTTTTGTAATTTCTAATTGCTCTGATTGCTTAAATAAGATATTGTATTTTGCTATCGAAACTACTTCTTTATCTTTTCTTAACTCATCAGAAGCATATTTTAAAGCAAGACCATTTTGTCGCACCGCTTCCAAAACTAATTCTTTATCGTTTATTAACTCATCAGAAGCATATTCTAAAGCAAGACCATTTTGTCGCACCGCTGCCAAAACTACTTCTTCATCACTTCTTGTTACGGGATAAGTATATTTTAAAGCAAGACCATTTTGTCGCACCGCTGCCAAAACTACTTCTTCATCACTTCTTGTTACGGGATAAGTATATTTTAAAGCAAGACCATTTTGTCGCACCGCTGCCAAAACTACTTCTTTATCACTTCTTGTTGCACCATAAGTACATCTTAAATAAAGACCATCTTTTTTAACTAGTTCTAATATAAACTCTTTATCTTTTCGGAAATAGCCATCTTTTGGGAAATGGTCAGGTTCTAAAAACAAAACAGGTAAGCGACCTTCCTTAACTTCTGCGAAAATATATTTTTTAAATTCTTCATTTTCCTCTTGTTTATTATGGCACTGTTGAATTCCAAATTTGTTTTAATTTTTTGTTAGTTTTGAGGAGAAATTTTAGCTATTTTTAGCCTCATATTAAACATATTAGGCTAAAAATAGCTGAAATTTATACCAAAAATGGCAAATAAATTAAAATATAATTTGGGATTCAACAGTGCCATTATAGTAATTGTTGCAACATCTTAACCAATAGCAATCTTTAAGCCATTCAAACAATTTGTCAAAAATTGTGTTTATTTGTATAAATGTTTGTAGCAATGTTTCCATAAATGAATTTATTATAAAATTTATAATAAAAAAAATAATTATAATATTTTGTATTAATTAAAGCAACTATTGTTTTTCATATTTTTTAATTTTAGTTTTGAGAAGGAATTTTAGCTATGTTTAATATGAGGCTAAAAATAGCTAAAATTTTTTCTCAAAACTAAAATTAAAACAAATTTATAATGCAAAATTCTCTTAAATTTCTTTTATTGTAAAAATAATCATAAAATATGTAAAAAATTACTTGAAATATTTTTTTTAAACTGCAAAATTAGTAAAGAAAACAAAAATAATTTCAATCATTTAATCATTATGTTGTTAAAAACTCAAACAAAAAAAGAAATCATTCAAAATTTTTCTAACAATAAATCCGATACTGGTTCTGTTGAAGTGCAATCAGCAATTTTAACTTCTCAAATTAATAATCTTGTTGAGCATCTTAAGAATCATAAAAAAGATCACTCCTCGAGAAGAGGTTTGTTAATCTTGGTTGGTAAACGTCGTCGTCTACTAAACTACTTAAAATCTTTCAGCCTTACTAGATACGAAGATCTTATCAAAAAATTAGATATCAGAAAATAACTTTGATAATTTTATACTAATAAAAGGCTTATTTAGTATAAACCATTTTTTAATTTAAACCGATTTTAATATTTTTTTACTAAAATTGATTTAAATTAAATAGATTTTTTATTAAAAAAATCTTAAAATGCTGTCTTAAAAATTATTTCAAATTGAAATAATAAAGGTTTCTAAATTTCTGTTTATATTCTAATATTAGAAACCGCCTAAAATAATTTTAAAAAATAACAAAATATGTTTAATGTTGTAAAAAAAGAAATAATCTGGAATGGTAAAAGTTTTTCATTAGAAACTGGCAAAATTGCCAGACAAGCTAGCTCTGTAGTTGCAAAATATGGTAATACCACAGTGTTGTGTGCGGTAACAGTTGCTAACAAACCTGCTGATGGAATTGATTTTTTTCCACTTACTGTAAATTACCTAGAAAAATCTTATGCTGCAGGCAAAATACCGGGAGGATTTTTTAAAAGAGAAGGCAAACCTTCTGATGTTGCTACTTTAGTATCCAGACTTATAGATCGCTCAATCAGACCAACATTTCCAAATACTTTTTATAACGAAGTTAATGTGGTTTGCACTGTTTTATCTTACGATTCCGAATGTAACCCAGATATCGTTGCCCTGATTGGTTCTTCTGCTGCACTTGCCATCTCAAAAGCTCCTATTCAAACAATCATCGCTGGTTGTAGAATTGGTTTTGTTAATAATGAGTTTGTTTTAAACCCTAGTAATCTGCAGCTAAAAAATAGCTCACTCGATTTAGTGGTTGCTGGCACTAAAGATTCTATTTTAATGGTAGAATCCGAAGCAAAAGAATTAAAACAAGAGCAAATGCTTGAGGCCATTAGTTTTGGTCAGCAACAATTTTCGCCAATAATTGATCTAATCAAACAACTTGCAGAGCAAGCTGGCGAATCAAAATTAACTATCTCTCAAAAAAACAATCAAGAACTCAAGCAAGAAATAACTAAATTTATTGAAAACAGACTCATTTTATCATACAAAAAACTCGAAAAACAAGCCCGATCACAAGATCTTGATGCAATTGAATTAGATATTAAAGAAAAATTTCTCAATCTTGAAAAATGTATCGATGAAAAATTATTAAAATCAATCTTTAAACAATTATCTCAAGATATTGTGCGAATTGATATTTTAAAAAATAATTTACGAATTGACGGCAGAAAACCAGATCAAATAAGAGAAATAGCAATTGAAGTTGGCTTTTTGCCAAAAGTTCATGGTAGTGCCTTATTTACTAGGGGCGAAACTCAAGCCTTGGTAGTTGCCACTTTAGGGGCAGATCCAAAAGATAAACAGTTAATAGAAAATCTTGAAAACACACTTGCAGAAGAGTCTTTTATGTTGCATTATAACTTTCCGCCATATTCTGTGGGTGAGGTTGGTGCTTTAAAATCTCCGGGCAGAAGAGAAATAGGTCATGGTAAATTAGCATGGAGATCAATAAATCCAATATATCCTAACGAGAAAGATTTTTCATATACAACCAGAGTTGTTTCAGAAATAACCGAATCAAATGGTTCTTCTTCTATGGCAACAGTCTGCGGAACATCTCTAGCTCTGATGGATGCTGGAGTGCCAATTAAATCTGCAGTATCTGGCATTGCTATGGGCTTAATTAAAGAAGGTGAAGATTATGTTATTTTATCCGATATCATGGGAGATGAAGATCATCTAGGCGATATGGATTTTAAAGTCGCTGGCACAAGCCATGGCATTACTGCATTACAGATGGATATTAAAATCACTGGTATTAACCTAGAAATAATGCAAAAAGCACTAACTCAAGCCTGCACTGGAAAGCTTTATATTTTGCAAAAAATGAACGATATAATTTCTTCTTCTAGAACAGATAATAACAGGGTTCCAAGAGTTGAAACCATGACTATTTCTAAAGATAAAATAAGAGAAGTAATAGGTTCTAGAGGTGTAGTAATAAAAGATATTTGTGCAAAGTCTGGGGCAGTAGTTGATATTGAAGATAGTGGTTTAGTAAAAATCTCTGCCAGCAATGTAGAATCAATTAAAAAAGCAACCGCCATGATAGAAAGCATAACTTTTGAACCGCAAATAGGTGATTTATTTCAAGGCCCTGTTGCGAAAGTTATAGATGCTGGTGCTTTTATTAGTATTTCTGAAAATAAAGATGGATTCGTTCATATTTCAGAACTTGCCGATCATCGTATAGAATTTGTTGAAGATGTTATTAATGAAGGCGATATTATAAAAGTAAAAGTTATTGGTTTTGATAAAAAAGGCAGACCAAAACTTAGTTATCGTTGTGTAGATCAAACAACTGGCGAAGATATCTCTGATAAAATACTTAATAAACCACAAATTATAGATGAAAGAGAATTTGCTAAAAATAATGGTGGTGAAAGAGACAGGGGTAGATCTGATAGAAATAATAAAGATAGAAACGATCGTGGCGACAGAGGAAATCGTGGCGATAGAAACGACAGAGGCGATAGAAATGACAGAGGTGATAGAGGTGGTTATCGCAGAGATAGAGATCATAACTCCGATAGAGATCGTGATAACAAAGAAAAAGATCGCGGTAACAAAGATAGATTAGAAGATAAGCCAAAAAGAAAATTCCCTTTTGGTGGAGGTTTTTTTAGTTAATAATACAATCATCTTTTGTTTTATTAGCAGTATAAACATTTTATTTTATTACTTACATAAACGATAAATTTTATTCACTTGCTCTATTTGCAAAATAAATTCTTTGGAGATAGAGCAAGAGCTAGGCAGTGGTTTTATCTTTTTATTTTAAAAACATTTCGTTGTAATAGCACTGTTATATTTTAAATTTGTTTTAATTTTAGTTTTGAGAAGATTTTTAATTATTTTAGCCATATATTTAACATATAGTGTTGTTGCATTAGCTAGCACAACTAAAATAATATTTGGTTAAAAATGGTAAAATTTGACCAAAAATAGCCAGTAAAATAAATTTAAAATACAACATTGCCATTATAGAAACCGCAAGATATTATGTTTAGCTAAAAAGATGAAGCTAAATTTGGAATTATCAATGAGATTTGTACCAAAACTAAAATTAAAACAAATTTGGGATGTGACATAGGCTCTAGACAATTTTAGTTGATTTTAATATCTACTAAAGCCATAATTTACCTAGAATGAAACTTGGGCAAAACAAATATATCATTTCAACTTAACATACATTTTTAGATTGATTAATTTTAAAGTTGAAATGGTATTAAATGGCTATACTCACCATAGAGTTTTAAATAAAATCTTTTGGCAAAAAATGAATTTGCCAGAGGCAAAAATCATGTCAATGGCATAGAATCTTTTTAGCAGTTATCAAAGAAAATATTGATAAAATTTAACCTCACATTAACCGATGAAAAGTTTATCTTGCCCATAAGTTTATGTTGCATTTAAAAGAAAGTGAGTTTAGATTTGAAAAAACAAAATTTATCTAAAATTTTGTTGAAAATAATTAGAGAAAATCCTCTCTAAAATTGTCTAGAGCCTTTGTAATTTAACAGTGCCATAATATGGCTTTAATTAATAAAAATGTTATTATAATCAAAATAATTTCATTAAAAAATGCCAGAATTACCAGAAGTTGAAAATATAAAATTAGGTCTACAACATCTTGTTTCGTCGGAAATATTACAAGTTTTTACATCTAATTATAAACTTCGCTATCAATCTACTTTGCCTTTGCAACAATTGCAAAACAAAATAATTATTTCTATTACTCGAAGAGCCCGTTATTTATTGATATATCTTACTGACAATTATTTATTATTGATTCATCTTGGAATGACTGGTAATTTATGTATAAAAACAACTTTTCATCAGCAAAAACATTTACATTTTGCTTGTTTAATAAAAAAAGAACAGCAAGAATTTTGGCTTGAATTTAGCGATATTAGAAGATTTGGTTTTCTTGATTTATTTTATCAGCATAAATTATTGCAACATAAATTTTTACAACATCTTGGTCTTGAGCCACTTACTGATAATTTTGATGCTGATTATTTATATAAAGCATTAAAAAATAAAAATTTAAACATCAAAACAAGCTTAATGGATAATAAAATTGTTGTTGGCATTGGCAATATTTATGCAAATGAAATTTTATTTGCCAGTAAAATTTTACCTACAACAATTTCTAAAAAATTAAATCTTACACAAATTACAATTTTAATACAAAATATTAAAAAGATCTTAAATTTAGCTATAGAACACAAGGGATCGTCAATTAACAATTATAGAAATACCAATGGAGATTTGGGAAATTTTCAACAATTACATTTAGTTTATTCTAAAAAAAACTGCCCAATTTGCCATAATTTAATTCAAAAAATAACACAATCTGGTCGATCTAGTTATTTTTGTAATCAATGTCAATTTTAATAAATTATTAAATTAAGGTTCTAAACTAATTTAGGATCTAGAAAATTTTAGTTGATTTTAATATTGACTAAATATATTATGGCACTGTTGCATCCCAAATTTATTTTAATTTATTTACCATTTTTGGTATAAATTTTAGCTATTTTTAGTATGATATAACTTTCAGTTGTGCTAACGTAAGCAACACGATATGTTGAATATGAGGTTAAAAATAGCTAAAATTTCTCCTCAAAACTAAAATTAAAACAAATTTGGAATTCAACAATGCCAAAATTTGGCCTCTAGCTTGATAATTTATAAAGCGGTATAATTATTAATAAAAAATTCAATTAACAATGTTAAATTTAAAAAATACTTTCACAAAAGCAATTTTTGTTTTTGTGGCTATATCTAATTTTTCCTATGCTTCTGATGCTAAATTTTATCTGGGTCTTGATGCTTCGCGCCAAGATTTAGATCTTAACACAAATAATGATGAATTCACAGATTCTAATGCAATGGATGTTGCAAATTATCATAAAAACAATTCAATTAATCCCTCTGTTTTTGCCGGTGTTGATATGTTAGATTTCTTAAAAATAGAAACCTCTTATACTCAAAGCTCTGCTAGAAAAAAGAAAAATCCTCATGTTTTATCTGATGATGCAAGTATTACACTTGATAAAACAAATTTTCAAATTAAAACCAAAAATATCTCTTTAGATTTTAAACCATATATAAAAATTAACGATAACTTTTTAGTGTTTGCTATTGTTGGTGCTAGTTATAATAAAATCAATATTAATGAAAAAATAGAGATAATAAATATGGCAAATATGGATAATATAGAAGTTTCTAACAAAAGATCAATTAATAAATTAGCTCCATCAGTTGGTTTTGGTCTTGAATATTTTATTTTGACAAATCTTTCATTAAGAACACAGGCAAAATATATTCATCTTAATATCAAAAAAGATAGTAATCTTCTTCTTGCAAAAATTCCAAGCATGACCCAAGTAAACATTGGTGCTGCTTATTATTTTTAGTTAAAGGCACTGTTGCATCCTAAATTATACCATTTCAACTTTAAAATTAATCAATCTAACAAAATATTTTTGAGATAAAAACTTTAAAAAACGAAAGCTGTATATCCATACAGCTTGAGGCTTTTTGAAGCTTTTTAGCCAAAAAGATGAAGTTAGATTGATTAATTTTAAAGTTGAAATGGTATTAGGTATTTTTTCTATTAAATATTTGGTAAAAATTATTTGTGGTAGCATTAATAATTTCTTCTAAACTGATATTTTTGAGATTGGCTATAAATTTTGCAACTTCTAAAACATAGGCAGGTTGGTTAATCTTGCCGCGATGAGGGGTTGGAGCTAAATAAGGTGAATCGGTTTCAAGTAATAATAAATCAAGAGGTATTTTTTTTACCGAATCTTGTAATTCATAAGCATTTTTAAAAGTAACAATGCCAGCAATAGACATATAAATACCAAACTGTAAAGCAAAATCGGTAAGAATTGGCGAGCCAGAAAAACAATGTAAAACCACTGGAAATTTTTTTATTGCAAGATATTTTTGTAAAATATGTATAGTATCTGTATCTGCCGATCTGGTGTGTACTATTAAGGGAAGTTGAGTAATTTGCGAAGCAATAATATGTTCAATAAAAGATTGTTTTTGCAAATCAATAAATTTATTGCTATGATAATAATCAAGACCAGTTTCGCCAATGCTAATAATTTTAGGATATTTATTAATAAAATCAATAATTTGTTGGGCGGTAATTTGTGGTTCTTCTGCTACATAGCAAGGATGATTGCCTATCGAACAAAAAACATTAGCATAATTTGTGTAGGGTAATATTTTTTTTTCAAAAAGACTAACTTTTGTGCAGATAGTTTGTAAAATATCAACTTTATTTTGTAGGCAATTTTGTAAAATTTTTAGAATATCAAGTTGTTTTTCAGTTATTAAATCAAGATGGCAGTGAGTATCTATTAAGTGAAAAAATTTCATAAAATTTAATAATTAACAACTGTAACTACATTTAAATCGTTTATTTTTTCTACGGGGTTAACGAAAACCGAATTTTTATCAACTTTATCAACAACTCCAATTAATAAACCAGGTGGCAGAGTATCGCCGTCGCCAGAAGTGTAGACTTTATCTTTTACTTTCACTCGATGATGTTTAGATAAATATAAAATTTCCATCATATTGTTGTTTATGCCTGCTAAAATTCCTCTACTTCTAGAATTAGAGGTGATAATAGGAATTTTTGAACGAGAATCGGTGGTAAGTAAAACTCTAGATTTTTTGGTATCAACATCGAAACTTTCAATTCTACCAACTACACCTCTTTTTCCAAGAACAATCTGCCCGAGTTTTATATCTCGCTCTTTGGCGGTAATAATTATCAAACTATTATTAAAAACTGATTGAGAAAAGCCAACAACTTCAGCCATTTGATAGTTTTGCAATCTGGGTTTAACAAAATTTAGAGAATTTCTTAATTCTTTATTTTCTTCGTAGATAGCAAGAGAAGTTAGGTAATACTGATTTAATTCGTTTAGCTGTTCTTTTAATATTCTGTTATCTTCTTTAGCCTTTACTAACTCATTAAAGTTTGTTACAAGTGATATTGCAGTATTGAAAGGCCAAGAAATAATGCTAGATATAGGTGCAGAAATATTAACTATAACATTAGAAATACCAGAAGTAAAATTTGGTTGAATTTTGCTAATAATAATTAAAGTTAATGATAAAATGATAAAAAACATAGTTTCAATTTTTTTAAATATTAAACTAAAACTATGTTTTAATGCCAAATTAGATTTTTTGACATTATAATTTACATAATTGTTCATTTATTTAAGAATCTTGACGAAATAATGTTGCTCTAAACATTTTCATATTTTCTAGAACTTTACCGCAACCATTAACTACACAAAGCAGAGGATCTTCAGCTACAAAAACTGGTAGACCAGTTGCCTGCCTTACTACATGATCGAGATTTTTTAATAAAGCGCCACCGCCAGAAAGAACAATACCTCTTTCAACGATATCGGAAGATAGTTCGGGAGGAGTGCATTCGAGAGCAACTTTGATAGCATCGACAATTTGTTCGACAGTTTCCATTAAGCTTTCAGAGATTTGTCTTTCGGTAAGAATCATTTCGCGTGGAATGCCGTTAGAAAGATCGCGCCCTTTAACTTCAATTGTGGCTCCGTCACCGTTTTCTGGTCTGCAAGCTGCGCCAATGGTTTTTTTAATTCTTTCTGCGGTAGATTCGCCAATTAGTAAGTTTTGGTATCGACGAATATAAGAAATAATTGCTTCATCCATTTTATCGCCACCAACCCTAACAGATCGAGAATAAACTATGCCACCTAAAGATAAAATACCAACTTCGGTAGTGCCGCCACCGATATCAACAATCATAGAGCCAGTTGGTTCGGTTACAGGTAAGTTAGCACCAATAGCTGCTGCCATAGGCTCTTCGATAAGATAAACTTCATTCGCCCCAGCACCCTCTGCGGCCTCTTGAATAGCTCTTCTTTCGACAGGAGTTGAGCCAGAAGGAACACAAATTATAACCCTAGGACCTAGCCAGCTTTTAGTTTGATTAACTTCTCTAATGAAGTGTTTAATCATTTCGGCTGCAATTTTAAAATCGGCAATTACACCATCTTTTAAAGGTCGAATAGCTTCAATTTTGGCAGGAGTTCTGCCTAGCATCATTTTAGCAGTGCTACCAAATGCACAGGGAATCATTACTCCGCCTGGTTCGTTTAAAATAGCAACCACAGATGGTTCGTTTAAAACAACACCTTGACCTGCAACATAAACCAAAGTATTTGCTGTTCCAAGATCGATAGCAACATCTTTTGAAACAAAAGACATTTTTGGCAACAGACTAGAAAGTATAGACATTAAGTTTTCTCCTAGAGATTTTTAAGTTTTTCAAGACAATTAAGATAAGCTAAAGCAGAAGCAACTAAAACATCAGTGCTTGCACCATTAGCTGAAAAAATTCTACCATTTTGACAAAGACGCACCAAAACACTAGCCTGGGCATCGGTACCGGCAGTAACTGCCTGAACTTGGTATAATTCAAGAGTTGCTTGATGCAAAATTAACTGATTTATGCCAGAAAAAATAGCATCTACAGGACCATCTTTTGATATAAAATTAACTTCTTTTATATTAGTGTCAACTTTTATTTTCAAAAAAACCTCTGCATTTTTATTATTGCCACAATTTACTAATAAATCAAGCAATTGATAAGTAGAATTTTTATGAGTAATAGAGTTGTCGATTAAAGAAATTAAATCAGCATCAGAGACTTCTTTTTTTTTGTCGGCAAGATTTTTAAAGTTTGTAAAGGCTTGATTTAAAAGCTCTTCTGAAATATCGTATCCTAAATATTTTAACCGATCTTTAAAAGCCGCTCTGCCAGATAGTTTGCCAAGTTTAAGTGAAGTTTTTTCAACTCCAACGGTTTCTGGATTAATAATTTCGTAGGTTTGCCTATTTTTTAAAATACCATCTTGATGAATACCGCTTTCGTGGGCAAAAGCATTAGAACCAACAATAGCTTTGTTTGGTGGCACAGCAAAACCAGTGATGCTAGATATAAGTTTTGAGATGCGTGAAATTTGTGTGGTTTCAATGTTTGTAATAGCTTGATAAAAATCTGATCTGGTTTTAATTGCCATAACAACTTCTTCAAGGGCGGTATTACCAGCTCTTTCGCCAATGCCGTTAATTGTGCATTCAATTTGCTTTGCTCCTGCTAAAACACCAGCCAAAGAATTTGCTGTTGCCAAGCCAAGATCGTCGTGGCAATGCACAGAAATTATGGCTTTATCAATATTTGTTACATTGTTTTTAACATTTTTGATTAATTCAAAATACTGCTCGGGAGTGGTATAGCCAACAGTATCTGGTAAATTAATGATAGTGGCCCCATTATTTATGGCTGTTTCAATGGCTTTAAATAAAAAATCTGGATCAGATCGAGTGGCATCTTCGGCCGACCATTCAACTTGTGAAACATTATTTCTGGCAAATTTTACAGAAGAGGCAATTAATTGCAAAACCTCTGATGGTTGCATTTTTAACTTGTATTGCATATGAATTGGTGAAGTTGCAATAAAAGTATGGATGCGTTGCATTGAAGCAGAAGCAATTGCTTTAGCGGTAATTGAGATATCAGATTCTTTTGCCCGACACAACCCGCAAATAATTGAGTTTTTAATAGTTTTAGAAATTCTTTCAACACAAGAAAAATCGCCATTAGAAGAGGCAGGGAAACCAGCCTCAATAACATCAACCCCCAAAGATTCAAGAGATTTGGCAACCAAAATTTTTTCTTCGATGTTCATGGTGGCACCTGGTGCCTGCTCGCCATCACGCAGAGTGGTATCAAAGATTGCTATTTTATTGTGGGTAACCATATTTTGTTACTATAATTTAATTTTGAACCCAAAACTAAAATGTGGCATTTTAAATTTATAGTAAATTTTAGATGTAACATTTGCAAAAAAATTTTAGGCAAAAATATTTATGCAGTCAAGAAGGTTTTTATAAAATTATTTTGCACCATTAATTTAAATTAAAAAAATCGTTTTTAAGTTTAAAAAAAAGCACAATACCAGCTAAAAATAAAGTAAAAATATTAGCAATAATAATCACTTTATCGTTAATTAAAAAACCATAAACCGACCATAAAATAACTCCAGAAATATAGATAAAATACATCGGCAAAGAAATAGCAGAGGTGTTTTTAGTTTTGATAATTAATATAACTTGTGGTAAAAAACTTATTGAAGTGCAGAATGCTGCAAAATAACCAATAATTAGTTGTAGTGCCATTTTAAAAATAGAGATGGTGCTATCAAGTGGGATTGAACCACCGACCTCTTCATTACCAATGAAGTGCTCTACCGCTGAGCTATGATAGCAGTGGTAGCGGAGGAGGGAATTGAACCCCCGACAAACGGATTATGATCCCGCTGCTCTACCAACTGAGCTACTCCGCCAAAAAATTTATAAAAAATTATAACATCTTATTTTTTATAATGCAAGATGGCTTTTTATAATTATTTTTTACTAAACCAAAAGCGATCAAGAACAAAAAACCATACTCCATTAATAGCGGGCTCTATAATGGCATCAAGAGTGGCAAGCTCAAGACTGGCATTAGTGATTAATCTGTTGCAAATAATGGCAATTAAAATATGCCCAAAAGTATAGATTAAAGCTCGATATAAGCTGATTCTGATACTTTTATTGCTTATTTTATTAAAAAATATTTGAATAATATTAATCATGAGTATTTTTTATGTAGTTTTTTAGCAATATAAACTGCTAAAATATTAAAGCAAAAAGTGATAATAAATAAACTTAATGCAATTGCAAAAGCCGAAAGAGTTTTAGGGCTATTAAATTCTTGATCTCCTGTGAGAAGTGTAACAATTTGCACTGTGGCTGTGCTTACCGAATTAAGTGGGTTTATGGTTAGATTAGCAATAAGACCAGCCGACATAACTACAATCATGGTTTCGCCAATTGCTCTAGAAACAGCTAAAATTAAGGCGGAAACAATGTGTGGAGTTGCAAAGGGTAGGGCAACATTAAGAATCATTTCTGATTTAGTGCTACCTAAAGCTAAAGAACCGTCTTGCAGATTTTTAGGCACTGCAAATAAAGCATCTTCGGTAAATGAAAGCACAAAAGGAGTTATCATTATGCCCATTACTAAACCGCAAGAAAGAGCATTTTCAGAAGCTATGCTTATGCCAAAAAATGCAAAACACATTTTTATAAAAGGAACCACAAAAATAATAGCAAAATAGCCATAAACAATGGTTGGCACACCTGCTAAAATTTCGAGAATTGGTTTTAACCAATTTCGCACAGCAGAGTTGCTATAAAAAGTTAAGTATACCGCCCCAAAAATTCCCATAGGTATTGCAATACACATGGCAATAAAAGCAATTAGTATAGTGCCAAGCAATACTGGTAAAATACCGAAAGAATTTTTAAGAGTTTCTGGCTCATAAATGTTAGCTACTTGAGGATTCCATTGAGTATTAAAGAAAAAATCAAGTGGCGAAACTAATTGAAAAAAACGATAAGATTCAACAAAAATAACCACAACAATACTAACTGTAATGACAATGCCAAATAAAGCATTAAAACCGAGTAATTTTATAAAAAAATTTTCGAGAGCTTTTTTGATATTAAAATTAATTTTTGCCAACCATAAAAATAAAAAGTAATTTAATATTAATAACAATAAACTAAAAAAAGATGCAAAAGGCAAACACAAAATAAATATAACTCCTAAAAAACCATAACCAAAACAATAATGATTTGGTAAAGAAGTAGAGCGATTATTTTTATTGTTTTTTAATCTTGCCAAAGTTATTTTTTTATGTAATAATTTTATAGCAACAAAAAAAATAATTAAACTTAATAACCAAAGCATGCTAAAAAAAGATAAATTAACTAATAAAAAAGCAATACCTAGGCTTTTTATTGCTAATTTTAATTATCAAACACAACAAAAGCAACAAAAAGTTTTGCTTGATTTTAATGATTTCAACTATTTAATTAATGTGTTAAGGTTAAATATTGGCAATGAAGTAATTATTTTTAACCAAAATCAGGGTAGTTTTTTGGCAAAAATCAGCATTATTTACAAAAAACAACTCGAACTAGAAATTAGTCGGCACTTAACTAAAAGTCAGCCAGAAAGCAATATTATATTAGCATTTGCTCTTATTAAAAATGTGAGGCTCGATTATGTGGCAAGTAAAGCAACCGAAATGGGGGTAGGATGCTTTCAACCTCTCATAACTCAACGAACTGTGGTTGCTAATTTTAATAGCGAAAAATTTTTTACCAATGTTAAAGAAGCAACCGAGCAATGCGGTCGAAATTTATTACCAAATATTTTACCACTCACAAAGCTTTTAATATTTTTAAATAATAAAAATCCTCAAGATATTTTACTATTTTGCAACGAAAACGGCAATGCAACACAAGCTAGTAAAATTTTACCAACTATTATCAAAAATAATCAAAACCAAAAAATTATAATTTTAATAGGTCCAGAAGGTGGATTTAGCCAAGAAGAGCAATTTTTAATTTTACAACAAGAAAATTGTTTTGCACTTAATTTAGGACCAAGAATTTTAAGATCAGATACCGCCATAGTAACCGCTTTGGCCTTGGTGCAAGAATTTTTAGGTGATTTTCATTTACCTGCAAATTTTTATTTAGAAGAAATTTGTATTTGATTTTTTACCAGATTAGTTTTAAAATATCCAATAACCTAAATAAAAACCAATATTTCAGATATGTTTAATACAAGTTTTCAACAACAAGAAATTAGCAAAAACTTTCAAAATTTATTTAATTACTTTTCTTCTGATCTCGCAGAAATAGAAAAAATTATTTTAAATTCTGCTTCTGGAAAATCTAATTTAATTGCCGAAATAACTCAAAATTTATTTAGTTCTGGCGGCAAAAGAATTAGGCCAATTTTATTATTAGCAACCGCTAAACTTTGTGGTAATCAAAATATTTCTGCCCAACATTATTTAGCTGCGGCGGTTGAAATTATTCATACCGCCACTCTGCTTCACGATGATGTTATTGATAACAGTCAGGTGCGGCGAGGCAAAAAAACCGCCAATGCTTTGCACGATAATAAGGCAAGTATTTTAGTTGGTGATTATTTATTTTCTTTGGCATTTCAAATAATGGTTAAAACCCAAAATTTATCAGCATTGCATTTATTAGCTAAAACCTCTTCGATTATTGCCGATGGCGAAGTTTTGCAACTGCAATATTCAAATAATCCACTCATTACTTATCAACAATATTGCGATATTATTTTTGGCAAAACCGCTGTTTTATTTTCAGCATCTTGTGAAGTTGGCGGCATTATTAATCAGGCTTCAGATAAGCAAATTTCACATTTACAACAATTTGGCTCTGATTTAGGCATGATTTTTCAAATTGTCGATGATATTTTAGATTATACAGCTAATCAACAAGAATTAGGCAAAAACATTGGTGGCGATTTTTTTGAAGGAAAAATTACCTTACCCATAATTTTAGCTTTAACAAAAGCTAACGAAACCGATTTTAAAACCATTACCGAATTATTTTCTTATAATCTTCAAAATCAAAACACTAGCGAAAAAAATCTTATCTTGATTCTTGATTTATTAGATAAATATAATTCAATTAACGAAAGCAAAAATATTGCCCATAAATTTTTCATAAGTGCTAATCAACAGCTAGATATATTTCCAAATTCTTTAGCAAAACAACATTTACAACATATTTTGCAATATGCTTCTTTGCGAATTTCTTAAAAAAATATGAAAAAAATTATTTTTTACCTAATATTTATATTTTTAATTAATAAATCAGTCTCTGCTCAAATTATTGATAGCACATCTTTTAATTGGTTTATCTATGAAATGCCAGATCCAGAAGATAAAGAATTCAAATTATGTTATATGGTTTCTCATCCTATTTTTTCTGATACCGATCATAGCTCTAGAAAAAAACCTTATCTCATGATTACTCGATTTCAAAAAACTCGTAGCGAAGAAATAAGTATTTATGGTGGCTACGAATTTAAACTAAATAGTAATATTTTTTTACTTATCGATTCTTATCAATTTCGTCTCAAAACTAAAAGCGAAATTGCTTGGGCAAAAACTAAACAAGAAGATATAAATATTATTCAAACTTTATTAAATGGCTCAAGAGTAAGAATACGTAGCGATTCTGCGGTTGGCACTTATGCTATCGACGAATATTCTCTAAAAGGCATTGTAAAAGCCTACGGCAGAATCCGAAATATTTGTCAATAATTTTATGAATATGGTTATTTTTTTAGCGGTTTTCACAATTTGCATTCTTAATTTAATTGGTGTTGTGGCAATTTTACAAACTAAACAAAATCAAATTCTGTTTAGTGTTTTAATAGCATATTATGCTTATGTTTTGCCGATGGTTTTTTTAGCTAGTATTTTAAATTATTTTAGTTGGCTAAATTTAATAAAAATTACTATTTTATTTTTGCTTAATTTAATTTTTATACATTTGGCAATATTTTTGTTAAAAAATCAACAAAATGACTTGCAAAATTAAAACAAAATAAGCTAAAATTTATCAATAAAAATGTTGCACTAAACATTTTTAATACAATGTTTTTATTATTTTTTTAATCTTAATTCTTAAACCCATGAAAAAAACTTTGCTTGCTTTATTTTTAGCTTTTTTTACTTTTTCTTGTGCAATTTTTTCACAAAAAACTACCGCCGAAAAAACCATTATCGCCACCTATAATAAAGGCGAAATTACTTTAGCTGCGGCACAACTAGAATTCGATAAAATTGCCAATAAAAATGAAAAACTCAAAGATTTAAAATTTACCGACTTAAAAAAAGATCAACAAGAGCTTGTTATCAAAGAAATGATTCTGCAAAAAATCATTTATCAAGAAGCGCAAAAACAAGGCTTTAAGCAAGAAGAATCTTATAAACAAGCTGTTAAAAATTTTAAACAAGAATTTTTAAAACAAAAACTTTATAATTATTTAGTAAATAATGCTAAGGCTGAAAAAAATGTGCAAAAAAACTACAACGAATTGCTAGAAAAAAGCCAAAATAAACTCGATTTTAAAATTAGTTATATTGCAGTTGATAACCAAAAAAAAGCCGAAGAAATCTATCAAAAATTAGTAAAAAATCCAAGCAATTTTGCTAAACAAGCTAAACAAAGCTCAATTGATAAAGAAACCGCTAAAAAAGGCGGTAATTTAGGCTTTATTTTTGAAGATAATCTACCAAAATCTTTAGTTGAAAATTTAAAACAACTCAAAAAAAGTCAAATTACCAAGCCCATTGAAGTTGCCGATTCTTGGTTTATTGTGCAACTCCAGCAAACTAGAAAAGCCGAAATTTTACCTTTTGAAAAAGCCAAAGAGCAGTTAGCTGAAAATCTTGCCAAACTAGCTGTCGAAGATTTTATTGAAAAATCGCTAGAGCAAGCTAAAATCAATATCAAATAACAACCATGTCTAACAACTACTTGCAAAATCTACCTTCTCGATATGTAACCAAAAAACACGGTTGTGAAGCTAGAAAAACAATGCTTTATAATCTTCAAACCGATCTTTATCCTAATGGTTTAACCGAAGAAGATCTGCAAAAACCTTTTGTGGGTGTTGTTACCGCTTGGAACGAAGCCGCCCCTTGCAATATAGCACTCTCAAGGCAAGCTCAACCTGCCAAACAAGGAGTAAAAGATAATAACGGAACTCCTCGTGAATTTACCACCATCACTGTAACCGATGGCATTGCCAACGGTCATCAAGGCATGAAATCTTCTTTGGTTTCTCGCGAAGTTATTGCCGATTCTATTGAGCTCACTGTGCGTGGTCATTGCTATGATGCTTTGGTGGGCATTGCTGGTTGTGATAAATCTTTGCCTGCTATGATGATGGCAATGTGTCGCCTTAATATTCCTTCGGTTTTTATGTATGGTGGCTCTATTTTGCCTGGAAAATTTCAAGGAAATGATGTTACTATTGTTGATGTTTTTGAGGGTGTTGGTAAAAGAGATGCAGGCACAATGACTTCTTTTGATCTGAACTTATTAGCAAAAGCAGCTTGCCCATCTGCTGGAGCTTGCGGGGGGCAGTTTACTGCCAACACAATGGCTTGTGTAAGCGAAGCAATTGGCTTGGCTTTGCCCGGTTCTTCTGGTGCTCCTGCTCCTTATCAATCTAGAGACGAATATGCTTATCATTCTGGTAAAGCAGTTATGAATCTTATTAATTTAAGTATCAAAGCAAGAGATATTGTAACTAAACAATCTCTAGAAAATGCCGCAACAATTGTGGCTGCAACAGGTGGTTCTACTAATGCAGTTTTGCATTTGCCTGCTATTGCCAACGAATGCGGTATTAATTTTGATGTATTTGATATTGGTAAAATTTTTGCTAAAACTCCTTATATTGCCAATATGAAACCAGGCGGAAAATATGTTGCCAAAGATCTTTACGAAGCAGGCGGGGTGCAAATGGTGTTAAAAGTTTTGCTAGATGCTGGCTATATTCATGGCAATTGCCTTACTGTTACTGGCAAAACCATGGCAGAAAATTTGGCAAACATTAAGTTTAACTATAATCAAGATGTTGTAAATTTGCCAAGCAAGCCTCTTGCCAAAACAGGTGGAGTTGTTGTTTTGCAAGGTAATTTAGCACAAGAAGGTGCAGTAGTAAAAGTGGCAGGTATGCAAGAATCTGAGCTATATTTTAGCGGAGTTGCTCGTTGTTTTGATTGTGAAGAAGATTGTTTTGAAGCAGTAAAAAATAAACAATATCAAGCTGGCGATGTATTGGTTATTCGCTATGAAGGTCCAAAAGGCGGTCCGGGTATGCGTGAAATGTTGGCAACTACTTCGGCAATTTATGGTCAGGGCATGGGAAAAGAAGTTGCCCTCATTACCGACGGCAGGTTTTCTGGTGGCACTAGGGGTTTTTGTGTTGGGCATGTAAGCCCCGAGGCGGCGGTTGGCGGTGTTATTGCCTTAATTGTTGATGGTGATAAAATTACTATCGATGCTAAAAACGGCAATATTACTCTTGAAGTTTCAAACGATATTTTACAAACTCGAAAAAATCAATGGCAAGCCAAAAAAACTCAATATAATTCGGGGGCGATCTGGAAATATGCCCAAACAGTTGGATCTGCTAAATATGGTGCAACAACTCATAATGGGGCTTTCGTTGAAACAATTTCTTATGATCAAATCTAATAATTCTACAAACATTTCAGCAATAAATTTTGCTAAACAGGCTTTTTTAGCAAAAAAAAATATTGCCAATTTATCTACTCAACTAAAAAATGAAATTTTATTGCAAGTTTCTCAAGAAATTATCAATAATTCTTCACATATTTTGCAAGCTAATAATCTTGATCTAGAAAATGCTAAACAAAACAATTTAGAGCCAAGCAAAATTGATAGATTAATTTTAACCGAAAAAACCCTTAACAATATTTCTCAATCTATTGTTGAAATTGCAAATTTACCAGATCCTGTTGATAAAATTAGCTATAATACAAGCAGAAATAATGGCTTAAATATTAAACGAATATCAGTGCCAATAGGAGTTTTGTTGGTAGTTTATGAATCACGCCCCAATGTAACTTCTGATGTTTCTGCTCTTGCTATAAAATCGGGCAATGTGGCAATGCTTCGTTGCGGTTCTGATTCTTATCAAAGCTCAAAAGTAATTGCTGATATTTACAAAAAAGTATTACAAAATTTTAATCTCGATAGCAATATTATATCATTTTGCTATAATAACGAGCGTAATTTTTTACAACAACTATTGCAATTGCCACAATTTATTGATGTTATTATTCCAAGAGGGGGCAAATCATTGATTTCTGCTATTGCCGATAACACCAAAATACCCTTGTTTAAACATCTCGATGGCAATTGTCACACTTATGTTCATGCCGATGCTAACTTTGACAAGGCAATTAAAATTATACTCAATGCCAAATTGCGCAGAACTGGCATTTGCGGAGCAACCGAATCTTTGTTGGTTGATCATGTTATCGCCAGTCAATTTGTGCCTTTATTGTGCCAGCATTTGCAAGAAAAACAATGCG
Organism: Rickettsiales bacterium; assembly: GCA_032119875.1. Lineage (GTDB taxonomy): Bacteria > Pseudomonadota > Alphaproteobacteria > Rickettsiales > UBA1997 > CAILUF01. Next base: position 19,706 of record JAUMFK010000139.1, read on the forward strand.
AAATTAGGGGCGATGATTTATCATGTAATTTAAGCCCTTATATTTTGCCTGCAACCACTCAAGATTATTACCAAGAATATCTCGATAAAATTGTTTCTTTAAAAATTGTTGAAAATCTCAATATGGCAATTGACTGGATAAACACTCACAGCTCTTCACATACCGAAAGCATCATAACCGAAAATAGCCAAGTTGCTAGTCAATTTTTACAACAAATCGATTCTGCCATTGTAATGCACAATGCTTCTACTCAATTTGCCGATGGTGGCGAATTTGGTTTAGGTGCCGAAGTTGGCATTGCCACAGGCAAGCTTCATGCTAGAGGGCCAGTTGGGCTTGAGCAACTTACTACTTACAAATATTTGGTTTTTGCCGATTGCGGTTTAAGAGATTAAAAAATATGAAAGATATCCCAGATTTTGTTGATAAGGCAGTTTTTAAAGATTTAAACAAATCATCTTTTTGGTTAAGAATTTACAGCTCCTTTTTAACTTTGAACGATTTTAACAATGATTATCTCAAAAAAATCTTTGAAAAGAAGATCGATTTTAAAAACTCCAACTTATCAATGATTTGCTCTGCAATAAAAGAAGAACTAGAATTACCAGTTATAGAACAAGGTTTTCTTTATAGAGATCTTCACGGCGGTATTAAGATTAATCACCATATTGTAAAAAAAAAATTACCAGCAGGATTTTATGTTTTTTTAACTATGCCATATAAAATGGCACTGTTGCATCCCAAATTATATTTTAATTTATTTGCCATTTTTGGTATAAATTTCAGCTATTTTTAGCCTAATATATTTAATATGAGGCTAAAAATAGCTAAAATTTCTCCTCAAAACTAGCAAAAAATTAAAACAAATTTGGAATTCAACATTGCCAAAATTGACGATCAAGAAGGAAATGAATCTATTACAAAAAATTGTCTTAACGAATTTGAATCGATTTTATCTTTATGTCTTGGCAATAATTTTCTTCATTCAATAGTATATGATGCAGAAAGGCCTTTCACTGATAAAGGCAATGAAAGCATAATTGGCCCCTCAATTGAACTCCCTCAAAAATTTGATGGGCCATTTTTGTTGCAAGATAATTGTGATGGGTTTTTAGAAATTTTGCAGAAGATTAATGAAATTACCGATCAAGATAAAGTTAATCAAGTGAGTTTAGCTTTGCAACTTTTTCAAACAGGAAAAAATACTTTTAACGAAAATTCAGCTTTATTGTTCTACTGGATGGCAATTGTAGAATTGCTTGGAATAAGTGACACACTTGATATCAATAAAAAACTTCAAGTTTTATATTCTATGAGTAAAAAAGAGGTTGAAGATGGGTTAAAGTGGAAATGGGCTTATGAAACCAGACATGCTCTTATGCACAAAGCAAAATCAGTAGTTTTAAATGCAGATATAGATATAGAGCGCTATTTTCAATTACTATTTCTTGATTTGTTAAGAGGAGAGTTGAAATTGGAGTGTAAAGAATTTTTGAAAAATTATCTCATTTCTTTATCATATTTTTGTTAGATTTGATATAATTATTTTACAATAAAAATACTTGACAAAACAAAAAAATAATAGATAATTTTATTAGATTAGTATATTTTAACACTGTTATATTACAAATTATATTTTACTGGTTATTTTTGGTATAAATTTTAGCTATTTTTAGCTAGAAATTATTTCAGTTGTGCTAATGCAAAACAACAGTATTTCAGTTGTGCTAACGTAAAACAACAATATTTCAGTTGTGCTAACGTAAAACAACAGTATTTCAGTTGTGCTAACGCAAACAACACGATATGTTTAATATGAGGCTAAAAATAGCCTTAAAACTAAAATTAAAACAAATTTTGAATTTAACAGTGCCATAAAAATGAAAAATATATTAGTAATCTTGTTATTTATGATAATAACACAATATTAAAATTTAAATTATTAAAAAATATGAATAATAATTCAAAAGAAAGTCCAGAAAAAAAAAGACGTATTGGTGATCCAACTGGTGCTAGTTCTTCTAATCAACCGAGTGCTAGTTCTTCTAATCAACCGAGTGCTGGTAATGCAAAAAATACCGATGGTTTCACTACTCCAAGAGGAAGAGGAGATAAAGAACAATCAACAGATGCAGAAGATGAATTCGACAAAAGATATGAAGAAATACAAAAAAGACATGGTGTAGGATTTTCAAAACCTGCTGATCAAGATGGAGAAGAATATTATGCAACACAACCAAGCACTACAGTTTTTGCTCCATATGTTGAAAAATCTTCATTTAAAAGTTTTATGGATGAGTTTATGAAGAATTTGAGAGGTAGGTAGTAATTTTTTTAAATTGTTTAAAGAAAAAATCTCTTTTTTAAATTTTTTCTCATATCATTTACCATTTTTTAAATACATAAGACATTGTTTAATTATATAATACCATTTCAACTTAAAATACATTGTTAGATATTTAATAAATCTAACTTCATCTTTTTGGCTAAAAAGCTTAAAAAAGCCTCAAGCTGTATGGATATAA